>CALDYY010000064.1 GCA_937944245.1 uncultured Saprospiraceae bacterium | reverse complement strand
CAAACACGCCGATATGCGCGTGCGCCAAAAAGCACAATTTGAATTAGCAAAAAGAGGAAATAACGGGTTAACTGCTTTTGTGAAAATGACAGAACAAACTGCACATCAACTAGCTAGAGTGCATGCCATTTGGGGCATTGGACAGTTGGCTAGAAAAGATAAAGCAATAGCTGAAAAATTATTGCCATTACTCAATGATAAAGATGCAGAAATTGTAGCACAAACCGTAAAAATACTCGGCGATATTCGCTATGAAAAACCTGCAAATCAATTGATTACTTTGCTCAAACATCCTTCGCAGAGGGTACAGTTTTTTGCCATGGAAGCACTTGGCAGAATTGCTTATCCAAATGCTACCCAGCCAATTATTGATTTGGTCATTCAAAACAATGATGAAGACACTTATCTTCGACATGGCGCTATGGTTGCGCTTGGTCGAATTGGACAAGCCGAACCACTCATTGCCCTAAAAAATCATCCTTCTCGTGCAGCAAGAACAGTGGCGGTAGTTGCTCTGCGCAGAATGCAGCACAAAGGCGTTGCTGAATTTTTAAAGGATGCCGATGAATATATAGTAACCGAAGCAGCTAGAGCCATCAACGACGACTGGTCTATTGAAGAAGCATTGCCTGCTTTGGCTCAAGTGCTACAAGAAACACGTTTTACGGATGAGGCTTTATTGAGACGAGCCATCAATGCCAATTCAAGAGTTGGTAAATCTGAAAATATTGACCTTTTAAAAGCATTTATTCTTCGCAAGTCTGCACCTGCTGCCATGCGTGCCGAAGCCATTGCCGCACTCAGTGTTTGGGCGAACCCTTCTGTGTTGGATAGAGTGGATGGACGTTATCGAGGTAAAGTCGAGCGAGATGGCGCACTTGCTACCACAGTTTTTCAGCCGATTACAGAATCTTTACTAGCAGAAAACAATCCGATGATTCAGATGGCAACCATAGTAGCGATTGGCAGAATGAAAATTGGTACGGCTGCCAATACATTAGTCAATATGGTTCAACGTCATAAAGATATAGAAGTGCGCAGCCAAGCGCTTATTGCGCTCAATCAAATAAATGCGCCACAATTAGATAAAATATTGGATTTAGCACTAAATGATAAGAGCGATAAAGTAAGGGCTACTGCACTGAGCATTATCCCTGAATCAAATTTGCCAGAACAGCGAGCTGTAGAGCTATTTGAAAAAGTATTGAACAAGGGTAGCATTCAGGAGCAGCAAGCTGCTTTTACAGCACTTAGCAAATTCAAAGGTGAGCCAGCCGTAGCGTTATTGGCAAACAAAATGAAGGCGTTAATGAATAACCAACTCTCCCCTAGTCTTGAACTGGAGTTAGTAGAAACCGTGGCAGCTAGTGAAAATGAAGGCTTAATTGCGTTGTTACAACAATATGAAGCCAGCAAACCGAAGGAAGATAAAGTTGCGGCTTACAGAGAATGTTTGGAAGGAGGAAATGCAGAAAAAGGGAAGAATATAGCACTTTGGGATGGAAATGCGCAGTGTTTAAAATGCCATGCCATTGGAGGTCCTGGCGCTGAGGTTGGTCCAAACCTGATTGGTATTGGTTCAAAGTACGATGAACGTGGTTTGTTAGAATCGCTAGTTGATCCTAGTGCAGTGATGGCTTTGGGTTATGGCTTTGCTACCCTTACTTTGCACAGCGACGAAGTAGTAGCAGGCATTGTGGAAGCAGAGGATAACAAAAGTATCACTGTAAAAGTGAGCAAAACAGAAACTCGAACAGTAGATAAATTGCAAGTAAAAGAACGCATTAACGCAGTTTCTAGCATGCCAAGCATGGCAGATCGGCTCACGAAACGGCAAATTCGAGATTTGGTGGCTTATCTTGGGACTTTGAAAGAAACAATTTAGCTATGGAACACTGATTTCTTTTTATCCGTGTACCATTCGTAAAATCAGTTGAATCTGTGTTCTATAAAAAGTATGGAACACAGATTTTACAGGTTTTACCGATTCTTACGCATTGCTCTTTATCCGTGTACTATTCGTAAAATCAGTCGAATCTGTGTTCTAAAAAAGTATGGAACACGGATTAGATGGATTGTACTGATTTTCACGGATTACTTCTTATCCGTGTACCATTCGTAAAATCAGCCAAATCCGTGTTTTATATCAAAGCACTTACTCCAAGCTTTCTTCTTCTGCTAATACCATATTGAGGTTATACTCCATGCCAAAATCTTCAATTAATTGAAGATAAGCAGCAATTAAGCCACTAAATCCTTGATAGTTCGTTAAATCCTCGCCCCAAAATGCAGACCATGAAAGCACTTGATGTACGATGATTTCATAATCGTCAGGATGTTTCTCCCAAAGTGTTTTCATCAGGTGAAGCACTGCGGGGTCGTCGTTGAGTGGAATATGCTCACCATCAAATAAACCTCTGTAAAAGAGGATAGTACAAGCAAAAGAAAACGAAATCAACGGCGGCGCTTGATGGTAAATGCGGTAATATGCTTGTATAGTGGGCAATAACCGAGCCTTGAATTTAGAAAAGCTATTCAGCGCAATATTAATCAGGTAGTGGTTGATATAAGGATTTTTAAATCGGTCAATTACGCTCGTCATGTACTTTCGGAGTTCAGAAGGTGGCATATCCAGTGTAGGCAAAATTTCTTCTTCTATCATCCGAAGCAAAAATGTTCCTGTCAGGTCGTCCTCCACTGCATCGCGAACAATGCGAATACCATACAAATAAGCCACTGGCACAATTCCTGTGTGCGCTCCATTCAAAATGCTCACTTTGCGCTGACGAAAAGGAGCAAGATTATCCGTATAAACTACATTTAATCCTATTTCATGTAAGGGCAAAGTAGTTGCCACCGATTCAGGAGCTTCAATAGCAAACAAATGATAAGGTTCCCCTTCTGTGAACATATTATCTTGATAACCAATATCTTCCCATATTTCAGGAAGTTGTGTACGCTGCACACCAGGCACAATGCGATCTACTAATGTGTTACAAAAAGTATTCGCCGTTTCTATCCATTGAATAAAGTCAATAGAAAGTTGCCATTTTTTAGCAGTTGTTAAAATTAAATTTTTTAATAATGCTCCATTATCAATTAGCAATTCACAAGGCATAATGATGCAGCCCATTTTTTCATCCCCTTGAAAATGACGAAAACGCTCATGTAACCAAACCGTTAGCTTTGCAGGAAAAGAGATGGGTGGCGTATCCGTTGATTTATCCTCTTCTGAAATCATCAGTCCACCTTCAGTAGTGTTAGAAAAAATAAATTGGACAGATGCAGAACGAGCTAATGCTAAATAATTGTCCCATTCTTCGTAGAGATGAATAATAGAACTAACAGCAGTAACCAAATCAATATCGGCAATTAATTCGCCTTCTTGAATACCTCTTGTCCTAACATGGTACAAGCCATCTTGCGCTTTCCAATCATTATAGTTGCCCTCAGCAGTCGTCTTGATAACAGCAATACCCAAATCGCTATTGGTCTTTTGATTGAAACGGTCAATCATGTAGCCGATAAAAGCGCGCAGAAAATTACCGCCACCAAATTGTAGCACTTTAATAGGCAATACAGGCGACGGAATATGTTTTCGATTAAGTGGTTTCATTCTTTGTTATATTTAGAGGTAAAATTAGAGTGAAATTCCTCGTTTCCAAGGAATGAAATCATCTTGTCCTAATTGTTCTGCCTTTGCGGGTTTACCACTGGCTATTTCAATCAAGGAATCTAATAGTTCTTCGCCTTTAGACTGGATATTATCTTCTCCACTCACGATTGTTCCAGCATCAATATCAATAATGTCGTTCATCCTTTCATACAATTCTGTATTGCTAGAAAATTTGATAACTGGCGTAATCGGATTACCAGTTGGCGTGCCCAATCCAGTAGTAAACACAATTAAATTTGCTCCTGAACCTGCTAAACCAGTTGTGCTTTCCACATCGTTGCCGGGCGTGCAAAGCAAATGCAATCCAGCTTTTTTGACTTGCTCGGTATAATCCAAAACATCCACAATAGGCGAAGTTCCTCCTTTTTTGGCAGCACCCGCTGATTTCATAGCATCTGTAATTAAGCCATCTTTGATATTGCCAGGTGAAGGATTCATGTCAAATCCTGACCCCACAGCTTTAGCTCTATTGCTGTAAGTTTGCATTAAATAAGCAAATTTTTCTGCTAATGCTTGATTTTGACACCGGTGAATTAATTCCTGCTCCACCCCGTTCAATTCTGGAAACTCGGATAAAATTGCCGCACCGCCCAAAGCCACAAGCATATCTGAGGTATGTCCAAGCGCAGGATTAGCCGTGATGCCTGAAAAGCCATCAGAGCCACCACATTCTAAGCCAAGTACCAATTTACTCAAGGGTGCTGATTGACGAGTGTATTTATTCGCTTGAGTAAGCCCCACAAATGTTTTTTTGACGGCTTCTTCAATGAAAGCGGTTTCAGAGGTGCTTTTTTGCTGCTCTAAAATGAATAAAGGCTTTTGATGTGCACCACTCATCTCTTGTAAAGCTGTTTCCAAAATATGAAATTGAGCATTTTGACAACCTAGGCTCAATATAGTTGCACCTGCTACATTAGGGTTGGAAATATAGCCCGCCAACAAACGACATAACGCTTCCGAATCTTGGCGAATACCACCACAACCACCATCGTGCAGCAAAAATTTGATGCCATCAACGTTGGGGAAAAGTGTATTTTTAAATGTTTGCTTAACAGGTTGACGCAGTTTTATGTCCAACAATTCATCCACAGATGCTCCTTTTTTGTAAGCGTCAATTAAAGGCAATACATCCAGTTGATGCTTGTTGGGGCGAGCATAACCTAATTGCTCCAGTAAGGTTGCCTCCATTACTTTAATATTGCGATTCTCGCAAAAAACCAATGGAAAAACTAGCCAGTAATTGCGTGTTCCTACTTTGCCATCGGCTCTATGGTAACCCTCAAAAGTGCGATGCTGGAAGCGACTCACGTCAGGTGCTTGCCAAATACTATTTTTTGTAGTTACTTGATAGATTTCAGCAGCGTGTTTTACATTTTCTATACTAATGCGCTGTCCTTGCTGAATAGGTTGTACTGCTTTACCAATGCGCACGCCATACATGAAAACAGGATCGCCAATTTGCAAATCAGTAGTAGCAAATTTATGTTTAGCAGGAATGCGTTCTTTAATTTCATATTGCTGCCTATCGCAGGTAACTAATTCACCTACTGCCAAATCTTGAAGAGCAACAATGACATTATCTTGAGGATGAACTTTTAATACAGGTTGCATAGTACGAAATTATAAACCAAAAATACTTGGTAACCAAAGACTTAGTGCTGGTATGTAAGTTACTAAAAGTAATGCCACTAACATAGCAACAAACAAAGGTAGTAGCGGTCGAACCACTTTTTGAATAGTTGTACCTGCCACACCTACACCTACAAACAACACCGCACCAACAGGTGGAGTACATAAGCCAATACACAAGTTCATGACCATAATAATACCAAAATGAGTAGGGTCAATACCAATTGCTTGCACAACAGGTAGAAAGATAGGTGTAAAAATTAAGACCGCAGGAGTCATATCCATAAATATACCAACAAAAAGAAGTATTAAGTTGATAATCAATAAGATAATAATTTTATTATCGCTGACAGAAAGTAAAATGTCAGTAATGTTTTGAGGGATATTTTCGTAAGCCATAATCCACGACATACTCATGGAAGTGCCAATGAGTAACATCACAATCGCCGTAGTTTCAACAGATTGCAGGAAAATAGAGGGTAGTTCTCTAATAGCAACTTCACCATAAAAATATGTTAGTATCAAACAATACAAAACGGCTGCTGCCGAAGCCTCTGTAGCTGTAAAAATACCTGCCACAATGCCACCAATGACGACAAAAAGCAAAAATAAACTTGGCAAAGCATCTATAAAGGTGCTAATTACAGTTTTAAAATTTGACTTTTCGCCTACAGGAAAATTTCGATATTTTGACCAAACGGCTGCTACAAGCATTAGCATTAATCCTGTCAATATGCCTGGCACATAGCCTGCTAAAAAAAGTGCCGCAATAGAAACCCCACCACTCGCTAAAGAATAGACAATCAAGATATTGCTAGGCGGAATGACTAACCCCGTAGTGGAAGCCGTTACGTTTACGGCAGCTGCAAACTCTTTGGAGTAGCCTTCTTCTTCCATTTTTCTGCCTACTGTTGAACC
Organism: uncultured Saprospiraceae bacterium; assembly: GCA_937944245.1. GTDB lineage: Bacteria > Bacteroidota > Bacteroidia > Chitinophagales > Saprospiraceae > JAAUTG01. The sequence continues at coordinate 10,161 of CALDYY010000064.1, read as the reverse complement.
TAATGCTGAAGCTGCCGCCACTGCCGAACCAGAAATTGCGCCAAATAGCATAGCAGCAATGATGTTTACATGCGCCAATCCGCCTGGAAGCGAACCAACTAAGGCTTTGGCAAAAGCGATTAAACGTTTTGCAATGCCCCCTCGATTCATAATTTGTCCTGCCAATACAAAGAACGGAATAGCCAAAAGTGAGAAACTATCTAACCCTGTTATCATGCGCTGCGCTACTGTGGTGAAAGCAGGAATAGCGGGAATACTAACGAGCATAGTAAAAATACTACTCAAACCAATACTCCATGCAATGGGAACGCCAATACCAAGTAAAATAATGAAGGAAAAGACCAATATGAATATTTCCATTTGTTTTTCGTTTTGTTGATTGACTTATGCTTCTTGAAGCAAATCGTAGGTTTTGTAGTATAGAATTAATAATCCACTCAAAGGGACTACGGCATAAATAAAAGCCATCGGAACTCTCAACGCAGGGGAAAGTTGACCTAAGGTTTGCGTGATATAAATCAGGCGTAACCCGCCTATAATCATTACCGTTACCGCAAATGAGATGACTATTAAATTAATGAATATATCTAAATTCTTTTGCTGCGTTGCGCTTAGTTTAGTTTGCAATAGCTCAATCGCCAAGTGTTTTTTTTGCCCAGAAGCATAAGCCGCGCCTAAAATGCCAATCCACATCAGCAAAAATCGTGCTAATTCTTCTGACCAGCTTAATTGACTGCCCAAAACATACCTAGTAACCACGCCTAGTAGCACATCAATGGTCATTACCGCCATGAGCAATACCAAAAAATAGCCTAAAATATTGTCAATTTTTGCTCTCACTGCGTTGCTTGTATCTGTTGAATTAATTGATAAATCTCTGGTTTATTTTTGTAGTCCTCAAATAAAACCTTTGTTTTTTCCGCGAATAGGGATTTATCCGGTCGAATAATCTCTACACCTGCTGCCTGAACGGCATCTAGTGCTTCCTGCTCTGAAATTTTCCAAAGTTCTCTTTGATGAATAGTAGCTTCATCGGCAGCTTCTTGTAGCCATTGTTGTTCCTCGGAAGTTAGTTTATCCCAAAAAACAGTGCTGATAATTAAAATATCTGGTACTGTCGTATGTTCGTTCAAGGTATAATATTTACAAACTTCGTAATGGCGAGAAAGGTAAAAACTAGGTGGGTTGTTTTCTGCGCCATCAATCACGCCTTGCTGCAAAGAAGTGTAAATTTCACCCCAAGAAATCGGCGTTGGCGAACCGCCTAACGAGCGCACCAAGTTCATAGCAGTTACACTTTCTTGGACACGAATTTTTTGTCCTTTTATGTCATCTGGCGTGCGAATGGGCTTTTTGGCATAAAAAGACCGCTGACCAGAATCGAAATAAGCTAACCCACGAAGCCAATAGCGTTCACTTTGCTGCAATAGCGACTTACCAATTGGTCCGTCAAGCACCCTGTAAGCGTGTTCCCTATCTCGGAACATATAAGGCAGGCTAAAAACTTGGATGTTGGGCGCAAAATTTTCCATCACAGCTGCCGAAACTTTGGTCATGGCTAAACTACCAATTTGCAGCAATTCCAAACATTGGCGTTCTGTACCTAATTGCTGATTAGGATAAACTTCCACGATAAGCTTACCTCCTGATTTTTCTTTAACTTTCTCTGCCATGTAAACCATGCCCTGATGCACGGAATGCGTTACATCAAGGCTGTGTCCTAATTTCAGACTTTTTACACCAACTACTTCTGTGCAACTGCCACAAAAACAGGCTATAACCATGGTAATGTAAAAAGCGAATTTCATGTTCATCATATCGTTATTTTCTTTCCTGCTCTCAATTCTTGAATGATTGCCAGCGTTGCTACCACTTGTTGACGAAGCTCACCGTAGGATTTATTGGCAATAATTTCATTGGAAATTAATTTCGACCCCATACCTACGCACGTTACGCCTGCATCGAACCAGCCTTTGAGATTATCTCGGTCTGGCGAAACGCCACCTGTGGGCATTACGTTTGTCCAAGGTTGTGGACCTTTAATATCTTTCACAAAGTTAGGTCCGTAAGTACCTCCTGGAAAGAGTTTTACAATCTCACAACCCAATTCTTCAGCACGACAAATTTCTGTCAATGAGCCACAACCAGGCGACCAAAGCACTTTTCTTCGATTGCACACCATCGCAATATCCTCGCGCAATACAGGCGTTACAATAAAATTTGCCCCAAGTTGCATATACAAAGAGGCTGTTGCAGCATCGGTAACAGAGCCTACACCAAGTATCATTTCTGGAAGTGATTTGGCACAGTATTTACTCAATTCGCCAAACACCTCATGCGCAAAATCACCACGACTGGTAAATTCTAGTAACCTAGCACCACCTTCATAGCAGGCTTTGAGTATATTTTTGCCCAATTCCACGTCAGGATGGTAAAACAGAGGCACCATACCCGTTTCCACCATTTTCTGAGCAACTTGTATTCTTGTAAATCTTGCCATTTCCTTAATTGTTGGATAGTTGAATTGCTTAGTTGTTTATTCGTATAAATATTGACTTAACACCTAAATAAACAACCAAGCCAAATTTTTATCTACTCACGCGACCACTTGCATCGCCAGCCATAAGTTGTTCCACTTCTTCCACCGTTGCCAAATTAGCATCACCATAAATAGTATGTTTTAAGCAACTTGCCGCTACGGCAAAGTTTAGGGCTTTCTGGTCGTCATTAGGATAGGTTAATAAACCGTAAATCAAGCCTGCCATAAAGCTATCGCCGCCCCCTACTCTGTCCACGATATGGGTAATTTGATAAGTAGGCGCTTCAAATAAGGTTTTCCCATCATACAACACACCTGACCAAGTATTATGCGAAGCACTAATTGAGCCGCGAAGCGTTGTAATGACTTTCTTAGCTCTTGGGAAACGCTCCATCAACTGCTTCAAAACAGAAAGGTATGCTTTTCCTTCCACAGATGAACCATGTGTAACATCCACATTTTCAGGATGTAAGCCAAAATGTTTTTCTGCATCTTCTTCATTACCTAAAATCACGTCGCAACCTTCTACTAATGCTGGCATGATTTCGCCGGGAGCTTTGCCATATTGCCACAACTTTTTGCGATAATTTAAGTCCGTAGAAACCATTACCCCCATTTTATTGGCTATTTGAATTGCCTCTAAACAGGCATCCGCAGCACCTTGCGACAAAGCAGGAGTAATACCTGTCCAGTGAAACCATTGCGCATCTTCAAACACTTTTTCCCAATCCACCATGCCTGGCTTGATATCAGCAATCGAAGAGTACGCACGGTCGTAAATAACTTTGCTCCCTCTACTCACAGCCCCCATCTCTAGAAAATAAATTCCTAAACGTTCACCGCCTCTTAGCATGTAATTCGTACCAACATTTCTCTTTCTCATTTCCATCAACGCACAATCGCCGATGTCATTTTTAGGGATTCGGGTGACAAACTCAACAGGTAAGCCGTAGTTGGCAAGTGATACAGCGACATTGCTTTCACCGCCACCATACACCACATCAAAAGAGGCTGCCTGCGAGAAACGAAGCATTCCCGGAGGAGTTAACCTCAACATGATTTCACCAAATGTTACAATTTTCTTCATAAAATTTCGAGTTGATTGTTTTGTTTTAAATTGTATCTCGATTTGTTCTAGAACTCAAAATACTGTTTAGCATTTCTGTAGCATATATCTTGCACGATACCACCTAACCACATTTCATCGTTGGGTAACTCTCCGTTATGTACATCTTTGCCAATCAGATTGCACAAAATACGCCTAAAATACTCGTGTCTTGGGAAAGAAAGAAAACTACGACTATCTGTCAACATCCCAATAAAACAGCTCAATAAGCCCATATTGGAAAGGGCATTTAACTGCTTTTCCATACCATCTTTTTGGTCTAAGAACCACCAGCCAGAGCCGTACTGTATTTTCCCTCGCACACTGCCATCATTAAAATTGCCAATCATAGTTGCCATAACCTCATTATCGCTTGGGTTCAAATTATAAATAATCGTTTTAGGTAATTTATCTATATCATCTAAGCGATTCAAAAAAGTGGCTAAATCCTGCGCTTGCGGATAATCACCAATACTGTCAAAGCCCGTATCTGGACCGAGTTGGCGCATCATACGGCTGCTATTGTTGCGCAATGCACCTAAATGAAGTTGCATTACCCAGTTTTGTTCAGCATACATTATGCCTAAATCGTGCATAATACCTGAAATAAATGTTTCAATTTCTTCTTGGGAAAGCGTTTGGCGATTTAGCCTTTTTGTAAAAATGCGTTGCATTTCCAAAGGCGTGAAAGGGCGAGAAAATACCTTATTTAAACCATGATCCGAGATGCAGCAACCATTTGCTTTGAAATAATGTACCCGCTTTTGTAGTGCAGTGATTAAATGCTCATAATCTGAAATTTCAATATCGGCAGCCTTTTCTAACTTCTGCAAGTATTCTAAATAATTTTCATTGCTAATCAAGATAGCTTTATCAGGTCGAAAAGTAGGAAGCATTTTCATTTTATGTTGACTTGCCGCATACATTTGATGATATTCCAGACTATCAGTCGGGTCATCAGTCGTACAAACGACTTCTACCTTCATTTTATCCAACAAACCCTGTGTACGGTAAGCAGGATGCTGTAATTGCGCCGTGCATTGTGCATACATTTGTGCCGCATTCTTGGACGAAAGCACTTCTTGGATACCAAAATAGCGTTGTAATTCCAAATGAGTCCAGTGAAATAATGGATTTCTAATGGTGGACGGCACTGTTGTTGCCCATTTTAGAAATTTTTCCTCGTCAGCGGCACTCCCTGTGATGTAATGTTCATTCACGCCATTGGTACGCATAGCACGCCATTTGTAATGGTCGCCATAAAGCCAAACTTCAGTGATGTTATTAAATTGCTTATTTTCAGCAATTTGATTAGGCGGCAAATGATTATGATAATCAATGATAGGCTGCTCTTTGGCGTAGGCGTGATATAGGATTTCAGCCATCCTATTTTCCAACAGGAAGTTATCGTCTAAAAATGGTTTTACGTTCATGTAGCTATTTTTCATTCAAGTTTAGCTTGAATAATCGTTTAAAGTCTTATTACAAAAATAATTAAATTAAGATGATTTGCAAGTGTTTTTGCAAAATCCTTTATCATTACAATTTTGAAAATTAAGTTACTTTTGTTGGTATTTAAAAAGCAAATAGAATATAACTGCCAACTTATTGTTACTTTTCAAATAGACGACTGATAAAAATATAATTGGTTATTATAAAATATACAATCATTTAGTTTTATAAAAATGGGACAAAAAATAACAACATTTCAACATTTTCAATGGACAGATTTAGAACAGCCTAGTGAAGAAGAGCTAAAGTCATTGACTGCACCGTTTCCACTTGAAATGAACCTGCTTGAAGATAGCCTACAATATGGACACCTCCCAAAACTAGAGAAACTAGAGTATTATACATTTATCATTTTAAGAGCGCATTCTGAAAATCTTAGAGATAATGTAATCACAGTGGGTGAATTATCAAATAAAATTGCTTTTTTCATTAATGAAAAAAAATTATTTACTGTTCATAGAGCTAATTTTGGTTTTCTAGCAAAATGTGGTGACAATTACAACAGTAGTGAAGCCTTAATGCTAGATATTATTAAGCAAATGTTACTTACTTATGAGCAGCCATTACAAATTCAAAATGAAAAAATAGAAGCACTAGAAAAAGAAGTATTCTTGGAAAATAGCAAAAACATTTCTATTAAAACATTGTATTATCAAAAGTCTAAAGCAAGGATAACAAAAAAAATATTAAATCTAACTCAAAATGTACTTAACCAAATAACAACTGTTCCAGAATTAAATTCTGTTTTACAAGACTTAAAAGAAACTACAACAAACTATATTCTTCAATACGACGAAATTATAGAAAATACAAATACTATTTTAAATTCTTACCTTTCTCTAACTGCCCAAAGGAATAACGATGTAATGAAATTACTAACTATTTTTTCTGCATTCTTTCTCCCGCTAACATTTATTGTGGGTGTTTACGGCATGAACTTTAAAAATATGCCCGAACTAGAATGGCATTATGGATATTTTCTTATTTTATTTTTCATGGTATTCATTTCCATAATCATCTACATTTGGTTTAAAGTAAAAAAAATTATGTAATCTTTACTATCTTCATGTATGAGCAATACAGAAACCACCCAAAGAAAAGGAGCGAAATCGTTCAAAGAGCTATCTCCAAACATCTTAACCCAATTAAATAAAGGAGAAATACCATCTGCAAACCTAGTAGAATGGCTAGCAATTGACCAAAAATTACTACTTCAAAACGTGCTTCAACAATATCAGCGAACGGATTATTTAATGCCTATTCTGAACCAAATTAATGCCTTAAAAAAAGTAACGGTAAATACAATAAACGAAACAATTGGCGAAGCACTTTTAATACAAATCATTGAAAATCAAGATAAAACATTCTTGAGTTGTTTAGCTATACACCCCTCAGATGCCGTTCGATGTTGGGTAAGTTATGCCATTGGCAAGGACAAAAGCCTTAGTATAAGGCAAATGTTAAAGGCTATTAAGCCATTTGCTGCTGATGCTCATTTTGGCGTTCGCGAAATGAGTTGGATGGCAGTTCGACCTACCTTAGACAAAAATATAAGTGAAAGTATTATTATTTTTTCTCAATGGGTACAAGATAACGATGAAAATATAAGACGATTCGCAAGTGAAGCTACCCGCCCAAGAGGCGTGTGGTGCAATCACATTGATATTTTAAAAAAAGAACCAGCATTGGCACTACCTATTTTAGAACCGCTAAAAGCAGACCAATCTAAGTATGTGAAGGATAGTGTAGGCAACTGGTTGAATGACGCCAGCAAAACCCGCCCCGATTTTGTGATTCAGCTTTGTAAACATTGGGAAACAGAAAGCGATAATAAACATACAGCGTACATTATTAAAAAATCTTTGAGGACATTAAATAAGAAATAACTTTATCCTTATCGTTGCTTATAAATTTAAGGAAAAGTTAAAATGTCCTTTATCGTACAGCTTTTCATTTTTTATCCAACATTTGATAAACCTACCACGTTGTAAAGGTATTCATCAAAAAATAAAAAAAATGAATTTTTATTTGTTTCTCTTTGTCTTTTTAAATTTTTGGTTTACCAATCCGACTTCCGCTCAAACAACCACTAAATTTGACCATACTGCTTGGGATCAACTGCTACAAAAATATGTAGATAAAACTGGAAATGTAGATTATGCTGGATTACAAAAAAGTAAAAGTAGTTTAGAAAGCTACTTAAAAGCCTTGCAACAGAATACACCAACCAACAGTTGGAGCAAAAATGAGCAACTGGCTTATTGGATTAATGTGTATAATGCCTTCACTATTAAATTGATTATAGACAATTATCCATTAAAAAGTATAAAAGATTTGCATGATGGCAAACCTTGGGATGTAAAATGGATAAAAATAGGTGATAAAACCTATTCTCTAAATAATATTGAAAACGACATTATTCGTCCAAAGTATAAAGAGCCGCGTATTCATTTTGCAGTAAATTGCGCTGCTAAATCTTGTCCTCCGTTATTGAATAAAGCTTGGACAGCAAGTAATTTAGAAACAAACTTAGCAAATCAAGCACAGAAGTTTATTAATAATACAAAATATAATCAACTTTCAGCGAGTACTGTAAAAGTATCCAGAATATTCGATTGGTACAAAGAAGATTTTGGTGATTTAATAAATTATCTTAATCAATTTAGTAGCACTAAAATAAATGCTACTGCCAAAATTAGTTTTATAGAGTACGATTGGGCACTAAATAAACAATAAGATTAAATTAATTAATACTTGAATGAAATAATGTAAATTTGTATTTCATCCAAGTATTTTTTATGCGTTACTTTCTTTTTTTATTGCTATTAATTGTTGCTTGTAACAATGATGTAACAGTCCAAGAAAATCAATCCTCACAAGATTTAGTTCCTAATATTATACTCATTTTTTTGAAGGAACAAACCGTAGAATATTGGAAAGATACTACGCTAATTAAAACACAAAGTATAGAAAACCCTATCAATTTACCTATTGGATATTTTAAATTAGATGGTAATAGAACGCTATTACCTCAATTAAAAATCTATAATCAGGATAGTATAAATTTATATCTTCCTGATGGTTTACTGTCTTCTTCTCATTCCTCTTCTGAAATATTTATTTTCCCGAACGATGCCAGAAACAAAGCCCAATTTGAGCCTTGCATACGTTGTCCTTATCAAATAGCAGAACTTTATAGTACCTTGTGGCTCTATTTGAAAGCATTTAAAAAAAATAATGATGAATCCTATTAATATTGTTGCACTTGATGGCTATACCTTAAATCCGGGTGATTTAAGTTGGGAGGTAATCGAAAAAATAGGTAACTTCAAATATTATGACCGTACGAATGAGGCTTTCATTATAGAAAGAGCTAAAGACGCAGATATTCTTCTTGTGAATAAAGTCGTGATTACAGAAGAAATCATAAACGCACTCCCACGCTTAAAATGTATTTGCGTTACAGCAACTGGCTATAATAATATTGACCTTGTAGCTGCTCAAAACAGAAAAATAATCGTTTGTAATACAGTGGGTTATGGTATTGATTCTGTTGCACAACATGTTTTTGCATTAATACTTACGTTAACCAATAAAGTAGAAAAACATAATGAAAGCGTAAAAAAAGGAGATTGGGGTAATCAACCTGATTTTTGTTATACATTACAACCAATTATACAATTAGCAGGAAAAACAATGGGCATTTATGGATATGGTAGAATCGGACAAAAAGTAGCTGAAATAGCCATAGCTTTTGGTATGCAGGTGTTAATCCACCATAGAAGTCCAGAGAAATTTAAAAATACTAATCTTCATTTTGTTGACTTAATAACCTTATTTCAACAAAGTGATTTTGTTAGTCTTCACGCTCCATTGAGTTCTGCAAATGAACAAGTGGTTAATAAAAATTTACTTCAAGTTATGCGCCCGACAGCTTATTTAATTAATACAGCAAGGGGAGGACTTATCAACGAACAAGATTTAAAAAATGCGCTAGTAAATAGGCAAATTGCAGGCACAGCATTGGACGTTATAAGTGAAGAACCACCTAAACAAGGTAATTTACTTTTTGATGTCCCCGACTGTATTATAACCCCACACATTGCTTGGGCATCCAAAAACGCACGACAAAATTTAATGAATATTACTGCTGAAAATATAAAAGCATTTTTAAATGGCACGCCACAAAATGTAGTGTCTTAGACTATTTTAGAATAAAATATTCAACAGATTTTGGACTAAAATTAATAGCACGAACATAACTAGGATAGTCGGAAATATAAATGGGTAAAGTATTATTTGTTGTGCCTATTTCACTGTCCTTCATGTCCACTTCAGCAATAAATTGGGATTCATCTAGTTTACTAAAATCGCTCAAACCAATAGATATTTGAAGTTGTATTTTATTGGGAAAAATTTTTATGCTGTCCTTACTTTTATAATTTTTAATAATGATTGGAACAAAAAATTTCTTTTCTGCTAAGCGTTCAATTGGGGTAAACACTTCCACATCAATAATTTCTACCTCAATTAATTGGTTGTTGGACGGCTTAATTTTTACTTTACTTTTTGTGCTTTCAATTACATCTTTTATCACTAAAGGCTCTGTCTCCCAATAATCTACACTATCAAGAGAAGAAGCAATACCATAAATAATTACACTATCTGGTATAAGATTTGTTTCTTCTTTTATATAATACTGCGAAGGAATGTTGGCTTCCAAATTCAATCGAATAGGCACTTTTTTTGCTATTCTCTCTTCTAAGTTTATCATCAAATACTCGGGGCTTATTCTCTTTAAGCTGAATCGTTCTATTTGAGATTCTACTTTCGTCATCAATTCTGGAGTATTGATAAAAGTAGAGTAGAAATTATTAATTTCAATATTTATTTTAACATAACTTTTGTAAAAAGATTCATAAACTAAATCCCAACCAATACCCTCCATAATTACTTTTAATACCTGCGGTGGTTGTTCCACTAGCATTTTGTTAGCAGGCAATAC
>CALDYY010000063.1 GCA_937944245.1 uncultured Saprospiraceae bacterium | reverse complement strand
CCTTATTTCATATGAATCTAGTTTGATGTTGAAATGGCAAGCCGTTATTAATGAGTGTTTATCTATGGTTGTTTTGATGGAGGCGGAAATTTAATTTTCCGCCTTTTTTTATTTTTTTTACTCTTCTTGATAATCGCGCATAATTTCAATCATATCTGATTTAATCTTATTAGCAAAACTTTCAGCAATCACTTCTGATTTTCCTTCAGTGTAAATGCGCACAATCGGTTCTGTATTGGAGGCGCGCAAATGAATCCATCCTTCTTGCAATTCGATTTTTAAGCCATCAATCGTATTGAGTTGCTCATTTTTGTATTTTTCTTTCAATCTGGTAAAGATGTTATCCAAATTTAATTCTGGTGTTAGCTGAACTTTATTTTTTGACATATGATAGTTTGGATATTGCGCCCTCAAGCTAGAGACGCTTTTTCCGTAGTGTGCCAAATGAGAAAGGAATAGTGCAATCCCCACCAAAGCATCTCGACCATAATGCAATTCAGGATAGATGATACCGCCATTGCCCTCTCCACCGATAGGTGCATGGAGTTCCTTCATTTTTTCCACTACATTTACTTCGCCTACGGCTGCTGCTTCATAGCGTTGACCTCTTTTTTCTGTCACATCGCGCAAAGCACGAGTCGAAGAAAGATTAGAAACTGTATTACCAGGTGTATGTTGCAACACATAATCGGCAACGGCTACCAAAGTATATTCTTCACCAAAAGGTTCACCATTTTCGCAAACCAGCGCAAGACGATCCACATCGGGGTCAACAGCAATACCCATATCGGCTTTGTGCTTCAACACTGCTTGAACAAGACCAGTCAAATGCTCTGGTAATGGTTCGGGATTATGCGCAAAGTCGCCATTGGGCGTACCGTTCAATAAAACTACTTCACAGCCTAATTCCATCAAAAGTGGTGGCACAGAAATAGCTCCTGTTGAGTTAATGGCATCTACCACGATTTTGTATTGCTTGGCACGCACAGCGTCGGCATCCACCAGCGGAAGTGCTAAGATTTTCTGAATGTGCTTCTGGATGTAATTGTCTTTATATTCATAGCCCCCCAGTTTATTGACTTCTACATATTCTATAGTGCCATCTTCAATAATTTGAAGCACTTCTGCACCATCTTGAGCAGAAATAAACTCTCCTTTTTCATTTAAGAATTTCAGGGCATTCCAGTTTTTAGGATTATGACTAGCCGTAAGAATAATACCTGCCCCTGCTTTTTCTTCGGGTACTGCAATTTCTACTGTTGGTGTAGTAGATAAACCAAGATCAATAACGGTAATGCCTAAAAATCGGAGGGTGCTTACCACAATATTGCTCATGAGTTCGCCAGAGATACGGGCATCTCGACCGATAACGATTTTGGGGTTATTTGTTCTTTCTAGCGTCCAATAGCCAAATGCTGCTGCGCATTCGACCATGTCTTGTGGTGTGAGGTTTTCTTTGGCGAACCCCCCAATAGTACCACGGATTCCAGAGATAGATTTGATTAATGTCAAGGTAAAATAAATTAAATGTTAGTAATTTGTGTTGAATACTTGATATTTGCCTTAGTTTATGTTTGTTTACTTATTTGGGCAAGACAAAAGTAAAAACACTTAGCGCATTTGGAAACTATTTTGCAGTTAGATGAATCTTTATTTTTCTCCATTAACAATGGATGGAGTCATCCTTGGTTAGATGCCATTATACCTATTTGGCGAGAGAAAACCACTTGGATACCTTTGTATCTAATGTTTTTGGTTTATGCTTTTATTCAGTACTCTTGGAAAAAAGCTATCCTGTTCGTATTTATTTTGGCTGCTACCGTTGGAATGGCAGACCAAATAAGTAGCCAACTCATCAAAAAAAATGTAAAGCGATTGCGTCCATGCAATCAAATAGAATTGCAAGAAAACATCAATGTCCTTGTTCCTTGTGGAAGTGGTTACAGCTTTACCTCCTCCCATGCCACGAACCATTTTGCGATAGCTACATTTGTAGGGTTCACTTTATTCAATGCTTCTAGGGTAGCTCTAGTGCTTCTGTTTTTTTGGGCGGCTACTATTGCGGTAGGTCAGGTTTACGTTGGTGTGCACTATCCATTAGACATAACAGCAGGGGCATTTATTGGTATCATAATTGGTCATTTTTGTGTTTATTTATTCAAAATATTCTATCGAATTTTATCTACAAGCAAGAAAATAGTTTAGTTTTGTATGTATTTTAAAAATTTCCCATAACCATTTGGAACAATGTAGGCTTATTTGAGGTATTGTTAAACAGATGCTAATTTGATGTAAAAAAAAATTAGTAATGTCAGCGAAGTTTCGTTACTTCGTGTAGAAATACGAAATTTTGGGGAAAATACACTCACAAACAACATATTAAGTTCTATATGAAGCTACTTTTATCACACATTATTCTACTATTGCTGGTAGTTCCTTTGGTTGCACAAACAACTATCAAAGGAACAGTTTATGATGAGCAATTAAAAGAACCGCTTATCGGTGCAAATATCTTGATAGAAAATACTTCCGAAGGAACAACAACAGAATTGGATGGCTCTTTTGAGTTAACTACTTCAAGAAAAACCCCTTTCACCCTTATAGTTTCTTACACGGGTTATACGCAAAAAGAGTTGGAAATTACAGGCTCAATCAATAATTTAGCTGTTGCGCTAGCTTCGGATGCCTTGACTATAGAAACAGTTGAAGTACGAGGGCAACGTATCAGCGATAAGCAAAAACAATCGCCATTAACGGTTGAAGCATTAGATAACATTGCCATTAAAGAAACTGCTTCTGATAATTTTTACGATGGTTTAGGTTCTCTGAAAGGAGTGGATTTAACAGCAGCTAGCTTGGGGTTTAAAGTTATTAATACCAGAGGTTTCAACAGTACTAGCCCTGTGCGCTCTCTCCAAATTATTGACGGGGTGGACAATCAAGCTCCAGGATTAAACTTTTCTCTAGGTAATTTTTTAGGTTCTTCTGAACTGGATGTGAATAAAGTAGATTTGATTGTGGGCGCAAGTTCTGCCTTTTTTGGTCCAAGTGCCTTCAATGGAGTGATTAGTATGGAAACCAAAGACCCTTTCTTCCACAAGGGGCTTTCTGCTATGATAAAAGGTGGTGAACGAAATTTGCTAAACGGAGAAATCAGATGGGCAGATGCAATCAAAAATAAAAAAGGACTAAATTATCTAGCTTATAAATTCAATTTATCCTATTTGCGCGCTGACGATTGGGTAGCAGACAATTTTGACCCAGTGGACGGCTCAAGAGTGGATGCAAGCAATCCAGGAAGATATGATGCTGTCAATATTTACGGCGATGAATACCAAAGAGGTAACGACTTTTCAACCTTTCCTCGTTGGGAATTTCCAGGACTAGGCATTTGGTATAGAACAGGATATAAAGAACAAGACTTAGTGGATTATGACACCCGTAACTTGAAAGCTAATGTTGCCGTGCATTTACGCACCAAGCCAGAGAAAGCAGAACAATCACCAGAATTTATTTTTGCTAGCAGTTATGGTGCAGGAACAACCGTTTATCAAGGCGACAATCGTTTTAGCTTAAGAGGTATTACCTTCTTTCAGAATAAAATAGAATATCGCAAGCGCGATCACTTTTTCTTGCGTGCATATACCACTCGTACGGGTGCTGGCGAATCCTACGACCCCTATTTCACTGCATTAGAGTTATTGGAAAGAGCAAAAGATGATAGAACATGGTCTCAAGATTATGCTAATTATTGGTTGCGCAACATTAGACCACAAATCCGAGAAAGTGATTATCCTAAGCTGAATGTCTTTTTTGACCCTGTAACGTTGACCGTTGTCGCTGATTTTGATGCCAAAGCAGCCGATGAATGGCTCATTAGAAATAGTGATAGACTGACTGCTTGGCATTCCGAAGCAGAAGCCTTTGCCAATACACAAACACCGAATAACAACTCTGTGGACTTTTATGCACCAGGTACAGAGCGATTTGATCAGGTGTTTAACGAAATTAGAGGGACACTTCGAACAGAAGGAGGAACACGATTTTTTGATAATTCTGCATTATACCATATTCATGGAGAACAAATTTTTAGACCTTACGGTGTAGATAAAATTACAGTAGGTGGAAATTTTCGACTATACACTCCTGATTCCAGAGGAACAGTTTTTTATGACACCGCAGGTATTAAGATAACCAACTATGAGTTTGGAGCATATGCGGGTGTGGAAAAATCTTTTTTTGCGGAACAACTAAAAGCTCAATTCACGATTAGGACAGATAAAAACCAAAATTATAATTGGCTAGTCTCCCCAGCAGCCTCTTTGGTTTGGCATCCTACAGATGTGGACTACTTCAGGGTTTCCTTTTCTTCAGCTATTCGCAATCCAACACTTTCTGATCAGTTCTTATTCCTTGATGTTGGTAGAGCTATTTTGGCAGGTAACTTAGAGGGGGTAACAGGGCTAATTACTGTTGAATCTTTAACAGAATATTTCAAGCAGCCACAACCTAATATATTGCAGTATTTTGATATTGCACCCGTGCGTCCAGAACAAGTGCGTACTTTTGAGGTAGGTTATCGAACAACCCTTTTTGACAACACCTTTGTGGATGCAGGATATTATTATAGTGCTTACAATAACTTCTTGGGATTTAATATCGGTGTGGAAGGAACTTTCGATCCTCAAACAGGATTGCCAGTTCAATTACAAGCCTATCGCTATGCTGCTAATTCTATTAATACTGTAACGACTCAAGGATTTTCGATTGGTGTAAATCATTATTTTAAAAGATATTATGCCTTAAATGGCAACTACTCTTGGAATAGGCTGATTAAAGCAGCAGCGGATGACCCGATTATTCCTGCATTCAACACGCCAGAGCATAAATTCAACTTAGGCATTAGTGGTAGAGATATTCCTTTGAGTTTCGCAAGTAAAGCGATTTCTGGTTTTGGATTTAAGTTGAATTATAAATGGATTGAAGGATTTCTGTTTGAAGGTTCGCCACAGTTCACTGGGTTTATTCCAACTTATGATCTACTCGATGGGCAAATCAATTTCAAATTTGACAAGTTGAAGACTACCGTTAAAATTGGAGCATCTAATATGCTAAATAATAAACGCTTCCAAACCTATGGAGGTCCTAGAATTGGAAGGTTAGCCTATATCTCTTTTGTTTATGAGCAAAGCAAAAAGTAAAAACCAGATTAGACAAATGAAGATTTTTTATCAATACACAAATTAAAATTCAAAATCATTTTCAATGAAACAGTTGCTTACATTAATTGCCGTTTTGAGTTGCTTTATGCAGCTATCTGCTCAAGAAGGTCGCTTCTTGAAGGAAATATTTGACAAAGTAAAGGTTACGCAAAATGTTGTTTACGGACAAAATGCTACCGTAATTACTTTACCTGTTACGGGTGGAGCTACAAAAATTCCACTCATAATGGACGTTTACGAACCGGAAGATGACAGCGCTAAAGAACGACCTTTAGTGTTGATTTTCCATACAGGTAACTTTTTACCAGTGCCGCAAAATGGACAAATCAATGGTACTTACCGCGATTCTTCCATCGTGGAATATGCTAGACGCTTGGCTAAAATGGGCTACGTAGCAGCTTCTTGTACTTATCGTCAGGGTTGGAATCCTTTGGCACAAACTCAGCCAGAGCGTGCATTAGGCTTGATACAAGCCGCTTATAGAAGTGTTCAAGATGCGAGAACAGCCGTTCGCTACTTTAAAAGAAGCTATGTAGAGTTTGGCAACCAGTTTGGTGTGGATACTAGCCGTATCGTCCTTTGGGGTGAAGGTACAGGTGGCTACACTACTTTGGCGACTTCTTCACTTTCAGAGTACAGAAAAATTGTGGAAACACAGAACGGACCTGGTAAATTCTTATTAGATATAAACGGCGATGGCGTTCCTGAAACACCAATGGTAGTGCCTCAAGTGCATGGAGATGTGGAAGGTAAAGCCGTAGGTATTGGTATTGCAGCTTTTGGTTTTCCTAGGGGGGATACCTTGAACTACCCTAACCACGTTAATTATAATTCGGATTTTCAAATGCAAATTAATTTAGGAGGTGCATTAGCTGATGTATCTTGGATTGATGCAAAAACACCACCTTCTATCACCTTCCAATCGCCTAGAGATTTCTTTGCACCTTACACAGATGCTGTTTTAATTGTGCCTACTACCCGCGACCCAATAGTTCAAGTACAAGGTGGTTTAACAATTTCTAGGAGAATTAATGAACTGGGTATCAATAAAGTATTCGTGGATGCCAATATTAATGACGTATTTACGACAAGAGCAAAGGCAGCTTCCCAAGAAGCTGGACATGATTACCTAGAGGGCTTATTTCCGGTGGTAAGTCCTTTGAATCGCTTTGGTTTGGATGAAGGTTCACCTTGGCAGTGGTGGGACAAAGATAGATGGGATGCAATTCCTCACCCATCTGGCGGTACTTTCCACTCACAAGGATTATTCACCAATGCTGATATGTCACCACAAAGAGCACGTGCGTACATTGATACTATCATGGGCTACTTTGCTCCACGCGCCTTTGCTGCCTTAGACTTAGCAGCCTTGATTTCTTCAACAGAAACACTAGCTAAGCAAGATTTTGAATTAACAATCATGCCGAATCCAGCTTCAGAAGAGGTCGTTATTCGTTCTGAGGTGAATCAACCTATTGAAGCTATTGAGCTATTTGATATGAGTGGTCGCTTAGTGCAGTCTTTTTATAACGTCAATAATCATTACTTTTTCTTGCGAAAAAATAATTTACCCGATGGTATTTACGTAGCGAAATTGCGCTTCAAAGAAGGGATTGTAGCCAGAAAAATTGTCTTTAGAGAGTAAATATATTATATAGGATAATCTTTTTCTAAAAAATTAAACATACTCTAAGTAATCAAAAAGAAAGGCTGCTCAAAACGAGCAGCCTTTTTACATTCCAAATGTTTGTGGAGATGCCGAGAGTCGAACTCGGGTCCAGAGAAAGCACTAGAAAGCCTTCTACATGTTTATTTTCCTATTGAATTTTCGAGTAGCAAGTAGGTCAGGAAACCCACCCGATTGCTACCTTATCCCTTAAATTTTCGAGCTGATGTCAGAGAAAGCACCATCTCTAGCCTGCGGGTTGATGATGTGCATTGCGCTGTATATCAGGCATCAAGCGCATAGCACAAAGGCGTCCTAAAACCTAGTCTTAAGCAGCCATGGCATACTGTGTATTGCCATCTAAAATTGTTTGATTATCATTTGATAACGGAGTGAATAATCGTGCTCCGACATGCTTACTTTCCAGTTGACATTCCTGTCGATACCAGTACACCCCCATTTTTATTGTTTAATAAGACACTTTAGTCCTAACAGATGCAAAAGTAATAACTATTTCAAGGTTCAAAAAGTTCCAAGCCATTTTATCAAATATATATTCATGTCGTGGAAATAGACATCTTAACGTCAACTAAATCCATTAATGATGTTGAGCAACATTAATGATTTAGATTTAGAGGTGTAGATTAAATATTTTCTTATCAATAAATTAATGAGAACGTGGATTCGGTCTGTTCCTAACATAACGTCAAAAGGTCTTTAGCCGAAATTAGAAATTGAATTAGGCTAAAGCCTTATGAATTGCTCTTTTGTGCATGTGCTGAAGACACATTCCTATTGAGTTAATTTGCTTTTGAGTAATTAGAACCAAATCTATCTTTCTGCGTAACACTAAGTCCATAATTTGAAGTATTAATCCCGCTTCCTATTTTCATGTTTTATCCCGCACTAGATACACAAGATTTCAATTTGGTATTATATTTGATATAATTTAAACAACGTTGATGTCTGTACAAAAAAAAGAAATTAAACGAATAACTACCAATGTGTTGCAATCCATGAAGCGAAAGGGCGAAAAAATCGCCATGCTCACGGCTTACGACTACACCATGGCGCGTATTTTGGATGCTGCAAAAATAGATGTATTGTTGGTAGGGGATTCTGCCAGTAACGTAATGGCTGGGCACGAAACCACTTTACCTATTACGCTAGACCAAATGATTTATCATGCTGCTTCGGTAGTAAGAGCAGTGGAAAGAGCTTTGGTTGTGGTAGATTTACCTTTTGGTTCTTATCAAGGTAACTCTAAAGTAGCTTTAGAATCCACGATTCGCATTATGAAGGAATCGGGCGCGCACGCTGTGAAGTTGGAAGGAGGCATAGAAATCAAAGAATCTATTACTAGGATTCTTACGGCTGGTGTACCTGTTATGGGACATTTAGGGCTTACCCCACAATCAATCTATAAATTTGGCACTTACACGGTGCGTGCTAAAGAAGAAGACGAAGCCCAGCAACTCATTGAAAACGCTAAATTACTGGAAGACTTAGGTTGTTTTGCATTAGTGTTAGAAAAAATCCCCGCTAACCTAGCAAAAAAAGTATCCGAAATGCTCACCATTCCAACTATTGGTATTGGTGCAGGTTCGGGCACAGACGGTCAAGTATTGGTGGTACACGATATGATGGGGATGACCAAAGACTTTCAGCCAAGATTTATTCGTCGCTATTTAGAACTTTACGATTTGATGCTGCAAGCTACTACTAATTACATTGAAGATGTAAAATCAGTACAGTTTCCAAATCAGGGAGAGCAGTATTAAACAATAATTAGTAAGATTTTTTTAATTACCTAACTAATGCAAATTAATTTAAGAAACGCTATTCTTCTATTCTTTGGATTGAGTATTTTTTTACTGTTGCTGATTGGAGGCATTATTGGCTACAATCAATATCAGTATATCTTTGCACCTAATGTACCGTCAAAACTTGACAATAAGTATTTGTATATCCCAACCAATAGTGGTTTCAAGGAGGTACTAAGCGCACTTCAAAAAGAAGGTTTCCTAAAAAATCCTAATTCTTTTATAAAAGTAGCTGATCGTATGGGGTATGGCAACAATACTGTGCGTGCTGGACGCTACGAGATTAAACCCAATTGGAGCAATCATCAACTTATTCGACACTTGCGCAATGGGGAGCAGACTCCTGTTAAGGTGGTGTTGACTAATGAGCGACTTCCAGAAAATATAGCTGCCAAAGTGTCTCGTTTTACAGAATTTGATTCTATTGCACTGGCAAAGTTATTTGAAGATACCAATTACTTAAACAGTATTGGCTATACACGCGAAACGCTAATGTCGCTTTTCATTCCTAACACTTACGAGATTTATTGGAACATCAGTGCCGAGCAATTCGTAGAGCGCATGATAAAAGAACATAACGCTTTTTGGTCAAAAGATGGGCGAAAAGCAAAAGCTGAAAGGCTTAAGTTAACGCCACAAGAGGTTTACACTCTAGCGTCTATCGTAGAGAAAGAAACTTTGAAAAACGATGAAAAACCAAGAATGGCAGGTGTTTATTTGAATCGCTTGAAGGTGAATATGCCTTTGCAGGCTGACCCTACTGCTGTTTTTGCTCGGCGCGATTTCACTACGAAGCGCGTTACGCATTATCACACTAAATTCGATTCGCCTTACAATACTTATATGTATGCTGGCTTG
>CALDYY010000062.1 GCA_937944245.1 uncultured Saprospiraceae bacterium | reverse complement strand
CTTAAGGTATCGCGAAAAATTCCAGACACAAATCGAGGGCGACCACCTGTGAAATAGCCTTCACCTTTACAGATAGATACCATATTACTTACAACTATGGCATCGCTATCTTTTTCTAGTTTGATGGTCGCTTGCAGGGTGTCAAGTTTTGGATTATTCGTAGCCACTGTTTCCAGTGCTACGATTGATGTGTTCAAGGATTGTTGAGTAGTAGGTTGAAAAAAAATAAGTTGAAGTAAAAGCAATGATAATGACATAATTTAACTTACTAATTTTTAATGAGTGAATTTCTTGTTGATGCTGCACTTAATCATTACAGCACACAAAATCTACCCTATTTATTTTTTACCAATTATGGTGTAAATTTTAGTAAGCGATGGCTAATGTCTTTTAATTTTGAATTACAATTATTGATTAACTTTTATTGTTAATTTCTTCCTTTTAGACTTATATCGTGTGTAAAAGTAACTTCCTTTTTTATTTAATTACCAGATTTTTGTCCCTATTTTTAACAAAGGTAAAGCAATAAATTTCTCCTCGCTCGCAAAATATGGTAACAGCGGATTTCAATACACGAGTGTTAAAATTGCTTTATTGAACGGCAAAATTATTTTATACCTGAAGTGGTTTTGATATTTTCATATATTTGATTATCAAATAGATGTGTGGTAACTTAGTAGAATAGAAAGTGCTAAAAATTAAATTTTTCGTTTTGCACAACTACCTACTTCCTAAATCCTTGTACACCAATAATGGCATCCCCTACATAAAAAGTAGCAACGTATCCCTTTTTTCTATTACTGTTTTTAAAAGCATTAGAGCTGACAAAGCGAATGGTATTTTCGCCTGTTAAAGATACATTTTGCTCTAGCAAATCGCGCTCCAACTGACTTCCTTCTGGTTTGAATTTTAGTACTTTCGTACCACTTTGACCTATCAGTTGTTCTATTTTCATGCCGATTACTTGTGTAGAATTAGCTGTCAAGTTTTTTGCAAAAGCATCCTGTAAGCGAAAAGTGATGTCTATCTCATTGTTGTTCAAATATTTAACTTTAGCATCTGCTACCTTTAATGTGCTTTTCGCTGCTTGGGTAACGATTACTTTAATAATTTCTTCTTGGCTATCCACAATTCTTTCCTGCTGTGAAATAATACTCTGTTCTCTGGTCAACAAGTTCTGAAAAAAGCGGTCTTTATCTGTATTCTTGCTGATTTCATCTTCTAAGTTGCGAATTGTTGCTTTAATTTCTGACATTATTACTCTGGCTTGGTCAATTTGCATTTGAATCACTCGAACTTGATTTCGATATTGTATGGGCAAATTTTCCATGTTATTCAATAATGCTTGGTTCTCTGCAATTATTTTATCATTTGCCTCCATCAAATCGTTATTTTTTTCGATAATTTCGCTAGTGGCAGTCACTGGATTTTCTCCCTCTTTGAGCAGCACTATTTTATTCAACACTTTTGTTTTGCTATCTGTAATGATGAGCGAATTATCTTCATAAGTCTTGTAGCCTCGTTTCTCCGCTATGATGGTGATGCGTCGGTTGGCATGGCTGCGCAGAGAAAGTTGAGCCTCAAATAAACCCTCTTCATTGGTATAAGCAGAAGCTGCCGAACCTACTTTAACACGCACGTTAACCACAGGATTATCATTAAAATCAACAATATGACCTTTTACTGTTACTGTTTGTGCCGTTACTACCAAAGGCATCAGCCAAAGAAAGAAGAATAAAACTCGCATGATTATTGGTATTGATGATATTTTTTGAATATTAAACTCACCTAACGATTTCACTTGGGTAGTTCTTGCATTGTAAATATTTTAAGCAGCGAAAATTTCAAATGTGCCACCTTCAGTTTTCGATACTACAACATTACTCTTTTTCAAGGCGATATTGCAAACCATCCATTTTGAAATTAATCAATTCAAAATTTTCTTTAAACTCCACGTAACCAGGTGCAGCAATCTCAACAGAAATTTGATCGTTTATCGTGAATGGTAATTGATCGGAGCGAAAGCGATTTTTTATTCTAAAGCGTCCGTCCTGTGCAGTAATAGCTACCCCAATTCTGGGGAAAAACACTTGTGCTCCTTTTACTGGTTGATTGGTATTCATATCTGTAACAACTCCCGAAAATTCATATTTATTTGGTACTACCTTCGTGAAGTACACCACCGAAGGAATAATGATAATAGACATCACAATTCCCATGATGATATTGAGCACTACCATATGCCAGTTTTTTCGGTTACTGCTGTTAAGCCACTGTATAATTCCCATGATTACCTTAGAATTAGCCACTTTACTTTTAATGCTCAAAGTTAATATTTTTTAGCATCCAGAAATACTCATTTCTAAAATTATAAAGGCTCAACGCTTGACTAACTTTTTAAAACAGCTCAATGCAGCACCACTTTCCAATGAAGTTGTGGCTTCCGCTATGCAATCTGTCAATGTCTGTTCAGGTCGAATACAGTGAATAGCTATTGCAGCATTGGCAATAACAACATCTTTTTGAGCAGTGGTAGCTTGATTTTGCAACACGTCGAGAAATATTTTTCCTGCTGATTCAATCGTTCCACCGCCGTAAATAGCGGATGGTGAGTAAAATGGTTTTTGTAAATCCATTGGGGAGAGCAAACGTTCCCCCTGATTTGTTCTGAGTTGAAAAGGGCTAGTCAATGAAACCTCATCGTAGCCATCCATTGCATAAACAATACCGAATTGCTTATCCGATTGCTGCAAAATATAGTGATACATTCTAGCCAATTCTAAGCTGAACACACCAAATAGTTGATACGTTGGTTGTGCAGGATTGACTAATGGACCAAGCATATTGAAAAATGTCTTGACTTTCAACTGCTTACGCACAGGAACAACAGCCTTCATGGCTGGATGAAACAAGGGGGCATGAAAAAAGCAAATATTGGCACGGTCTAGTTGTTGGAGTAGTTTATCGCGTTGATTGGTAAATTCATACCCTAAATGCAACAATACATCTGAAGAACCGCTAGCAGAAGACGAGGCATAGCTGCCGTGTTTGGTCACAGGATAGCCCGCACCAGCTACTACAAAAGCAGAAAGGGTAGAAATGTTAAAAGTATCCTTACCATCGCCTCCAGTACCGACAATGTCTATGGTGTGGCGACCTTCTAGGTCAATTTTAACACAAAGTGCTAAAAGTGCATCTCGAAAGCCTTGTAATTCCGCCAACGCAATAGGACGCATCATGAAAACCGTCAAAAAAGAGGAAATTTGAATGTCGTTGTATTTTTGTTCAGCAATATCAAAGAAGATTTGCTTCGCTTCAGTTCTTGTCAGTTGCTTATGCTGATATAGTTCGTTTAGTATGGCTTTCATGTGTATCGTTTTTGTTTTTACGCGCCCCAAACAGCGGTAGATTTTGCGATTGAATCAGATGATTTATCCCATTTTTGTTGGCAATGGTTTAGGAAATTTGCCAGCATCTCCATACCAAACTCAGTCATAATGGATTCAGGATGAAATTGAATGCCGCGCACATCGTGGTGTGTATGTCGAATACCCATGATAAATCCTTTTTCATCTTCTGCTGTGATAATCAAATTGTTGGGTAAATTTTCCTTGCGTACCACCCATGAGTGATAACGACCACCAATGAACGATTCTGGCAAACCTTTAAAAAGTATCTCTTCTTTATCCTTCACTAGAATAGGCGTTTCAATGCCATGCAACACGTCGTCCATGTTGTAAATTTCACCGCCAAAAGCCTCGCCAATCGCTTGGTGACCAAGACAAACGCCTATAATAGACTTGCTCGAAGCATACTGGCGAATAAGTTGCAACATAATACCTGCCTCTGAAGGTACTCCAGGACCTGGCGAAAGCACAACTACATCGTAGTTTGCTACCTTATCCAATCCAATTTGGTCATTGCGAAACACATCCACTTTTTGTTCTAAAATTTCTTGGATGTATTGTACCAAGTTGTAAGTAAAACTATCATAATTATCGAGTACCAGTATTTTCATGGGTTGTAAAGTCTTTTTTAATTGTTTTTTTCATGTGCCTCATCAATAGCTTTCATCAAGGCAGCTAGTTTATTTTGTACTTCTTGCACCTCGTCGTCTTCATTGCTTTTGAACACAATACCTCCACCTGCTTGGAAGTACAAAGTGTTGTCCTTACTTAAAAAGGAGCGAATCAAAATGGCTTGGTTCATATTGCCATTAAATTCAATAAATCCAATTGCTCCACCGTAATAGCTGCGGTTTTGATTTTCGTATTCGTTAATTAACTGAATAGCTTTGTACTTAGGCGCGCCCGAAAGCGTACCTGCTGGAAACGTGTCGCCAAATATTTGTATTGGATTTGAACCTTCAGGCAAATGCCCTTTCACTGTTGAAACAATGTGGATAACATGGCTGAAATATTCTAGCTCTTTTAATTTTTCAATTTCTACTTTTTGTGCATGCCGTCCTAAGTCATTTCTCGCCAAATCTACTAGCATCGTATGTTCCGCAATCTCTTTAGGGTCATTTAGCAGCAGCGTACCTAATTCTTTGTCCCTCAGCTCATTACCTGTTCTTCGATAAGTTCCTGCAATAGGATTAACTTTTGCTACGTCGCCTTCAATAATCATTTGTGCTTCTGGAGAAGAACCAAATATTTTGAAACTTCCCAAATCAAAGAAAAACAAATAGGGCGAAGGATTAATGCGTCGCAAAGCGCGATAAACGTTAAATTCATCGCCGATAAACGATTGCCTAAATTGACGGGAAAGCACAATCTGAAATACATCCCCAATTTTGCAGTGATGTTTACCTTTGCGAATTAATTCGCGATGTTGCTCATCGGTTAGGTTACTTTCTTTTTCGCCCACTTTTTTAAAATTGTAGGTACTAAAAGTTTGCTTCGCCACTAACATTTCTATCAAATCAAAACTAGGTGTTTCTCCCTCCAAGAAGTTTTGCACAACATATACCAACTGGCGCGGATGGTCAGTAACAATCACATAGCGATACAACGCATAGTTGATGTCGGGAATATCCATTTTGCGTTTAGCATCATCAAATTGAAGCGTATCAAAATACTGCACACTATCAAAGGTAGAATAGCCAAAAAAACCATTCACTAACCGCTCATCGCTAGTAGGCTCAACTTCAAATTGACGAATAAACGACTGAAACAAATCAGATACCTCTAGTGGATGCTTCAACGGATAGTGCTCGTACTGGTGATAAGGCAATTCCTTTCGCACCACACCACCTTGCACTTGAAAAGAAGCAATAGGGTCAAGAGCAATGATAGAGCGAGCATTTTTAGGATTCAAATGAATATTACTCTCCAATAAAATAGGATTGACAAAATGGTCGCGGAGTTTTAGATACAAGCTAATAGGTGTATCAAATTCCACAGTATGTTCGATGCAAGCTGTTTTTATCGCAATTTTCTTCGACATGGATAAATATATGGTCATATTTTTGAAGCCAAAGACCTCAAAATATGAATTTGTATTAAGCCTTTTGGTACATTACTTGTTTTACTGCTTTGATGATTTTAGTTGGATTTGGCATGTAAGCCTCTACCAATGTCGGAGCATACCCCAATGAAGTATCCGCAGCGTTAATGCGCAAAATAGGTGCATCCAAATAATCAAAAGCATCTTTTTGTACTACATAAGCCACCTCGCTAGAGATACCTGCCAAGGGCCATGATTCATCTATAACGACTAAGCGATTGGTTTTTTTGACCGATTCTACAATAGTAGCATAATCTATTGGTCGCACTGTTCGCAAATCAATTACTTCAGCAGAGATACCTTCTTTTGCCAGTTCTTCTGCCGCATCTAATGCTTCCAACACCATTTTATTGAAAGAAACTAAGGTAACATCAGTTCCTCTACGACGATAAACTGCCTTGCCAATCGGGATGATATGGTCTTGCCCCTCCACAATAATTGAGCCATCGGCTTTCCACACTTTCTGAGAAGATGGGAAAAAATAAGTGCGCTCGCCATTATCACCTTGATGCAACTCCAAAGCATACATCATTTCTGATTCCATCACACAGACAGGGTCATTATCTCTGATGGCTGCTTTAAGCAATCCTTTAGCATCGGCAGGGTCAATACAGGAAATAACCTTTAAACCGGGTACATTTGCCATCCAACTTTCAAAAGTTTGAGAGTGTTGCTGCGCCAACTGTCCGGCTGCACCTGAAGGACCTCTAAACACAATCGGGCAATTAAACTGCCCTGCTGATTGCGAAAGCGTTTTGGCTGCATTGTTCACGATTTGGTCAAAAGCAAGCACTGCAAAGTTCCATGTCATAAACTCTATGATTGGACGCAAACCATTCATGGCAGCACCTACGCCAATACCAGCAAAACCTAGCTCTGCAATAGGGGTGTCAATCACGCGCTTTTCGCCAAATTCATCCAACATTCCCTTGCTTACTTTGTATGCGCCATTGTACTCTGCTACTTCTTCGCCCATCAAGAAAATATTTTCATCTCTGCGCATTTCCTCGCTCATTGCCTCGTTCAGCGCATCGCGCAATGCTAATTTTATTGCCATGATTATTCGTTTTTAATATTTTAAACAGTCAAGCCGCTCCATTTGATTTCAAAGCGAACCAAAAATAAGTTGCTTTTGGAAAGCAGCCAAATGAATATGTGTTTTTTCCGTTCCATTTGACAAAGACACCTAACAAATGAGAAAACACAAAATGGCACATTTTTTATTCATTCCTGCCATTTTGAGAATTTTATTTGTAATTTCGTCCTTACAACAAACAAAGTTAATTCAAACATAAACGAATACCAAGTATGAAAGTAAATGTAATTTTTTTTTACGCACTACTTATTTTTAGCTTACTGAATTGTACGCCTACCGAGCAAAACACAAACTCAACTACTCAAGCAGCAGAAAATGCTTTAACCGAAGCAGAAAAAGCAGAAGGCTGGCAATTACTTTTCGATGGGCAAAGCCTCGACCAGTGGAAGGGCTACAATAAGCAAAATGTTGGAAGTAGTTGGCAAATTGATAATGGTGTGCTTCAACTAAAAGTAGAAGGAGGTTCTATGGATGGTAATGACATCATCACAAAAGAAAAATTTGAAAACTTTATTTTTCAAGTTGATTTCAAATTATCAAAAGGAACAAATAGCGGTATTTTTTATTCTGTAAAAGAAGTAGAAAATGAGCCAATTTGGTTTAATGCACCTGAATATCAACTGATTGATGATGAAAGCTATGTTGCTTCTTCTGGTTTGGAACTCACCAAACGTCATTTAACAGGCGACAATTACGACCTGCAATCTTCAGATGAAAACAAACAATTGAACCCGATTGGAGAGTGGAACACTGCTAAAATTGTAGTGAATAATGGTCATGTCGAGCATTACCTCAATGGCAAAAAGATAGTAGAATATAACATTAACTCCGAAGAATGGGCAAACCTTGTGGCAGGAAGTAAGTTCAGCACTTATGCCAGCTACGGAAAAACAAGTCCTGGACATATTGGGCTACAAGACCATGGACAGGAAATTGCATTTAGAAACATCAAAATTAAAAAGTTATAGCTTTAATCATCCTTTTAAGATTAACAAAACACTAAAACGAGATAGAATAATGAGTAGAAAAATCCGAATGGGAATGGTCGGTGGTGGTAGAGGTGCATTCATCGGTGGTGTACATCGAATGGCAGCCGCTTTGGATGGTCAAATTGAATTGGTATGCGGTGCGTTCAGCAGCGACCCTGAAAAGTCAAGACTTTCTGGTCAAGATTTATTTTTACCTTCCGATAGAATTTACGGCAGTTTTGAAGAAATGATTACCAAAGAAAAAGCCTTGCCACAAGGCGAAAGAATGGATTTTGTATCCATTGTAACGCCCAATCATATGCACTTTCCGCCTGCAAAAATGGCACTCGAAAATGGTTTTCATGTCGTATGCGATAAACCATTGGCATTTGATATGGAGGAAGCCTATGAATTAGAACGTTTAGTCAAACAAACAGGGTTGATTTTTGCGCTCACGCACAACTACACGGGCTACCCAATGGTAAAGCAGGCTAGAGCTATGATAAAAAATGGCGACATTGGGGACATCAGAAAAATAGTAGTGGAATATCCGCAAGGGTGGTTGTCCACAAAATTGGAGGAGGACGATTCTCAAAAACAAGCCGCATGGCGTACTGACCCTAGCCGCTCAGGTATTGCAGGCGCAATGGGCGATATTGGTACACACGCTGAAAACTTAGCGGAGTACATCACAGGATTACATATTACAGAGATGTGTGCCGATGTCTCCACTTTTGTACCTGGTCGCTTGCTCGACGATGATGGCAACGTGCTATTGCGCTTCAACAATGGAGCAAAAGGGATTCTTCATGCCAGTCAGATTTCTGCTGGAGAAGAAAATAACCTAAACATCAGAATTTACGGTACAAAAGCTGGTTTACAATGGTTTCAAATGGAGCCAAACACACTTTATGTAAAATGGCTAAATCGTCCTATGGAAATATTGCGAACAGGTGTCGGCAATTTGTACCCTGAAGCACAAGCACATACGCGTATTCCTGCAGGACACCCAGAAGGCTATCTGGAGGCTTTTGCTAGTATCTATCGCAATTTTGCATATTGTGTGCGTGCAAGATTAGAAGGAAAAACCGCTGATCCCATTTACAATGATTTTCCAACAGTTACAGATGGTGTGCGTGGCATGAACTTTATTTATAAAGTAATTGAATCCGGTAAAAGTGCACAAAAATGGATTAATGTTTAGTCCTAATTGATTTTTAAACTACTGATAATCAGTTAATCAAAATTTATAAAAAGTAAAGTCGTAGCTAAAAAACTTTCTCTGCGACTTTACTTCATATCAAAGAATCAACTCTTCATAGGTTAAAATAACATCAAAGCCTTTTTCTCCAAAGTAGGCTTTGGTGCTAGCTTCGTCTTTGCTAGAAGTGGCTAAGACGAAATCACCTCCCCAAGCACCAAGTGATTTAACTTCCCCCCAAAAGTCTTTAAAATATAGGCTTTTCACTGGTTCTAATTCAAGAGTGTTGGCTACTAAGTGTTCATGTTGCTTGAGAATGGACTCAAATGCTGACAGTGTATCCGCTTTCAGTAAAGCGTAGGTGTAAGCGGTTGCTTGATAAATTAAGTGTGGTGAGCGACTAACTTTTTCTCGATAGCGCGCAATACCCTCTCTACTATTTTGTTTTTTTCCTAAGTATATAAAATACAACGAATGGCGATAGCTCGGTCTAAAAGTAATAGCCCTTGACGCAGTCGTTTCACTTAATTTCTGATACAAAATTGCACCTTCTGCACCAGCACAGGCAATGTCGTAACCAGAACCATCAAAAGTAGCAAATTGTAGCTGAAAAGGGTCAACTCTTGCCCATTGTGCTATATTGTAAACGAGTGTAGAACTTGTGCCCAACCCCCATTCACGAGGAAAAGTTAACTGCGTGGTAACTTCTAATGATGCAGTATTCGCCAGAAACGCAGGGTTTTGCTGTCGAGCTAGGTGCAGTATTTCGCTCAATTTTTGAGCAACATCATTTTGAGAAGCCTTGATGATATTCAGTGTCGGTAGTTCCAATATTGCCTCAAACCAAACGCTATGGTCAGCATCCATGCTTGTCCAATTTAGTAAATATTTATGATTAGACCGTTCTTTTATCATCAGCGATTGTCCTTTTCGCGTAGGTAATCCCAACGCCCAAGCACCATCCAGCACGAAATACTCCGCACTGAGCAGTAATTTCCCCTTAGCATAATATTCTTGCATTTCTGCTTTTCTTTAATGAATTATTTATTAGTTTTGCATTGGTGAAGGTATTAATTTCTCCCATTTTCATTAAAATAAGTATGCTCTCGTTTGCTTGATGCCACTACCTAAAACAGCATAAATTTTTAATAGACAATAAATTAGATAAACACCCCTTGTACTCCTAACGTAAAAAAATTTAAACCTTTGTAAAGACAAAACGTATATGAAAATATTTAATTTAGATTTAAAATTTTATCTTTGACTGCGATATTTTTCATGTATATTAAACGATAGGGACAAAATAAACAGTGTTCATTAAGTGTTCCTTAATTAGCAAGACTTAGTATCCATCGAATACCTATAAGTGAACAGCAGACAGGGTAATCGTTTTACTAGAAACGCTATGCTACTACAAAATTTTGCAGCCTAAGTATGGAAAATGTGATTATGAAACTCAATGAACAAATTGCTTTGGAATACAGGTCATCTAGCTATGCTCATCTAAAAGAGAATGTCAAAAAATTCCTCAAGAAATTCCCTATTCCTTTGAGCAAAAATCACAGATATGACTTGCTGACTATCAAAGTGATAAGAAAAACCTGTTCAGAGTATTCTAACTGCATTGATGTAGGTTGCCACACTGGTGATATTCTAAGCACTATCCTTCGATTTGCGCCCAAAGGACAACACTACTGCTTTGAGCCATTGCCGCATCTTTATCAAGAATTGACGGAAAAATTTCCTGATAATTGTCATTTTTACAAAATTGGATTGAGCGATCAAGCTGGTACAGCTTCTTTTAATTATGTCGTAACAAATCCTGCTTACAGTGGCTTTCGCTCTCGTGAGTATGCACGTGAATACGAAAAAGAACAAATTATTACAGTACAGACAGACTTACTGGACAACATTATTCCTGAAGATGTGAAAATTGATTTCATCAAAGTAGATGTGGAAGGTGCAGAAATGGAGGTACTTAAAGGTGCAAAAAAAACATTAATCCGCAACAAGCCCATCCTCGTTTTTGAACATGGTAAAGGTGCAGCGGACTATTACGGCACACATCCAAATGATATTTACAACCTTTTGGTAGAGGAATGTAATATGAACATTAATCTACTTTCTGGGTATTTAAACAATAAAGCACCTTTAACAAAAGCTGCATTTCAACAGCAGTTTGAAAAGCGACTCAATTATTACTTTATTGCTTATTCTCAAAAATAACCTTTGAAAAAAACAAAAAATCCTTACCTTGCTAATCATTAATTGAATAGCAATAATGAAAAGAAGAACCTTTCTTCAGCATGCAGCACTAAGTTCCGCTGTTACGCTAGTGCCAAATTTGAGTCCGATACTTCTTAACAATGCGCTAAAAAAGTTAATTGTCATTGAACTTGCAGGTGGAAATGATGGCTGGAATACCATAATACCTTACAAAAATCAATGTTATTATCAACTTCGTCCAAACATTGCTATTCCTCCCAACGAGGTTCTTCCGCTGAATAATACATTAGGCTTTAATCCTGCATGGGTATTACTAAAACCTATTTTTGAGCGCGGTGAAATGTGTATTGTCAATAATGTAGGTTATCCCAATTCTTCCGATACACATTTTCGTGCACTTGATGTATGGCAAACGGCAAATCTTAGCCCGGAAAAATGCCAAACTGGCTGGCTAGGGAGGTACTTGGACTATATGACAAAACAAAAAGCGACTTACAGCATAACTTTTGACTACTATATCAACACTGCTTTAAAAGGGAATACTTTATCCTCGCTTACTGTGCATCAAGTAGTTTCTGCTGCTAAAGGCATAGCTCGAAACGTATCCTATTTATCAAATGAAAAAGGCAAAGAAGAACAGGATTTTATCGCTGACTTGAAGCAGACAGCAACTTGGATGGAAGAAAAAGTGAATGTTTCTGTATATTACCTGACATTGGGTGGGTTTGATACTCACATTGAGCAACGAGCAACGCAAGATAAACTACTAAACATTTATGCTAAAGGTATTCATTATTTTATCAATCGCCTGAAGCAAAGCAACTTATTTGATGACGTTTTAATACTTACCTTTTCAGAGTTCGGTCGCACTTTAGCAGAGAACGAACAAGGAGGAACAAATCATGGTGCAGCAAATAATGTTTTTTTATTTAGTGGCAGCCTAAAAAAATCTGGGTTTTACAACAATATACCCGACTTAAACGATTTACAAAAAGAAAATTTGGCACACGAAATTGATTTTAGGTCAATTTACGCCACTATCTTAGACAACTGGTGGAGTATTGATGCAAGTTCTGTTCTAAACGCTAATCTCAAGCGTTTAAATTTTATATAGAAAGATTAAAAAACAGTATAATAAATGAGTGCAAAAAAATATGTTTTTCTACTAGCTATAGCAACACTTACCTTGTCAAATATAGCATTAGCACAAAAGCAAATCACACTGGAAGACATCTGGCAACAATACACCTTTTCCACTAGAGGCGTGCCTGGATTTAATTTCCTAAAAGACGGTAAAACCTATACACGCAAAGAGGGCAAAAAAATTCAGCAGTACGACTTTACGTCTGGGAATTTTGTAGCTACCATTTTTGACCAAAGCACCATGAGTGCAAACATTCCCGATTTTGAGGACTATAGTTTTAGCGAAGATGAGAACAAAATTTTACTTCAAACCAACGTAGAACAGATTTACCGCCACTCCAGTAAGGCTAATTTTTATGTTTGGGACAGAAACACCAGTCAACTCATACCACTTTTTGATGGTGGTAAACAAATGTATGCCACTTTTAATCCAGAGGCAAACAAAGTAGCTTTTGTACATAACAACGACTTGTATTACAAGGATCTAGTGAATGGAAAAGTTACCCGCATCACACGCGATGGTCGCTACAACCAGATTATCAACGGTGCATCCGATTGGGTGTATGAAGAGGAATTTGTCTTAGTTCGCGCCTTTGAGTGGTCGCCTGATGGCACTAAAATTGCCTTTGTCCGTTTTGATGAAAGCGAAGTAAAGGAATTTACAATGCAAGGCTACAATGATGAACTCTATCCAGAAGAAATTACCTTTAAATACCCAAAAGTAGGTGAAAAAAATTCAGTAGTCAGTGTTCACGTTTATGATGTAGCAAAAGGTAAAGTCGGTAAAATGGATACTGGCAGCAACCCCGATATTTACATCCCACGCATTCGCTGGACACCCGATGGGCAGTTGTGCATTTTCAGGATGAATCGCCATCAAAATCATTTAGAACTGTTACTCGCTGACACTAAGCGTGGACGCACAAAGTTGTTGTTTGAAGAAAAAGAAGACCAATACATTGAAGAATCTATGTTAGATAGAATTATTTTCCTCAAAGATGGTAAGCATTTCTTAATGGCTAGTGAACGCGACGGGTGGAATCACCTTTACCTGCACGACATGAAAGGCAAACAAAAAGAACAACTTACCAAAGGTAACTGGGATATTACTGATTTTTATGGAGTAGATGAAAAAAACGAAACAGTTTTTTATCAAGCAGCAAAATCTTCACCTACGCAGACACATATATATAGTGTAAACTTGAATGGCAAAAAAGACCGTCAACTCTCTAAGCGAAATGGCAGCAATAGTGCTAACTTTAGTAGCACATTCGACTATTTCATGCTAACGCATTCCACCGCTAACACTCCTCCTGTTTACGAAGTGTATGATAGAGAAGGCAAACTCATGCGTGAGCTAGAGGATAATGAGCGTGTCAAAAAACTACAAAAAGACTATGGCGTTAGCCCTGTTGAATTTTTTGATTTTAAAACCAGTGAAGGTGTTACACTTAATGGCTGGATGATAAAACCTGCCGACTTCAAGGACAATCGCCAATATCCAGTGTTTATGTTCCTCTATGGCGGACCGGGTAGCCAACAAGTGACGGATGCTTGGAAAGGGCAAAACTATTGGTGGTTTCAGATGCTGGCGCAGCAAGGGTTCATTGTGGCTTGTGTGGACAATCGCGGAACAGGCGCACGTGGCGAAGCCTTTAAGAAAATTACTTATCAACAATTAGGTCATTATGAAACGATAGACCAAATTGAAGCAGCAAAATATCTCGGCAAACTCAAATATACAGATGCTAACCGCATTGGTATTTTTGGTTGGAGCTATGGTGGCTATATGTCGTCCTTGTGTTTGTTAAAAGGGAATGATGTGTTCAAAGCTGCTATTGCCGTAGCTCCTGTTACGAGTTGGAAATGGTATGATACCATTTATACAGAACGTTTTATGCGCACCTTGAAGGAAAATCCCAATGGCTATCGCAATAATTCACCTATCTATTTTGCAGATCGCTTGAAGGGAAATTATATGATTGTGCATGGAGCTAGCGATGACAATGTTCATTTTCAACACACTATGGAAATGGTTAGTGCACTCATTAATGCCAACAAACAGTTTGATGTTCATATTTATCCTAATAAAAATCACGGTATTTATGGCGGCAACGCACGTTTACATCTTTACACTGCAATGACCACTTTTTTGAAAGAGAAATTGATGGATGACACTACTCCTATTAGAAGAACGAATCCATAATCGTAACATCGGCTAGGCAAATGAACGACCTAGCCAATGTTCTTTGTGAACTATTATATTTCATAGTTGGTTCTACAATTCAATCATTACTAAAAAGTCAAAACCTTCTTGATTCATCATGCAGGTTCAAAACTCGTTATTCAAAATTTAATAATGGCAACCGTAAAGAAGAAGAAAGCAATAGAGGTGGTTAACAGAAAAGCAGAGCATCAATACTTTTTCGAGGAAAGTCATGAAGCAGGGATTGCTTTGACCGGTACGGAAATCAAGTCCGTTCGCGCTGGCAATATCAACATGACTGATGCTTACTGCTACTTTAAAAAGGGGGAGTTGTTCGTCAATAGCATGTACATAAAAGAGTATGATTTTGGAAATGTTTTCAACCATGAACCTCGCCGACCTAGAAAGCTATTACTGCGAAGTAAGGAGCTTAAAAAAATGGAAAAAAAGGTAAAAGAAAAAGGCGTAACCATTGTGCCTTATCGCTTATACATGAATGAACGTGGGTTCGTAAAGTTAGAAATTGTACTAGCAACCGGTAAAAAATCGGCAGACAAACGCCAAAGCATCAAAGAAAAAGATGTCAAACGCGACATGGATAGGGTACTAAAAAATATAAAACTTTAGTAATTAACTACTGTTAAACAACCTATAAGTATTTGTTAAGCACCTTGCTTTGGGAAATGAAATTATAAGGAATGCGTTACCGATTGTAATAAATGATGTTAAATCACCCGATGTTAGTGAAAAAGTATTTACTGCTATGCCTATGTTTGCTTTCGCTATATGTTGCTTCTGGGCAGCAAATTAGTGGTTATGTATATAGCGAAGACAATTCGCCTATTCCTTATGCCAACATCTTTATTCAACAGTTGCAAACAGGCACTTCTACCAATGAGGCAGGTTACTACTTTTTTGGCTTAGACCCAGGCGAGTACAACGTTATTTTCTCAGCGATGGGCTATGAATCGCAAGAAATCAGAATTCTAGTACAAGACAAAGGTACTGAGCGTGCTGTTATACTCAAACCCTCCACTTTGGAACTAGGAGAAATCACGGTGAGAGCAACCAAGCGCGACCCAGCGTATGCCATTATTCAAAATGCAATAGATAACAAAAAGAAATTCCTCCAACAAATAGATACTTACAAGGCTGCCATTTACGTCAAAGCGGTGGAAGAAATAGAAAAGCATAAAAAAGATAAACCCGAAACGTCTGCATCTACAGAGGAAGAAACTTTTAATCCAGAAGCAGATAACACGTTGGATGCCGCAGAAAAAAAATCGGAAATGCCCAACATTAATTTGTTGGAAATGGAATTAACCCTTAACTATCAATATCCCAACAACTATAAGGAAGAACGAACAGCTTATCGCGCTTATGGCTCAAAACAAGGGCTTTTTGTTCCTAAATTTGGAGAAACAGATTTCAATTTTTATCGCAACTTGGTGTATGCACCTGAAATTGGCGACGTAGGCATTATTTCGCCTATCAGCACCACTGCTATTTTGGCATACAAGTACAAACTCATCGAAGCCACTTTGGAGGATAATAAATTGGTGTATAAAATTGAAGTCATCCCCAGAAAAAACAGTAATTCTACCTGCAAGGGATACATTTACATCAATGATGATATTTGGAATATCAATCGCATAGAAGTTGACTTTTACAAAGGTGGCTTAAAATTTTATGATGCTTTCAACCTCAAACAGCACTACAAGCAACTAGAAGATAGCCTTTGGATTCCCTATCGTCAAGAATTTACTTATGAAACAAAGCAAGGCAACAAGCAAACTTTCAAGGGAAATACTATCATTTTCTATAAGGATTTTCAAAAAGATATTGTTTTTCCTGACCGATTCTTCAGAAATGAAGTAGCGGTAACGACCAAAGAGGCTTACGAGCGAGATTCAAGCTATTGGCAACAAGTAAGGACAGAGCCACTAAGCGAAAACATCCAAAAAATGGTGACGTACAGGGATAGCGTGGAAGCTATTTATAACAGTCCCGAATACAAGGATTCTCTTGACCAAGCGTTCAATAAGGTTACTTTATTAGAAGTTTTTTGGGATGGCGTTAGCTTTCGCGATCATCGCAAACAGCAGCAATGGTGGTTGGGGTCATTACCTTCTTCTTTTTCTTTTGAAGTAGTTGGCGGCTGGCGTGTCAACCCTAGTCTGAATTACTTCAAACGCTGGGAAAGCAGTCAACGTTTATCTATGTCTATCTCCCCAAGTATAGGCATTCAAAATCAAGATTTGCAAGGCACTTTTTATAGTCGTTGGTTCTATAATCCGCATAAAATTTCGAGCATTTCTATTGATGTTGGACGTTCTTTTCAATCCATCAATCCTTACGATGCTTTCCTGAATCAGCTTCGCGTTTCCAACTACATTTTGCATGACGCTATACGGTTAGACCACCGCATGGAGTTGTTCAATGGCTTTTTCTGGGATGTTCGCGTGTCCCATAGCAATCGTCAATCTGTAAGTAATTTGAATACCAGTAGTTTTCTAACGCCACTGGTAGGAGAAGCTGAACCACTTGATTTTCAACCGTATAAAGCATTCATTACTAGCATGAGTTTTTCTTATACCCCTGCACAAAAATTCATGCGTGAACCCAATCGAAAAATTATTCTAGGTAGCAAATATCCCACTTTCAGCATTTTACATCGAAAAGGTTGGGATAAAGCCTTTTCAAGCGATATTGATTTCGATTATCTTGAATTTTCCATTAACCAAAATCTTAGGCTTGGCAGTTTGGGCAATGCCAATTACAGTGTAGAAACAGGCAGATTTATCAACACCCAAAAATTATTATTCATTGATTTAAAACGTTTTAGACAATCCGATCCTATACTTTTCTCCAACCCTTTACGTTCTTTCCAATTATTGGATACTGCACTGGCTACGGCAAAAGTATTCTTAGAAGGTCATTTCATTCATCATTTTAACGGCAGTTTAATCAATAACATTCCGCTAGTAAAATTACTTCAACTTCGACCCGCTGCGGGTGGTGGCTTTCTGTGGGTGCAGGAAAATAACTTTCGCTATGAAGAAGCCTTTATAGGCGTGGAGCGCATTTTCAAATTGGGTGTAAGGCGTAGATTAAGACTTGGCACTTATTATGTTGCCGCCAATTCAAGTCGAAATCCATTTGCCTCAGAGTTCAAGTTTTCAATAGACATTATTGATACTTGGAAGCGAAACTGGGATTTTTAATCCTAATGCAACATTCGTCCTTAAAATAGTGTAGTATAGAAGATCAATGAGCGAATGCCATTCAATATGAAGCAACAATTTTTGCAAGAACTTTTCCAAGCACATCAAAATACGAAAGTCATACCTTCTCCAAGAGAGGTATGTCATTTCATTACTAGCTTGCTCCAAATTATGTTTCCAGAACTTTCTGAAAAAAACTATAAGAGTTTTCGAGAGTTAGAAATGGATTTTGAAAAAATTAGATTTCAGGCGGGAAAAATATTACAACCCATTGAATTTCAGCTTCCTGAAAGCCCAGAAATTATAGAAGATAAGTTTTTTGACCAACTCTCCAACATCCGAAAGCAACTGCTCGACGATGCCAATGCTATTGTCGCAGGCGACCCAGCAGCCTCTAACCTTCAGGAGGTTATTCGCTCCTATCCCGGATTTTTTGCTATTGCAGTTCATCGTTTGGCTCATCAGTTTCATCGCTTAGGTGTACCTATTGTACCACGCATTCTTTCGGAATATGCCCATAGCGAAACAGGGATTGATATTCACCCTAGCGCAAGCATTGGCGAACGTTTTTGTATAGACCACGGCACTGGCGTAGTCATTGGCGAAACCGTCAATATTGGCAACGACGTAAAGATTTATCAAGGCGTAACACTAGGTGCATTAAGTGTGCGCAAGGATTTGGTACAAACCAAACGACATCCGACTATTGAAGACAATGTAGTTATTTATGCTGGAGCAACTATCTTAGGAGGCGAAACAGTGATTGGGCACGATAGCGTCATTGGTGGTAATGTGTGGATTGTTAAAAGTGTTCCACCGCATTCCAGAATTTACTACAAAGGGCATTTACAGCAAAAAGAAGAGATTTTGTTGATTTAACATGAAAAATTAGAGTTAAGGTATTAATAAAACTTCACCCGTTAATAGCTCTCTTCGCCCATTCACCAATCGAATACTTAGTACCCATGAATAATTGCCCGCACTCAATAATTGATTTTTGAACTTGCCATCCCATTCTAATGCGTTGAGTTCGGGGTTAATTTGCTCAAAGATTAAACTTCCCCAACAATCGTAAATTTTGAGATAATCTACTCCTGCCACTCCACTGCCAGAAAAAATTTTGAAGGTGTCATTATTGCTATCGCCATTGGGCGAAAATACATTAGGCGTGTATAAGCGATATTTACCCACTCTAAGCACAACGTCTGCCTTAGCCTGACAGCCTTGTTCGTCTGTTACTTCGAGAAAAACATTGGTGGTGGTCAAGGCAACAAAGGTAGGATTCGGACAAGTTAAACAACTTAATGCTTCAGCGGGTGACCATCTAAAATCAACTGCTCTATTAACCAGTGGTGTCAATTCGATGACTTCACCTAACGCAAGTATTACGCCTTCCCCTAAGTCCACTTTCAATAAATCGGGTTGCGTCAATTCATACGCTAAATTAAGTACACAACCAGCAGCATCTAAAATGGAAATATTGTAATTACCCGCTTCAAGATTATTGAAAATGGGTGTGTTTTGTATTTTTTCGTTTAAGGTATATTGATAAGGTGCTGTTCCGCCTTGTGGATTAACAATTTGGATGCTACCGTTTTTCTCGCCAAAGCATCTTGGCGAAGTGCTTTCTAACTGAGCTGTTAATGCAGTGGCTGCAACAAAAATACTATCTGAAGCAACACAACCTAAAGCTGAAGTAACGGAAACCCCATACCAGCCTACTTCGTTAGCTTCAATAGTAGCCGTAGATGCCCCATTTGACCACTCGTAAAGTGCAAAGTTGCCCGCAGAAAGTATAGCCGTTTCCTCTGGACAAACCGAAGTGTTACCCGCTATTTTAAAACTGGATAAGTCCTCCACTACAATTTGATAAGTAACAATGCTATCGCAGCCGTTGACCGTAGCGTAAGTAATCGTTATAGACGTATCCTTTTGAATATTTTGATTTTGGAAAAAGTCACCCTTGCACAAAGCTATTGCAACCGTTGGCGTATAAATAGGATTAACCAAAATAGTAGTTGTGACAATACTATCGCAACCTACGGCATTCTGAAGTATATCTGTCAGTACCGTATTGCTGGTAAATATTTGTCCCCGATAGGTTTCGCCTGCACAAAGTTGAACATCAACGGAAGAAAAGGATTTACGCAATACCTGTAAATTGAGATTAACAATGCTATCACAGCCATTGATGGATTTGAGTGTATCCACAAAAATCCCAGAACTGGTTAATGTTCTATTGCCAAAAATGTAAGTTTCCTCTTCACAAATGGTAGCGGTAAAATAGTTGAGTACAACGGTCAAGACCTTCAAATTCAACACCGTTACGCTATCGCAACCATTTGAACCCGTCAACACTTCGGTGTATTGACCAGCCATTTGTCTGGCTTCGCCGGCAAACATAAACGATTCGCCAATACAAATTTGCCGCTCTAGCTCTACGCGCACTGGACGAAGCACCCGAATATCAAAGTGCGTAATGCTATCGCATCCAAAAATACTCGTTTGTCGGTTCGTAATGCGCACATCATTGGTAATGGTTTGCCTTTGAAAAGTGCTGTTTTCACACAGTTCCAAATTGATTACATTTTCATAAATCGGTCGAACGATAATATTTGTAGTCAGCAAACTATCACAACCCACCGCATTGACTAGCTTAGTTTGAAAAGTTTGATTAGTGGTGTAAATGTTGCCTTCAAAAGTTTCGCCAGCGCAAAGTTCAATCGTTCGCATATTACTGCTGTGCTGCAATACATTGAGCGTCAGATTAATAAGGCTATCACAACCTGAAATGGTTTGGTACGCTGCTTGGTAAGTGCCTGATTGTGTAAGCGTTCGTCCTTCAAAGGAGTAGCTTTCGCCTTCGCAAATGGAGGTAGTTTGGTTGATTTCGATACTTTGTAAGACCTGCAAATTCAACACTGTTACGCTATCGCAACCATTTGAACCCGTCAACACTTCGGTATATTGACCAGCCGTTTGTCTGGCTTGACCAGCAAATATAAACGATTCGCCAATACAAATTTGTCGCTCTAGCTCCACGCGCACTGGACGAAGCACCCGAATATCAAAGTGCGTAATGCTGTCGCATCCAAAAATACTCGTTCGTCGGTTCGTAATGCGCACATCATTGGTAATGGTTTGCCCTTGAAAAGCACTATTTTCGCACAGTTCCAAATTGACCACATTTTCGTAAATCGGTCGAACCACAATATTTGTAGTCAATAAACTATCACAACCCACCGCATTGACTAGCTTAGTTTGAAAAGTTTGATTAGCCGTATAAACATTCCCTTCAAAAGTTTCGCCAGCGCAAAGTTCAATCGTTCGCATATTACTGCTGTGCTGCAATACATTGAGCGTCAATTTAATAAGACTATCACAACCTGAAATGGTTTTGTACGCTGCTTGGTAAGTGCCTGATTGCGTGAGCGTTCGCCCTTCAAAGGAGTAGCTTTCGCCTTCGCAAATAGAGGCAG
This sequence comes from uncultured Saprospiraceae bacterium, assembly GCA_937944245.1. Classification (GTDB taxonomy): domain Bacteria; phylum Bacteroidota; class Bacteroidia; order Chitinophagales; family Saprospiraceae; genus JAAUTG01. The sequence continues at coordinate 21,161 of CALDYY010000062.1, read as the reverse complement.
TTTGGTTGATTTCGATGGTTGGACGAAGATTCAAGTTCAACGTGATGATACTATCGCAGCCGTTTTGAGCTGCAAGGGTCATTTGATAAGAACCCGCAGTAGTCAATTTTTGACCGAAAAAATCAAATGTTTCACCATTGCAAATAAATTGATTTAGCGAGGTACTAGCATCTGGAAGAACAGCTAAATTGAGTATAATTAAACTATCACAACCTACTTTATTAGTAGCTCTTACGGTGTAAGTCCCTGCTTGATTAAAAGCATTACCTTCAATTTCAATTTGCCTGCCCGCACAAATAGCCCGTTCGATGGTTGACGTAGATGCTCTAACATTGAGCGTAGCGATATTGGAACGCACTTGACAAGCTGAGAAATTAAGAAGTGCCGCTCGCTCTGCCACAACCAAACGATATTGTACGGCTTGTTGCGGGGTATTGATGGTAAGTTGCGTTGTACTTGCTCCCGCTATGTTTTGCCAAGTTAAGCCATTATCATTACTTTGTTGCCATTGGTAAACAGGGTTAGGAAAATTAAGATTGGTTATTACTGGATTAATTGTAAATGGTGCAGAAGAACAAACATCTATATTATTTGGAATTGTAATGATTGGTTCACACCTTCTTAAACTGATATTATCAATCGCAAAATCACCGCCAAAAAGTTTTAATCCATTATTTTCGCTTTTGTGCAAGAGGTCAAGCACGTAAGTACCAGCACCGTCGGGAATATTAATGGTTGTTCGATAAGTATGCCAACGCCCATCTCTTGGAATGACGCCACCATTATAGTTTTCTAACACTACACCGTTCAAGCGAAGACTTAAATTGGGTTCATAGATAGTAGGAGCATTGAGCGTTGGGTTAAACACATTTAGTACATCCACCGAAAATTCATAAGTAGCATTCCCACAAAGTTCAATTTCTTCTCGCCAGATAGGAGTCGCTGCATTTTGTGCATTTTTAGCATCTATGACCATCATATAGCCATTTGGGTCAGGGCTACTGTCGCGAATATCAATCCAAAAAAGGGCAGCATGGCGTCCCCAAGGGATAGGCATTATTCTATTGGTAATCGTGTACTCACCTTCTCCCTCGCCATCGGGTGGTGGAGTGGCGACGTAACGCAACAAATTTTGCGGATACCAGTCGGGTTTGGGGGCGATATTGGGAACACCTGAGCCAAAATCTCCGTAAGGAAATAAATTTGTTCCCAAGCAGTTTTGGCTATGTAGCGCGATACCACAAATCAAGAAAATAACAACGAGCAATATTCTTTGCATGGGAAATATACTTTTTTCACTTTATCCAAACGCTTCTAAAAATCAAAACTAGCATCTATATTTTTCTTTCCAAAGGACAATCTTTTACTTTTAGCACTCTACTTTTTATGTTTTTTATTTGTTTATCGTTAGAATGCCTTTTGGGTTACATAATTTCGATATATTTACTCTATCTTAACATTAACGAAGATGAACAATAGTATATTAAGTTTAATTGGCAACACGCCTCTAGTTGAACTAAAGCATATTCACGATAATCCTAACGTCAAGATTTACGGTAAATTAGAGGGGCAAAATCCAGGAGGAAGTGTTAAAGACCGAGCTGCCTATGGTATGATAAAAGGTGCATTAGATAGAGGGGACATTTTGCCAAGTATGCGTTTAGTGGAAGCTACTAGCGGCAACACAGGGATTGCCCTTGCTATGATTGCTCGGCAATTTAATTTGGATATTACGCTCATCATGCCTGAGGATTCGACCAAAGAGCGTATCCAAACCATGCAAGCGCATGGAGCAGAGGTCATCTTAACGCCTGCTGCTAAAACGATTGAATACTCTAGAGAATACGCCGAAATGCTGGTACAGCAAGGAGGATATTATATGCTGAACCAATTTGCCAATCCAGACAACTGGAAAATGCATTATCAAACGACTGCTCCCGAAATTTGGCGCGATACAAAAGGCACTATCACCCATTTTGTGGCTTCTATGGGCACCACGGGAACGATTATGGGGGTTTCTCGCTACTTGAAAGAAAAAAACGAAAAAGTACAAATCGTAGGTGTTCAGCCCAAAGAAGGTAGTCGTATTCCAGGCATTCGCCGTTGGTCGCCTGAATTTTTACCAGAGATTTACGAAGCGAATCGAGTGGATCATATTATTGATGTTTCTCAACTAGAGGCAGTGAGCATGATGAAGCGTTTGGCAAAGGAAGAAAGTGTTTTTGCGGGCATCAGTAGTGGTGGTTCATCTTTTGCAGCAGCGCAATTAGCAGCGACTATCGAAACAGGCATTATTGTCTGTATTATTTGCGATAGAGGCGACCGCTATTTGAGTTCGGGTATTTTTGAGTAGCGTCTGCTGGACTATTCGCAGCACTAAAGTTTTGCGAATAGTTCATTAAAGAACATTTTAACTCAATTAAAAACATCCTTCGTTAATTCCGCAATAAAGAATCCGTAAGATAATAGTAATAACCAACCTTCCCAGCTACTAATTTTCTTTGGAATGCACATGAACGCTAGCAAAAGGGTTATAAACAGCATAAATGGTATGCTAAAATCAAGATTATCTTGACTAATGGTAATAGTACCAAAAAAGCGAGGTATGCTCATTACTGCATAGATATTGAAAATGTTAGACCCAATAACATTGCCTACTGCAATTTCTGTACGTCCTGTTCTTGCTGCGGTGACGCTAACAATTAACTCGGGCAGGGACGTTCCAAGCGCAACAATTGAAAGCGCGATAATATCAGGGTTTATCTTGGCAATGGCAGACAATTTTTCAATGGCGAGAATTGTCCACTCCGCTCCAAAGTAGATGGCTACTATTCCCAGCACCAATAAGCCATAATAACTCCATTTTGCTTTGGGAACATCCACTAAATCTTCTGTATTTGATCCCCCAAAGGAGTATGCAAGAAAGATGAACAATCCAAGTAGCAAAATAATAGCATCTGCTATGCTTATCTCTTGGTCTCTGGCAACGAACCAAAGCATAAAAGAAGCCCCCAAAAGGATTGGGATATCAATATGTCGAATTTCCTTTTCAAAAACAATCGCGCCTCCAATAATCGCAACGATACCAAGTATCAGTGCAATATTAGTAATATTAGACCCTACTACGTTACCTACTACGATACCTGGCTCACCTGCATTTACTGCTGCAATGGAGGAGGCAAGCTCTGGCAAAGAAGTACCAAATGCAATAATTGTTACGCCGATAACAAAGGACGGGACACCAAAAGAAATTCCAATTGCCTCCCCTGCATTGACGAACCAGTCAGAACCTTTTAGTAAACTCAAAATACTTACTATTAATATCCCTGAATACAACAATAGCTCTATTAGCATACACCTGTGTTTATGTTTGGCGGCGCAAGCTAGTAATTTGCTATTGATTGGTTACAAGAAAAAAAGCTAAATATTCATTTTTGCGGTTAGTAAGACCATAAATCCTGCTCAAAATTGAAAATACTTTGCTTAATTTTTTCTGATTCTGCCAGCAATTCTACACCAGAAAAAGTATCTTGCAAACGTTCGGACTTAACATTAGTAGATTTATAAATATAGCTGGAGAACATACGCATCTCTAATAAATCCTCCCAACTCAATACGCCTTTATCATTTTTTTCGTTGTAAACTAAGTGTTGCGCCAACACGGAACGACAATCGGGGTAATAAATCCAAAACAAAGGCGTTTCGTAAATCAAAACATTGTTTTCTCTATGAACAGCGCGAATAGGTGCAATGCCAAGTATTCGCACACGCATGGTAGAAGTGCGGGTATCAAAGAACCAAACCTCTTTTATGCGATAGCGCACTATCTCGCTGTGGTCAACATGATTACCTATGACTTGAATTTTAATTTCATAGGTCACAGGGTCAGTAATTTCAAAAGTATCTGACCTAAAAAGTCGTTCTTTTATTTCCTCTTTATCAATAGGTATCGTGAATTGCTCATCCTCATAGGCTGTGATTTCTCCAGCTACTATTGCTTTACCAAGAAGCTCAAAAAAAGGCAATTCCGCATAATTAAAGATGTGATTCATCTTTTCGCGCGTATCAATCACTTGCCATACCTTTTTTTCCCAAAGTATATCAGCTTCTCGAACAGGTGAGTAAGGCAACACCCTACGCTGTGGCAGTGCAGAAATGTTTGATTCCGATTTACAAATACTTTTTTCTGTTTGACTATTAGCGACAGCAGTAATTAGCAAAAATAGGATTTGCAGTAATAGGTAACGACTCATGGCTATGGCAAAATTTGATGAACATTTCTAAAACGATATTTTAACATTTTGAATTGTTGAAGTATAAGATAATGTAAATTTTTGATTATAGTTACGCTTACAAATTTTATACTAATTGCATTTTAACATCAAATATATTCAACCACCATGTGGGATTTTATGTATCTTTGATAAGCCATAAAAAAAAAGAGAAATCTATGCCGTTGGATCAAGTGGATGTAAAGAACACTCCTAAAGTAGAGAAAGAGATGACTTTTTTACAGCATCTCGAAGAATTGCGCTGGCATCTTATTCGTGCTGTTATTGCTGTTTTCGTCATTGCAATTGCAGTGTTTTTGGCAAAAAGTTGGGTACTAAAAATTGTTTTTGGTCCCACACAACCTGACTTTATCACTTATGAAATCATTTGTCAAATCATTACTAATATCAGCCCAGATTCTGCCTGTTTGCGTCCTACAAATATTAACTTTATCACGCCTAATTTTGGAGAAAAATTCATTACCTACCTAAAAGTATCCATCATTTTAGGGCTGGTTGCTGCATTCCCTTACGTTTTTTGGGAATTTTGGCGATTCATCAGTCCTGGTCTCTATGACGACGAACGCAAGGCAGCTCGCGGAGTTGTATTTGTTTGTTCTGCACTTTTCTTGCTAGGTGTTTGCTTTGGGTATTATGTGATTGCTCCATTTGCCGTTACATTCCTCACTAGCTTTGAAATTGACGGTATTGACGGTGCTCACCCTGCATTTTCTTCCTATGTCAATTATTTAACCATGTTCACAGTACCCGTAGGCATTGTATTTGAACTACCTGTTGTCGTATTTTTCCTTTCTAAGGTCGGATTAGTTACCCCAGAATTTATGAAGCAGTACCGTCGTCATGCTTTTGTGGTTATTCTAATTGCAGCAGCAGCCATTACGCCACCCGATGTAATTACTCAAATACTGATTGCCTTCCCGTTGTATATACTTTATGAAGTTAGCATTATTGTTTCTAAAAGAGTTGTAAGAAAAGAGCAAGAACGCTTAGAGCGAGAGGGATTGTAGTTGTTTAAAACTGCTCCCAAAATAATTTGACGATGGCTATTATAATGATAGTAACCAGTAAGCGATGTGCCCAGATATTGGCATTAGGGTAACTCGAAGCAATTCGAGCAGTGAGATAGCCACCTATGGTCTGCCCAAAGGCAAGCATAAATCCTATTTTCCAATCAATTAATCCTTGCCAATGAAAAATAGCTAATACTAAAATAGTATAAGTAGCTATCACAAACGCTTTCATCGCATTAGCATCCATAATACTGAACTTGGCAATCAACACAGTAACTATCAAAAAGACTATCCCCATGCCCATTTGGATAAACCCTCCATACAAACCCAGCAACAATAGGGCAGGCAACATAATCCATAAAGGTGGACGACTAGTGAGGTCAGTTTCGGCAAGCCAACGTTTGGGGTTAACTAAAATGACGAGTAACATAAACACCATCAGGTAGCGAAAAACATTTCTAAACTGTTCATTGCTCACATTCACGGCAATCAATACCCCAATAACTGCACCAAGAATAATTGTGCTGATATAAAGCCAGTTACCTTTCAATTTTAGCCTTCCACCTTCATAAAACCCATATGCACTTGCCACCCCTTGTGTGAAAACACCTACTCGGTTTGTGCCATTGGCAAGATTACCGGGCAAACCAACCATTTCTGTTAAAATGGTTAATGTAATAGCAGAGCCATTGCCCGCCAAAGTATTAACAACACCAGCAAAAAAACTACCGACCACAATGATGACGTATTGATACCATTCCATAGGGCAAAGATTCAAAATTTGGAACAAATAGTCGCCATGATAAATGGTTAATTATTGCCAATGGTAGGGTCTAATGCCTTTGCTTGGGTGATGTAAGTATTGGCTTTTTCTACCGCTCCTATGCTTCCATATGCTGCACCTAAATTGTAAAGAATGCCAGCGTTATTTGGAGCAAGTGCATTAGCTTGCTCTAAATAATCAATTGCTTTGGGGGTTTGTCCACTCACGCCAAAAGCTATTCCAAGCAAACGCAAAGTTTCCCAGTCATTAGGTTGTAAAGTATTGGCTTTTTCCAAAAAATCAATAGATTTTATCGGGTTGTTCAGTTCTTGCCCATAGTACCTCCCTGCGTCGCGATAGGTAATGGCTAAATTCTTCTGTGCGTCCTTATAATTTGGATTTATTTTCAAGGCTTGTTCGTAATAGGCGATTGAGGTTTCGTATTGACGAAGAAAATTATGTGCATTCCCCATCAATAAATAAGCGTTTTGGTAGGTAGGGTGAATTTTAATGGCTTCGTTCAGATGCCCTATTGCCTCTTGAAAGTACTGCTGTTGCTTGGCTTGGTTAGTTTCTTTTGTCCCTTGCTCAATCAATACACCAGCCACGCCGTTTCTGAGTTTAGCACTATTCTTGGATACTTCAATATCCGTTGTGAACAAAGTAAAATTATCTTTCCATACGCCATTTCTGGTGATGGTTTTGTAGCTAAATGGCAACAAGAACAATCCTAGCGCAATAAAAGAAGAAGTGGCTAACGGAATTTGCTTGTCGTGCTTAGGTTTGCTCCAATATTCATTTAATCGCCAAAGCAACACACCTATCAAGAAACAAAAACCTACGGAAGGCATGAACACAAATCGCTCCCCCATATTCGTTCCGATTGGAAACACTACATTCGACACAATAGAAAGCGTAATTAGATAAAACAAAATGCCATAGCTCACCCAATCTCGCTTAGGCAAGCGCAGAAGTGCATACACCAAAAGCACAACATAAGTGGCTGCACTCAAGAGCACTTGCCAATTATTCCATTGCATGATGTTCACATGTCGAGGATAATAGTCATGCGTCAACGGATGCGGAAAAAATAGCAGTGCAATGTACTTCCCAAGCGTAAACACAATCGTAGCGGACCATTCCAAAGAAGAAAAGGCTACCCACTCGTTATTTTCTATTTTCAGATAAGGATTATTCATCAGTTCTTTGGTCGGTTCACTGAAGTTGAACCCTAAGACGGCTGCGCGCAACGCTAGAAAGGCAGTCGCCATTATCAACAATGGTAATGTATGTAGCACTATTTCGCCTAACTTTGTTTTTCGGAATACCCAAAGCGTCAAAGGTGCAACGGCAAGAAAAGTAATCGCATTTTCTTTAGCTAACAAAGCCAAGAAAAAACAAAATCCACCCAAAAGCAGCCAAGTCAACTTTTTCTCATCATAAGCACGAACTATGGCATACAAGGCAGTTAAGCTACCAAGTAAGGTCAAAATTTCGTCTCTACCTTTAATGTTAGCAACCGCTTCTGTGTGTATCGGATGTGCTGCAAAAAGCAAGGCAGTTGCAAAGGCAATAAAATGAACCTGTAATTTATCCTGTTGCAAACTTAGCAGCCGTAATATTAACCAGTAAAGCATCAAACAAGTGAGCGCATACCAAAACACATTCATAAGATGATAAATCATAGGGTTATTGCCAAAAAATTCCCAGCCCATAGCAAATAATACAAGCGACAAAGGACGATAGCGACCTCCCGCCACTAAACTTGCTTTACCTTCTTCTTTGAAAAATCCATAGAAAGTATCGTACTGAAAAATGCTAGATATGCCTTCTAACCCTTTAGTAGTGAACATATTATCATACAAGACAATAGCATCGTCTTGAGCATATTGATGGGATAGGGTATTGATATAAAGTAAACTGCTGAACAAAAAAATGATTATGGATTGCCACCTTGTATTTGTCCACCATGCAGAAGCACTTTGTGCAGAAGCTAACTTTGGCATTGTTTTTTCTATTGTCGCAGGGCGATGTTTTGCCACAGATTTGTTTAAAGCATTTGACTTTTTAGTATTTTTTCGCGCCATGTATTTTGCTGTTAGATTGAGTCATCCACTGGTTTATCTTCCTTGAGCATTTGCTCTATTTTATCTTTTGATAACCCTGTTAATTCAGAAAGTACCTCCAACGACAATCCTCTTTCGTATCCTTTTTTTATCACTTGATAAGCCTTGCTCAACGCTCCTTCTTCCATTCCTTTTTTAATACCCTGTTCCAAACCTCGCTCCAAGCCTTGTTGCAAACCTTGTTGCAAACCTTGTTGCAAGCCTTCTTCCATTCCTTTCATCATTCCCTCTTGCTTAGCTGTGTCTATGACATTCTTCAAGTCTCTGTAATACTTTAAACTATCCTCATAAGACATCAACTCTTTTGGTGAAAATTTAGCTATCTCTGCTACTTCAAATAAGCGTTCAAATATTTTTTCCCTTAATTTTTCTGGGACTCTTTCCAAGCGATTCAAGTTACGCAGTACATAAAGCCACTTTTCAAAGCGAGTTTCCAACTCATCCACCCCTTTGGTAAATTTTGGCATTTCTAAATAGATAAAAGTAAGTTTATCATAAAATACTTTGCAAGTTTCTATGTCTGTCAATTTAACATCATAACGATATTTTCCCTTGTTATCTTTATCTTCGTCAAATACAAAATCAAGAATAGCCACAGTATAAACTGCCTTCAATTCGTAATCCCAGTCTGCTCTTTTTACTTGCTCTCTGATGGGGAAAGTGGCATAATATAAGGTTCTGTCTTTAAAAAAATTCTGTTTTGATTTTTGCAACTCCACAATAAACTTTTCGCCACGCTCATTTTCACAATACAAGTCAAAGATAGCCTTACGGTCTATATTGCTGCTGCCAAGATGTTCATTTTTAAGATAGGTAAGCGACACAATATTTCCTTCTTGCTCTTTAAGCAATTCATTAAGAAAATCTAACAATAAATCTTTATTAGGCTCTTCTCCGAAAATTTTTTTAAACCCAAAATCAGTGAATGGATTAACATATCTTTCTTCAAAACCACTCATAAATTAGTTTTTATAAAAGTAAAGATAAGATTTTTTGTACACATCATGGGATAGCATTTTATTTCTGGTAAGTAACAAGAAAAGAATAAATTATTATCTATGTAACATTGTTACAACTCCGTCGTATCAAAAAAAGTCTAATTTTATCGTGAAGTTAAAGAACTTCATTTATTGATTTTTAGATGTTAAAATAAGTTTAAAACGCTGAAAAACAGAGGAATATCCTTTTTTTAATAAACTATTTAAGTTAAACCCATTTAGCCAAAAGAGGAATGTTGACACCTACGTAGCAGTGGGCTGTATGCCGTATCCAAAACTTATTTCGCACAACTGCCGACGGGCTTTCTGTGTCGGACAAGAGTTTAGAGTGAGAAGGTAGTACAGCTATCGGAGGCTTCCATGACTAAATTCGGAAGTCTCTTTTTTTATCCCTCCCATTCTATTTTTTAGCAATGAATGCACAAATGAATACCTGAAATCAACTATCTTTCGCCATCTTTTTTACACTGTAAAACTTAGAAGACAAATGACAAATTTTCGCCAAGAAAAAGATAGCATAGGTTACATTGATGTGCCAGTGGAGGCTTATTGGGGTGCACAAACACAACGTTCTATTCAAAATTTCAAGATTGGAGGACAGCAAATGCCTATTGAAGTAATTCGTGCTTTTGCCATTTTGAAAAAAGCGGCAGCACGCACTAACGAAGCATTAGGCATACTGGATGCTGAAAAAGCAGATTTAATCGCATTGGTGTGCGATGAGATTTTGGCTGGTAAATTAGATGAACAATTTCCATTGGTCGTTTGGCAAACAGGTTCTGGCACACAATCGAATATGAATGTAAATGAGGTGATTGCCAATAGAGGTCATGTACTAAAAGGTGGTGCTTTAACAGACGGAAAACGTTTTCTCCACCCTAATGACGATGTCAATAAATCACAATCTTCCAACGATACTTTCCCAACGGCGATGCACGTTGCTGCTTATAAGAAATTGGTGGAGGTAACTATTCCTAGTTTAGAAAAGTTACGAAATGCACTAAACGAAAAAGCTCAGCAATTTATGAATGTGGTTAAAATTGGACGAACACATTTCATGGATGCTACTCCTGTAACAGTTGGGCAAGAACTCAGTGGTTACGTGTCGCAGATTGAACATGGCATCAAAGCCATTAAAAACAGTTTAGCGCATCTTTCTGAGTTGGCTTTGGGCGGAACAGCAGTAGGTACAGGGCTGAACGCACCTAAAGGCTATGCCGAAAAAGTAGCAGAAAAAATTGCAGCACTAACAGGACTACCTTTTATTACAGCAGAAAATAAATTTGAATCACTTGCTACACACGATGCTCTTGTAGAAGCGCATGGCGCATTGAAAACAGTGGCTTGTAGTTTAATGAAGATTGGTAATGATATCCGAATGCTGGCTTCTGGACCCAGAAGTGGAATCGGAGAAATCATTATTCCATCCAATGAACCTGGCTCTTCCATTATGCCGGGCAAGGTTAACCCAACGCAATCAGAAGCACTAACGATGGCAATGGCGCAGGTAATCGGTAATGATGTTACCATCAACGTCGGTGGTATGAGTGGACATTTCGAGTTGAATGTTTTTAAACCTGTCATTATTTATAACTTTCTTTGGTCAGCTCAATTAATTGGCGATGCCTGTGCTAGTTTCACAGATAATTGTATTGAAGGATTGCAACCCAACTACAACCGCATCAAAGAACTACTGAACAATTCTTTGATGTTAGTAACAGCACTAAATACAAAAATTGGTTACGACAATGCCGCTTCTATTGCAAAGAAAGCTTATGCAGAGGATAAAACATTAAAGCAAGCAGCTATTGAGTTAGGATTAGTTACCGCCGAGCAATTCGACGAATGGGTGCGCCCAGAAGATATGATTTAATTTAACGAAGCAAGCCCACTACCTAGGCAGTGAGCTTGTTCTTGTTTGTTTGTAATATAGCAGTAGTCAAGAGATTCTGTAATTCTTTTGCACAAAGCAAAATTATTCCAAATCAATGATTTAACAACTACAAGTTTGCAGGCAAAAGCACTTTATCCAATACATGAATAACACCATTGGTCGCTTGCACATCGGTTAGCAACACATTAACTACGTTTTCTCTGGCATCAGTAATCGTAACACTATTACCCTGAATGTTAATCTTAAATGTCTCCCCTTGCACCGTCGTTACGGTTTGTCCGTTTGATAGATTTCTCGCCAAAACATTGCCAGGTGTTACGTGATATGTTAATACCGCTGCTAATTGAGCAGGTGTCAATTGAGCTACAGTAGCACTGATAGCAGTGAAAGCCTGATTGATTGGTGCAAATACCGTGAACGGACCTGCCGCAGAAAGTACATTTACTAAACCACCAGTAGCTGTTCCCAGTGCACCTACTAAAGTAGAAAAATTAGCGTTGGCTTGTGCATGACCAACAATATCCAATGGAAGCAGCACAGCATCAATAATGTGAATTACACCGTTTTTACCAATAACATCTGCTTGGGTTACTTTTACCTTGCCATTTACAGATACGCCAGCACTTGTTTTTTCAATAAGGGCAGATAAGTTGCTCCCACCAGGTCCTGTATTGGAAGCCGTACCGATATAAGTTTGTCCTTCCTGAATGTCATTTGCACGCAACCTAGCGCCTGCAAAAACATGATACAACAAAATGGCACTTAATTCCGCATCAGAAAGGGTAGCTAAATCAACACCTAGTGCTGTAAAAGCAGCATTAGTAGGGGCAAACACAGTAAAAGGACCAGCTCCGTTCAAGACATCATCTAATTTTACTCTTCTAAGTGCAGCCGTTAAAGTGCTAAACTGGCTATCGTCGCGAGCAATTTCAAAAACAGTTTTTTCACTGTTTGGCGTTTTCACATCGTCATCATCATTGCAGGCTACCAATGAAAGCGAAAATATAATCGCCAGCAACCCCATCATTAAAGGTGATTTCATCATAATAATTTTAGATTTTAATTATAAAAAACTTACTATACTATGAATATCCCAATTTTATCGAATTGGTTGCCTAGCGACCATATTTTTTATTGTTAATGACAAATAAATGATAATTTATTTGGATAAAATTTAGAAAAAAAACATCTAAGTCATTTTCTTAACTATTGTTAAAACATAAAAATAACCAAGCGAATCAGTCAAAATTATAATTTGATATTGTGTTCTATTTAATGATTTATTCGACTTTTATTTGGTTCTCTAAAAAGCAAATTCAGCATACAGGAAAAGGAAAAGCATTTTTTATCCCCACTTATTCCAAACAAAATGAATATTTTTGCGCCATCAAAAAAAGTGAATTATGCGTTTGTCAAGTTTAATAGGGTTGTTTTGTGCAATAGTGCTACTTGGAAGTTGCAAAAATGAAGAAAATAAAGCCGTCAACAATAGCGCTAAAGTGGAAGAGGGATTGCCTGCTCCTATCGGAAACATAGAGGAAAACACAAATCCAGACCGAGATGTAACTATTGGAATGATTCAAGAAGCGTGTCAGTTGATTTCAAAGGATTGGTTGCGCAGAAATATTCCAGGTTTCAATAACGGGGAGCTTAAATTAATTAGCCGTACAGCGCCCGATGCTCATGCTAGCGGTTGCGAATGCCGACCAGATGGCTCACAAGAAACTTTTGTGATTGGCTACCGAAAAAATCCTGCAAATGTACAGTATGTGAAAGACCTCATTCGCATAGGTATGGTCAAGCAGTATGGAGCAAGTGTACCCCCTTTTCGAGCGGTGGAAGGGCTAGGGCAAATTGCTGCTTTCAGCGATGTCAACGGCTACTTGAGCTGGGTTACTGCATCAGGAGTATATGTTTATATGTACCGTTTCCCACCTGTAAAAGAGCGCATGGAAGAAGATTTTAAACTATTATATGCTTTAGCTCCTGAAATTGATGTAAAACTTGCTAAATTCGGTAACAAATAGTTACTTGACCTGTATTTTGCGTTGATAAGTCATATTTTATCAACGCAAAATATTTTATTAACTGTTTTTTAGCTAATAAAACTTTAGCATCATTTATTTAGAAAACGTATGGACATAGTCTCTTTTAAAGAAATTGTAAAGCAATATAAAGTTGTTTTTTTTGATTCTTACGGTGTGATTAAAAGCTCAAAAGGACTGATTGAAGGTGCATCAGAAACAATAGATTACATCCAAGATTTAGGCATTACCTACTTTATACTCACCAATGATGCTTCTCGAAGTCCATCGCAAATGGCACAACAGTTTCGCGACTTGGGTTTGAAGACGTTATCCAAGTTTCAAATTGTTACTTCAGGTATGATGGCAAAAGCCTACTTTCAATACAAAGTCAAGTCGGGAAAAGTCGCTTACGTCGGTACGCCAAATGCTGCTTATTACATACAGTCGCTTGGCTTAGAAGCAGTACACATGCACGATTTGGAGTATCATTTACCGCAAACTATTAATGGATTCGTATTTTTGGATGATGAGGGTTTCCAGTGGGATTCGAGCATTAATGCTGCCATCAATTTTTTGAGGAAGCACAATGTGCCTACTATAGTCGCCAATACAGATTATGTTTATCCAATAGGCAATTCCAAAGTATCTTTAGCGGTGGGTGGCATCGCTAGTTTGATAGAAACTGTCGTACAAAAAGAGTTTATCAAGTTTGGAAAACCCGACCCACAAATGTTCATGTACGCCTATGAGCAACTGTTTAAAACCTATGAAACTATTGAAAAAAGCGACATTCTCATGGTAGGCGATACTTTGCACATTGACATTTTAGGTGGAAATAAATTTGGAGTGGACACAGCATTGGTACTTTCGGGCAATACGCTCGAAGATAGAGTTGCCTCTATGATTGAAAACAGTGGTATCATTCCTACCTACATTTGTTCTTCTATCGCCAGTTAATAGCCTTGCCTAAAGCACTTGCAATGCCACTAGTTTTTGATACTCGCCACCCATTGACAAAAGTTCCTGGTGACTGCCTCGTTCAATAATTTCTCCTTTTTTAAGCACCGCAATTTCATGCGCATATTGAATCGTAGAAAGCCGATGCGCAATAACAATCGTGGTGCGATGTTGCATAATGCGCAATAGGGCTTCCTGCACCAACTGTTCTGATTCCGAATCCAGTGCGGAAGTGGCTTCATCTAAAATCAAAATGGGCGTATTTCTCAGCACAGCTCTAGCAATGGTAAGTCTTTGGCGTTGCCCCCCACTAAATTTCATGCCTCTATCGCCAATATTAGTTTGATAGTTTTTTTCCGTTTCCATAATAAAATCGTGAGCATTGGCTACTTTAGCTGCATTGATAACGGCTTCTTCCGTAACGCCTTCCATGCCAAAAACGATATTGTTAAAAATAGTATCATTGAACAGCACTGCATCTTGAGAAACGATACTTATAAGCGAGCGTAAATCTTTTATTTTCAGAGTTTTAACATCAATGCCATCAATTAAAATACTACCTTTGGTAACGTCGTAAAATCGAGGTAATAAATCGGCTAACGTGGACTTTCCTGCACCTGAATTACCTACCAACGCCAATGCTTTTCCTTTTGGAATGATTAAATTGATATTTTTTACTGCCGGCTCTTCCGCCTCATTGTAAATAAAATGCACATTTCGATATTCAATTTGATGCTCAAAACTATGGATAGGCAAAGCATCTGGCGCATCCATGATTTCTTCAGGCGCATCCAAAATAACATCTACTCTATCTACGGCGGCCATCCCTTTTTGAATACTATAAAAGGCATTCGAGAAGCGCTTCACTGGCTCCATCACTGAATAAAACGCCAGTAAAAAAGTAAAAAAAACAGGACTAGTCAAATTGCCTGCCTTTACTTCATTAAATCCAAACCAAATAAGCAACGCCACAATGGATACCCCTAGAAATTCAGACATCGGCGAAGATAAATCCCGCCGCCAAAGCAGGCGCGTGAGTTTTTTCTTGTACGTTTCGTTCGTGTTTTCAAACTTTTGTTGTTGATAATGCTCTGCACCAAAGGCTTTGATGATACGAATACCAAATAAACTTTCTTCCAAAGTAGAAATCAATTTGCCTAGCGTTTCTTGCACCACACCTGACTGTCGGCGCAGCACTCGCCCAATGCCGCCAATGACTAATGCAGTAAACAAAATCAACACTAGCACAAAAAGCGTCATTCTTGGGCTAATAAAAATCATCAAACCCAATGCACCTGCCAGCATAAGTGGGTCTCTAAAAAGCGTTTCCAAAATACTAAGGATGCTCCATTCTATTTCTTGCACATCCGCAGTAATGCGCGAAATGAGATCACCTTTTCGAGTATCTGAGAAGTACGCCACGCGCAAGTGCATCGTTTTTTCAAACAGTTGTTGGCGAATGTCTTTCACAATACCATTGCGCACAGGTGCCATAAAAAACAAAGAAAGGTAGCGAAAAAGATTTTTGAAGAAATACGTTATCACTATCAATCCACAAACATAAGCCATAGCGACACTTTCGCCTTGTTGAAGCACAA
Source organism: uncultured Saprospiraceae bacterium (assembly GCA_937944245.1). Lineage (GTDB taxonomy): Bacteria > Bacteroidota > Bacteroidia > Chitinophagales > Saprospiraceae > JAAUTG01. The sequence continues at coordinate 5,496 of CALDYY010000062.1, read as the reverse complement.
TTTGGCTCATATAATAGTTAAAGTATTGACTAACTGCCGAAGTGTTCCACTCCCAGGCAGGTTTAGTCGTCACTAAGGTCTGCTGACCAAATAAAATTTGCAAAAAAGGGGTAAGCAAAGGAAGGCTGATGATAGCAAACACGACCATCAGAATATTACTCAAGATATTGCCTAGAATATTCCATTTGTATTTCTTGACATAAACGAACAACTTCAGAAAACGCATTTTTTTCAATTTAGACAACGCAAAGTTGTACTAATTTTTTCGTTTTCGCGTAGCATTCGTCGAAATGGAAAACATTACACCCAGTACCTAATTCCCAATACCTAATACTTCAACCCTACTTTATTGTAAACAAAACTCAACAACCAAGCAGGACCAATCATCAAGAATTGTAAATCTTTGAAGAAAGAAGGTTTCTTGCCTTCCACTTTATGCCCCCAAAACTGACCTATCCACGCTATCACAAAAATAGAAAGCGAAATTTGCCAAAGCGGGGCAATTTGCACTATTTCCAAAGCTCGAATCCCTAGCACAACCACCACAGAAACGAGCAACATCCCAAAAAACATACCCAAAGAAAGACGCAAATAAAAGATTAAGCCCAACAGTAGCACCAAGGTTGCCATATTTGTATAGGGTGCGACATTTGCAGGAAATAAATCGCTCAACCACTGGCTAGGAATGCTCCATAACAAACCTATCACACTGAAAAAAATAGCAGGCACACAAATCCAGTGCATCATCTTATTAAACCCGTTTTGATGGCTCTCGCCGTATTCATCAAACCACTGTTGCATTGTTTTCATATTCCAAAAATTGAAGTAAATGAAATTTAACAGGGCTAATTTACACTTTTTACAGATTATTTTTTGTTTTTCATGTTGAAATAATTTTAATATTTTTCTGTAAACAATATTTCTATTTAATTTTTCCATAATAAAGTTGCCACACGGCTGAGTAGTTGTGAATGAAGTGCGAGATTTCGCTTTACACAAGCATTCAGCTTGTTTGCCTTTTCCATTTTTTTCTTTACATTTGGAAATAAAATAAGTGCGAAAATGAGTCAAATTCAAAATGTACCGCCTGAAGAAAAAATCTTAGAAAAAAAATATACCCTAGAAGAATATTTCGATTTGGAATATCAAGCAGCGTTCAGAAATGAATTTTGGGACGGCAGCATCAAAGCAATGTCTTACACTTCGCCGGAGCATGGAGAAATTCAGAGTAACATTTCGGATGCTTTAGCAAATTGCATTAAAGCCAAGAATTGCAAAAAATACGTAGCAGACCGCATGATTTTAATACTTGCTTGCAACAAAGTTTTTTATCCTGATTTGGTTATTGTATGTGGCGAACAAAAGTTTCATCAGCACAAGAAAAATATGAAAGCTACACTTAATCCGACGGTACTGATTGAGATTTTATCGCCAAGCACAGAGGAACAAGATAGAATTGATAAATGGATGTGCTACCGAACCATTCCTACCTTGCAACAATATCTGATGGTACACCAAGATCGCGCCAGCATACACAGCTATCACAGGCAAACAGAACGCGAGTGGCATTACACCTATGCACAAACACTAGCAGAAAGTATTGCTGTCATGGATTGCATAGTAACATTAGAAGCAATTTATGCGGGTATAATCTTTCCAGCAATGTAAATGCTGTCTCATGAAATCCATTTTATTGTTAATGTTGGGCATCCTTCCCACTCAACATTATCGCTACCCTTCTATTTCTAGCCCTGTTTTCCGATGTAGTGTTGTCCAGCAAAGGAATAGCTTCGCCCTCGTAAGTAACTTGCAACGCAACATCGGTGTGTTGGCGAAGATAATCCGCTACGGTAGCTGCTCTGCGTTGCGATAGTTTAATGTTGTATTCATCGCTGCCCCAGCTATCAGTGTGCCCAACAATGTGGAGTTGAAGCATCGAGCCATCCAAGCCTTGCAGTAGCGATACCAAACTATCAAGTTTCAATTTTTCTTCGGATTTTAGTGCTTGTTTATCAAAATCAAAATAAATCAAGGCATCAAAAGTGGGCATCGGCAAAGCAGGACGAGGTGGAAGGACTTTGGGTACAATGGGTGCGCAATCTGGTTGAATAGTAAGCTCCAGTAGTTGCGGTGTATCTTCGGTAATGTCAAAATCCTTACGAAGCAGCGTTGTATCGTTAAAATAGCGAATGCGTTGCCGATACTTTCCCTCAATGCGAGGGATAGCTATGGAATACTCCCCCGAAAGGCTATTGCTGCGGGCGGTGGCAAGTAATTTATTCTGCGTTATGTCATACAATTCAATATTAGCTTGCACTGGTCTTTGTTTGCAATCTAACACTAAGCCGTTGATGACTAGAGTAGGCGAGGGCTTTATCGCATTGAATTGCGCACCAAGTTGGGCATAGTAAATATCGTCATTGCGCACAAAAAAAACTTCGTTGCCTAATGCACCGATAATAAAGCCAAAGTCGTGTTCCTTAGTATTAAAAGGTGCGCCAATATTAGTGATTTCACCAAAAGAGTCATCGTCGTAAAGTGTTGTCTTGAAAATATCCAAACCACCAAATCCCCCATGACCACTAGAACCAAAGTAAACGGTTTTGCCATCAGCAGCAATAAAAACAGAGCGTTCTTCTTTTTTTGTACTGATAACCAATCGTTTAGGATAAGACCAATCGTTGTTATCCAGTTTTCTACTGATGTACAAATCCAAATCACCATCGTAATCCACACCTGCTGCGACAATAAAGATTTTTCCGTTAGGTGAAATCGCCATTCCGTCCGTCGCATATCGCCGATAATAACTCATGCTGTCCTTAAAAAATTGATGAATTCCTCCATAAAGCCCAGTAGGATTTTGCCAGCGATTGCCGTACAACTCAGCACGATAATAAGGTCCGCCGTCCATCTCCCAACCATCATGCCAACTTTGAAAGTAAACTGTCTGACCATCAGGCGAAATATTGGGTTCGTCTTCTGACTTAGCACTATTGATGGGTAGCGGTAAATATTTAGGCGATTGCCAAATACTGTCCACACGTTCACTAAACCAAATATCACCGTCGTATTCTACCTTACCTCTAAAAGTAGTTTCCTTTTTAAGCGACCATCGAGTTTCTCCACGACCAGACATAAAAAACAAGTATTTCCCATTTGGCGTAATAGAAAGGTTCACATCTCGATAAGGAGAATTGACTATCTCAAGCGGAGATACGCTAATACTTTCCTTATTTACTAGGCTATCTACCACTGAAAATTGACCATGAAGAAGATTTATAACTGCCAGATAAAATACACTCAGAAAAAAACGCATGAAACCTATTTTTCCTAAGTAACGACAAGTCGAATAAGAAAAATATAAGCGATTACAAGAATCTTCTTCTAACCAATTTAATAAAATCCTTCGCCACCTCTTCATTATTTTCGTTAGCCCACTTGTGCTGTACTGCCAATTCAACTAAATATTTTTTGGCTTCATCGAAATTCCTCATGTTGTTTAAAGTCCTGACCACTTCATTGAAAGAAACCAGTGCACCACCAAATAACTGATTGGAAAACACTAATTTATCATTTAAAGCAATAGCCTTTGTCAAATCTTGAATAGGGACGGTGCTTAATTTTTCAGAAAGTTCTTTTACTTGTTTAAACTCAAAAAGTGCCTCAATTTCTTTTTTTACCACAGGTAGCTCAATCTCTACTTTTGGTGGGATAGTAGTAGGTGTAGATTGTGAGGTGCTGGGAGTAGGCGGCTGTTCCACAATTTCTACTTTCGGAATTTTAGGCGCAGGCGTTATCACTTCCAGAATTTCCTCCTTTAAATTCTCGGAAATTTCTATGATTCTGGGGGGGGTATAAGTATCTCTTTTGATTTCTTTCTCTGGCATATCTACTTTGACAGAGAGGTTATTATTATTTGTTGTTGCATTTACTGTAACTTCCTGCTCTTTACAGTATTCGTAAAACTCGCGAATATAACTTAGCATTAAATCTCGCTCAATAGTTGATATGGAATTACTGTTAAGATTAATGTTCTTAAACAACATATTAATCTTTTCCAACACCAATGCTGCTTTTGATAAGTTCATGTAAAATTTTATTTAGATGCTTTACTTTTTAATAAGGTAAATACTGCTTGCTTATTGCAGCGTAAATCTAAACTTTTATCAGGAAAATAAAAAAGGCTTCTCTATTAAATAGTAGAAGCCTTTATCATAGCTATGGTGAAATAATTCTTTATACTAGCTTAACAAGCTAATTCATTCTTTAGAACTTAATGTTAAATTCGTAGCTGTCGTTATTGTTATTTGTAGTGTTATTTACCTTAACACATTCGATAAGGTAATGTTTATTATCACGCTTCACTGCAAAGATATCGCCTACTGCCATTGGTTGACTTACTTTCTCATTTCCGTCATCATCAGTAGCTATTTTATCTCCTCTTGAATTTCTGAAAATATCTACACCATCTAATGCTTTACCCTTAGCAAAAGCATCCAGTATTTGCTCTTTGAATTTAATATCACTGAACTTTAGGTTTTCCGCTAAATCACTTAACTTCACAGTACGCACCTCAGCACCATTAGCACCAGAAATTTGACGACGCCAGTTATCAGTAGCTGGTCTATCTAAATTAATACCTTGATCTTTAATTTCTGCTCTCATGTCCTTAGAACCAACACTTTCTCCTGTATCCAAATCTAATCCACCCGTATTCGCAGGTCCCGCCTGATTCAGAAGAACTCCTATTAAAGTTTTCTCTATTGCAGTAAAAGGTATTATCGTAGAAATATCTATAGAAGTTACTGCCGTCTTCTTTCCCTCATCTTCTACCTCAAAGGCATAAGCAATCGTTCTTTGTGTCGTTACTGCTGGGTCAGCATTAATTTTAACTTCATAAGTTGCTCCTTTCTTGCTGTTACCTACTATCAATAAAGGATTATTTGCAGTAAGACCTGTTATTTCCAAGCGACTGGCAGGTATTAAACTTCCGTTTTCGAAAATACGAAGTACATTCAAATCTTTTGTTCCGACCACCAATCGAAGTTTTACCCTGAATGCTTCTCCTACGTTAATAGTCTCATTCTTAGAGATAAAATTATTTTCAGCAACAAGATTAATAGAAGGAGGTGTTTCTATAGGGTCTCCCGTGATGATGTCATCTTCACCGCAAGAAGTCAATAAAGACAGCGCAAAACCAAAAGTTAAAAACGATAAAATAATTTTCTTCATAATAAATAAATGATAAGTTTTAGTTACGAATGTTGTTCACAATTAGCATAACACCTTTTAGACGATTTCCGCCTACATTAGTAACAATAAATCAAAGACTTTAAGAAAAGGATAAGATTTTGATAAGATTTCATTAAGGTAAAGAGGCTTTGAAGTTGTGTAGTTGTGATGAGGTATCAAAAAAATAGCCCCTTTTGAGGGGGCTATTTAAAAGAAGGTCGGCAGCGACTTACTCTCCCGCTTTCGCAGTACCATCAGCGCAGA
>CALDYY010000061.1 GCA_937944245.1 uncultured Saprospiraceae bacterium | reverse complement strand
CCGCCATTGGTTGTGATACGAAACCGAGATTGATAGCGTTGTACTAAACCTAAATAAGCCGCTAGTGGACATCCAAAACGACACCAAGTCCTATTGCCCATTAATGGATAAAAACCAGTACCAACAACACCTGCAAAGGCTGAGCCAATCAAAAAGCCATACCAAGAACGCACAGCGTCGCTGCTGATGAATAAAATATTATATTGCCCCGAAAAATAAGTATATAGCACCATTACAGTCATTACTACCGCAGCTACTAGAATGCTATGAATAATCCACCGCTCAAATTTCCAAGCACGCAAACTCTTATCGGAGAGTTGGCGATAAGGGTCTCCTAACGTTTCTGCCAAGCCACCGCAACCACATACCCAAGAACAGTACCATCGTTTACCAAAAAAGTAAGTAAACAAAGGAACGCCAATAATAATTAGTGCAATACCCCAGACGAGCATAAATATACCTAATGTACCATTTTGGGCAAGTTCATTCAATCTATAATCGAAAAAGAAAGTATAATCGAGTGGCCAAATATTTTTAAAATCAAAATAAGGTTGATTAAGCCGAATTAATATTTCTGGAATTAAAAAAGCAAAAGCAGTTTGAAAAAACATAACAGATAGTGTTCTTACTACTTGATAATTGTTGTAGCGATATTTAGCAATCATTCTGATTCCCATTACCAAAACGACCACAGTGTACATCAAGCCATACAAAAACCATCGGCTGGCAGGGTTGCCACTTATAGTTTTACTTACAGGGTCAACTATTAAAATCCAGTTTATTAAATACTCTGGCGACCAATAAAGTAAAATATAAAATCCAATTAAATAAACGCCTGTCAAAATACCTAACCAGCCTGTAAACTCAGGAGAAGCAGAGCGCGTAGGCTTTTTATCTGCTTGCTTTTCATAATACAAAACTAGAAAAATAATTAATCCAACAATAATAGTAGTTAAAATAGGGAAAAAGAAATCACCATTGGAATAAAAGTAGCCATAAACAATAACACCTACAATAGTCAATACTAGGAATCCGCTTCGCCAGTTGAATGTTAAACCACGTGTCATCGCATTAAAATAAATATGATTATTTTTAATGCCAGGTATTTGCTGAAAAATAGGTAGTCCATATAACAATCCTCCTAATATGGCTAAGCCAAAAGTCAAAAGCAAGAATAAGCCTTTATTTTCTGGAACAAGACCACTGCTAGAAGCCTTAACTATGTCAAAAGTATAATCTTTTATTTTCCAACTGCCAAGTTTAAAGTCCCACTCCCCCACCCCATCTGGAATAGATTGGTTGATTAACTCCATTTGAGCGGATTGAATTACTTTTTTAATAGCTGAAATAAAAGTGATATTATTAGAATAGACCTTATCTAGTACCTCGTCGTTGCTTGCTGCTTGTATAATAGCTTTAGCATGATATTCATTTGAAATAGGTAAATTATCCGTAGTGAGTTGGTATTTACTCAAACCAAGTGATAACGTGAAGATAGCTAAAGCAACACAAAAAAGACCAATTCCAATTTTTTGTATGGTATTCATTATATTTTATTTTGACGTTAATCCGCTATTTTACTTTCTCAAATTTACCCATTCTAATATAAGCATTTTGCAATATTTGAAAGGCACTTTTTAGCCCTCTTTGCTTTTTTAATTGGATATTTCTGCCCATTTTTTGATTATAAATCTGAATAATATCTTGCTCATAAGTGGCATAAAATTCAGGGTCAAAATTAGCAGCACCTAAATTTTCCAGAACTTCTTCTATATGTGTAGGACGCATCAACCACTGCTCGCATACCTCATGGCGATAACGAACGCCCATTAGATTAAACCCAACGACCACCATTGAAATTTTATCATACACAATACGAATACTCTTTTTTCCGTCGGAATGTTCCCAATAAACAGCGTCTTGTGTATCAGGCATTTGGGCACGAACATCACCGTACACTTGGTATTCAATATCTAAAAATTTAGCCGAATTAAACCAAACGCCAGGGTAATATTCTACGGATTTATCGCAAACATTATATGCACATACTTCACCTTGCATCCTGCCTGTGTACCAAATAGCTTCTATGCTCCTTCTACCCGCATCAGGCATTCGCTGTTCTGCACAATCCCCAATGGCATAAACATCTGGGATGTTGGTTTTCAAGTGTTTATCTACTAAAATACCACGTCCTATTTCCAAATTACTCCCCTTCAAAAAGTCAATATTAGGGCTTACACCTGCCGTTAAACCAACATAACCGCATTCGATGCGTTCGTCTTTACTGGTCATTACAGCACCTGCTTTTCCAGTGCCATCATCTATTATCGCCTTCAATTCTGTGCTTAATCTCAAATCAATCCCATGCTCTATAATGTGCCGATTAATCATGGCAGATTCTTCTGGTGGCATTACTCCATTCCAAAAGCTACTTTCTCGCACTAAAAAAGTAACTGGAATATGCCGAGCATGAAACATTTCTGCCATTTCAATACCAATTAATCCGCCGCCTACAATAACTGCTCGCTTTAATCCTTCACTAGCCGCTTCCATTGCCTCTAAATCTTGCAAAGAATATAAGCCATTCACATTTTTTAAATCTTGACCAGGCCAGCCAAATTTATTAGACTTTGAGCCAGTGGCAATAATTAACTTATCATAAGTTAGTGCTTTCCCTTTCTCTAAATTCAAGGTTTTCTTATCAAAATCAATAGATTCCACACGCGCACGCAATAAATCAATTTGATTTTTTTCCCAAAACCAATCTTCATAAGGTTTAATATCCTCATAGCGCATATGCCCCATGTACACATACATCAATGCTGTACGCGAGAAAAAATGGTCACTTTCAGCCGAAATAACAGTAACTTGATGGTTGCTTAACTTTCGAATAAAACGCGCTGCGGTGATACCGCTAATGCCGTTTCCAATAATGGCGATGTGCATGACAAATGAGTTAGTTAGTTTTGCATTAAATGTAGCTCAATTTTTAAGATTGTTTACATTTTTCGACAAATTACGATGTTTTTGATAAGTTAGTTTGTCAATCAATGGACATCTATTTATTTAACTTGATTTTAAAATTTAATTTCAACTTAATGGTAATTATCTATCCAATATTACTTTATAAAGTAATTATGTCGCAAACAATAATTGCTTTTGCAAAGTTAAACAAAACAAAACTACAATTTATGTTATTTAGACCGCTATTGCTGCTACTTGGAATTTGCTTTGCCCAAGTGTTGACAGCTCAAAGTATAAAGCAGGAAACACTACAACACAGCGATTACAGCATTTGGAAAACAATTAACAATACTCAAATATCCAACAATGGTCGCTGGGTCGTGTATGAACTTTATCCAGAAAACGGAGACGGGAAATTAGTAGTTTACGATAGTAATCTTAGTAAAGACTATTACTTTGAACGAGGTAAAGAAGGCAAATTAACAGAAAATAGCCAATTTTTAGTGTTCAAAATAAAACCGCATCAAGATAGCATACAAGCTATGCGCCGTCGAAAGATAAAATCAGAGAATTTGCCCAAAGATACTTTAGCCATTTTAAATTTGGATAATAAGCAAATTACGAAAATTGCGGAAGTTCGTGATTTTCAGTTACCCAAAAAATGGAATGATTGGTTAGCCTATCAAAAAGAGCCTTTGATGAAAGTAGATACTACCCAAAAAATAGCTGATGAAAAGCCTAAAAAAAAGAAAAAAGAGGGAAAAGACAATGGTAGTACATTGGTTATTAAACAATTAACCACTAATAACGAGTATCGTATAGAATACGTCAAACAATTTACCTACTCAGAAGAAGGCGCAAAATTCGCAGCATTTAGTAGTGGTGATGACTTCGAATTACAAGCTGGCGTTTATGTTTTTGATGTTAATAATCCTATTTGGCAACCTATTTGGCAACAAAAAGGCGATTATGCTAAGATGACTTTCGATAAAAAAGGTACTCAATTAGCCTTTATTGCCGATGTGGATACGACCAAAGCACGTGTTCGCCCTTTTGAGCTATATCTTTGGCAGGAAGGTCAGACTAATGCAAAATTAACTGCTGACCAAAATAGCGAGTTTCTATCAAAAGATTGGCAAATCAGTAAACACAGTAATTTGCGCTTTTCTAAAGACACTAATCGCCTATTGTTTGGTATTGCCCCTACACCCATACTCGCGGATACGACTTTGCTAGAAGAAGAAATTGCTAAAGTTGAAGTTTGGGCTTACGATGAGCCTATTTTACATACTATTCAGAATGTTCGTTTAAAACAAGAACAAGAACGTAACTATGATTGTGTACTTCATTTAGATAACGGAAAAATAGTCCAATTAGCTACATCAAAAATTCCCGAAGTTCGTTTTGGAGAGGACAACAACGCAACAATCGCGTTGGGCTATAATCTTCTACCTTACAGCCTAGAAAGCACTTGGGAGTGGTGGAATAAACGAGATGTCTATTTGATAGAAGTAGAAAATGGTAAAAGTTGGCTTATTGGAGAAGGTATAGAGGGAAATACACTTTTATCGCCAAGTGGAAAATATGTGTATTGGTATAGCTTACCTGATAGTGCTTGGTTTACCCATTCTATTGAAAAAGGCACTCGCCAAAAAATGACCAACAACAAGACCGTTAAGTTTTTCAATGAGTTGGATGATGTCCCCAATGAACCTTATCCTTATGGCATAGCAGGTTGGATGAAAGAAGATGACGCCCTGTTGGTTTATGACCGCTACGATATTTGGAAAATAGACCCTTTAGGCGAAAATTCCCCTGTTCGCTTAACAAATGGTCGCGAAAAGCAGCAGCGTCTTCGTGTTATTTCACTCGACGAGGAAAAGCGTTTTTTTGAGCCAAACGATACACTATTGCTTTCCATTTTTGAAGAATCGAGCAAGCAATCGGGCTATGCTTTTTTACAACTCGCTAATAATGAGTTAAACATTACTCAATTTGGAGCCTATGCGTTTAGCAATCGCGTACTGCGCGCCAAAAATGCAGCTCGCTGGGTATTCACAAAAGAAAATTTCCAAGTATTTCCAGATTTGTTGTACAGTAAAGATTTAAAAACTGGTCAGCAAATCAGTAATGCCAATCCACAGCAAAAAGATTATGCTTGGGGAAGCATCGAATTAGTGAAATGGACTTCTTTGGATGGTGAGCCCTTGCAAGGTTTATTGGTAAAACCTGCCAATTTCGACCCTAAGAAGCAATACCCAATGATTGTTAACTTCTATGAACGCAGTTCGGATGGTTTGTATCAGCATCGGGCGCCATTTCCAAATCGTTCGCAGATAAATTATGCTTACTACGCCAGTCGAGGTTATGTTATTTTCAACCCTGATATACCTTATCGAACAGGCTATCCTGGTGAAAGTGCTTTTAATGCAGTAATGTCTGGAACAACTCATATCATAGATAAAGGTTTTGTGGACAAGGAACGGGTAGCCCTACAAGGACATAGCTGGGGCGGCTATCAAATCGCTTATATTTTAACTAGAACCAATTTATTCCGTTGTGCGGAATCAGGTGCGCCAGTAGTCAACATGTTCTCGGCTTATGGTGGCATTCGTTGGGAAAGTGGTTTAAGTCGAGCAGGGCAATATGAGCGCTCACAAAGTCGTATTGGAGGCTCAATTTGGGAATATCCTTTGCGTTACATAGAAAATTCACCCATTTTTTCTGCTGATAAAATTACTACACCTGTACTAATCATGCATAATGACAAAGATGGCGCAGTGCCGTGGTATCAAGGGATAGAGTTTTTTATTGCTATGCGTCGTTTAGGCAAGCCCGCTTGGCTTCTCAATTATAACGATGAACCACATTGGCCTGTAAAGCGCGCCAATCGCCTTGATTTTCAGTTGCGCATGGAGCAATTTTTTGATCACTATTTGATGAATGCTCCGAAGCCTAAATGGATGGAGCGTGGCGTACCTGCGCTGGAAAAAGGGATTCAGCAAGGATATGAGTTGATGATGGGAGTGCAAGAAGAATAAAAAAAAGGTCGGAGTGATAAAAATACCACTTCGACCTTTTTTATAGGTTAGCTGTACAACTATTGCTTTACTAATCGTTGCACAAAACTTTGCTGCTCATTTCTGGCGATTACCGTATAGAAACCGCTTGCTAAATGGCTGGTATCGAAAGTATGGTTTGTGCCTTCTAATTTATTCCATTCTTGAATAACTCTTCCCAACTGGTCAATTAATTGAAGGCTAAAAGATGCTTCATTTGTTCCCGTCAACTCCAGTGTGAATCCCTCTTTTGTAGGGTTGGGGTAAAGCGTAAAGGCGAAGGATTCTGCTGCTTTTGTCGTTACACTCACCATTTTAGAATATTCAAATGTACCATCATTATCAACCTGCTTTAGGCGATAATAATTAACGCCACGCAAGGGCTGAAGGTCGTAGTATTTGTAATTGCGTTCTTGCAAAGAATTACCGTAGCCTTTCACAAAATCCAGTGTTTCCCAATTTGTTCCGTCCTTGCTGCGCTCCACTTCAAAACCAGCATTATTGATTTCAGAAGCCGTTACCCAAGTCAAGAGGTTTTGTGTTTCTAAAGCGCGTGCTTCAAAAGTAAGCAACTCTACTGGCAACGTAGTAGTAAAAACTAGTGGCTTGGAGTTACTACTTTGCAGTAAACAAACCGTACTATTTACTGCTCCTATGCTTTGCCCTACCCAAACTTTAGGATTTGGCGCGTTAGCCG
>CALDYY010000060.1 GCA_937944245.1 uncultured Saprospiraceae bacterium | reverse complement strand
CTTTCTGCTCCATCCATCTTCCTCTCGTAAAATCAGGAAATGCCATAGGTTGGCTGCCTAGCGCAATTGAATCTTCCGAAAGTGGAGTAATGGCAAGCCAAGTGGCAGCATCATAAACATCGAAAGGCGGAGCTACATTATTTTTAGCGGCTTCTACGAAGGCTTGAATAAGGAAAAAATCCATACCCCCATGTCCTGCCCCAGCAGCCTCCTGCTCTTGTTTTTTCCAAACAGGATGGTCATATTTTTTCAAGTAATCCTCTGCGGCTTCCCATTGATGCGAAGGACTCATTCCTTCAATATGAATAGATCGGTTCACATCCATCCACAAACCTTTTGTGCCTTGCACCCTAAATCCTAATGAATAGGGACGTGGCAAATTGGTGTCATGGTGAATGATAATCGTTTCGCCATTGACGGTGCGAAGTGTTGTCGTTATTTTATCGCCTAATTTAAACTCAATTTTAGCATTCGGATGGTTTGAACCACCTTTCTCTACAATATAGTTATGTAAACCTCTAGCTTTAGAAGCCATAGCAGTTAAATGCGTGAAACGATTACCACGATTGATGTCAATGTATTGAGCCACAGGACCAATGCCATGCGTAGGATATAAATCGCCATTGCGATGAACCGAATGTTTGGTACGCCACTTAGCTTCGCTAAAGGCTTTTTCACCAAATTCTACTCCAACACCATAAGATGGTTTACCATCATTGAATTTTACCGCCCTCAAATCGTGTTGATAACCACATTCCAAATGGATGAGTTCGCCAAATAAATCTTGACGTACCATATTTAATACTGCCATTACGTCTCTTCTAAAGCAAACATTTTCTAAAAAGAAATAATGTGTTCCAGTTGCTTCATGTGTATTGACCAATTCCCAGCATTCATCCACAGAAAATGCGCCGCGTACTTCACAGCCAACGTATTTGCCTGCTTTCATAGCAGCAATAGATTGCTGTGCATGCCATTCCCAAGGCGAGGCAATTAGGACTGCATCTATGTTTTTTTCTGCTAATAAATCTAGGTAACTAAAATCACCTTTAAAGATTTTAGGCAATGCTTTTTTCTTTTTTTCAAATAGTTGCTTTGTTCTAGCAATCATATCATCGTCAATATCGCTAATAGCTACTACTTCACAGTCATTTCTATCCAATAACAATTCAATATGACTTTGCCCCCTTAAGCCAGCGCCAATTACGCCAATATTAATTTTAGATTTTGGAACTCCTTGAAATACTGAAAAAGAAGTATCTGTAGTCGTGACGGCAACACCAGCAGCTAGCGCTGAAGTTTGTAAAAAAGTTCGTCTGTTTAAATTGCTCATTCTGTTTTGATTTTTGTTTTTAAAATTTTGTTTTCTTCTTTAAATAAGATTTATAATCAGCGAGAAAATAAGCCTAATAAGGCAGTGATAAACAGGCAAATATTATATCTTCACGCCTAAACAAATATAAAAACTATTTTTTATGAATGCAGGTATTAAAGTATTTGCACCCGCTAGTGTGGCGAATGTCGCTTGTGGATTTGATGTTTTAGGCTTCGCTTTGGAGCGACCAGGCGATGAAATTATTGCTCGATTTTCAAATACACCAGGACTTAAAATCACTCAAATTACAGGAACAAAAGGCAAAAAATTACCTTACGAAGTTGAAAAAAATACAGCAGGTTATGCAGCATTAAAGTTACTAGAATTTTTAGGAGAAGAAAAAAGAGGTATTGAATTTGAAATTCATAAGAAAATGCCTTTTGGGAGTGGTCTTGGGTCAAGTGCTGCTAGTGCTGTGGCAGGTGTTATGGCAGTGAATGAATTACTTAAACGCCCTTTAGAAAAAATAGACTTATTAAAGTTTGCTGTTTTAGGAGAGCAGATTGCAGATAATGCCTACCATGCGGACAATGTTGCGCCATCACTATTGGGTGGAATGGTTTTGATTAGAAGTAATCAAGATTTGGATGTACATAGATTACCCATTCCAAGAGGATTGCAGGTAGCTGTGGTGCATCCTAAAGTAGAAATTCTGACTAAAGATGCTAGGGCAGTGCTGAGTTCAACAGTTACTTTGCAACAAACTATTCAACAAACAGGTAACCTAGGAGGCTTGATTATTGGAATGTATAATGGTGATTTAGGACTCATCCAGCGGTCGCTTCAAGATGTTATTATTGAACCGCAACGAGCAGCATTAATTCCAAACTTTTATGCAGTAAAAGAAGCTGCTTTAAATAATGGTGCTTTAGGGTGTAGTATTTCTGGTGCTGGACCCTCTATTTTTGCACTTTGTGCCAATAATATTGTTGCCGAAGACGTAGGTATTGCAATGCAAAAAGTATTCACTGATAATAAAATTGAATCAGAATTATTTTTGTCTGCCATTAATCAAGAAGGAGCAGTAAAACTTTAATAAAGCTATGAAATTATATAGTACAAACAATAGGAACAATATTGCCAATCTAAAAGAAGCCGTTTTCAAGAGTTTACCAGAAGATAAAGGCTTGTATATGCCTATGGCAATTCCAAAATTATCGGATGGCTTTCTGAAAAACTTATCCAAATATTCCTTTCAAGCTATTGCCTTTGAGGTAGCAAGACAGTTAATTGGTAATTATATTCCAGAGGAAGACTTGTATGACATTATTGAAAAAGCAATCACCTTCCCCGCTCCAGTAGTCAATTTGAATGAGCAAATTTCTGTATTAGAGCTTTTTCATGGACCTTCCTTAGCATTTAAAGATTTTGGTGCGCGGTTCATGGCGCAGCTAATGAGCTATCTTCGAGATAAAAATGAAAAGAAAATTACCATTTTAGTAGCAACATCTGGCGATACAGGCGGAGCAGTCGCAGCAGGATTTTACAATACAGAAGGTATTGAGGTTTTTATCCTTTACCCCTCTGGAAAGGTAAGTGAGCTTCAAGAAAAACAGTTAACGACACTTGGAGGAAATATCCGTGCTTTTGAGGTGAATGGCACTTTCGATGACTGTCAAGCATTAGTGAAATCTGCCTTTTTAGATAAAGATTTGAATGAGTTGTACAACCTAAGTTCTGCTAATTCTATTAACATAGCTCGACTGATTCCTCAATCTTTTTACTATTTTGAAGCATTCAAACAACTTCCTCAAGACGAAGTGAAAAATGTTTTTTGTGTACCAAGTGGAAATTTTGGGAATCTAACTGCTGGTTTGATGGCAAAAAAAATGGGACTACCTATTCATCAATTTATAGCAGCTACCAATATTAACGATGTTGTACCAAAATATCTAAGTACGAGTTTGTTCGAGCCTCATCCTTCTTATGCTACTATCTCTAATGCAATGGATGTGGGCAATCCATCTAACTTTGTTAGAATGTTAGATTTATATAGTTCCACGTGGAACGATTTGAGAAAAGATGTTATCGGATTTTCTGTTGATGATGCTTCAACAGAAAGCGCAATCAAAGAGGTGTATGAACAATTTGGGTATTTTATTGATCCTCATGCAGCAGTAGGCTATTATGCTGCTAAGGATTATTTGGCTAATTATGCAAATTCGAGAGTGGTGGTTTTAGGTACAGCACATCCAGCTAAGTTTTTGGATGTAATGAATGATGTCCTAGATAAGCAAGTTCCTATACCAGAAGCACTAGCTGTATTGATAAACAAAGAGAAAAAGGCTACTGCTATTACATCTTCTTTTGAAGATTTTAAGTCGAATTTACTGAACTTGGTTGAACAATAACAGCATTAAAAAGGCAATGTTCCACATGGAACATTGCCTTTTTAATTTCTGATTCCTTTAAACCGATACCATTTCTATTCGTTCTAAGGTGGGGTTATAAAAAGAAATTTTAGTGAAAATTTTAGAAGAATTAATAGAAAAATACAAATCGCATCCGAGTGTTATTCGTCTAGTTAATAAAACTTATCGCGACAATGAGCAATTAGCAAGATTGAGTATAGAAGGACTTTCTGGAAGTCAGATAGCGTTTGTATTAGCTGCTTGCTATCAAAGCAATCGCCAGAATTATATCTATATTGCTCAAAACAAGGAATCAGCAGCATATCTTCAAAATACGTTAGATAGCCTGTTAGAAAAAAAGGAAATCTACTTCTTTCCTGATTCTTTCAGAAGTCCTAAGCAGTTTGAGAAATTGAACAGCGATAACATTATCCAGCGTACTCGCACCATTAGCAAACTTTCTGCACCAAAGAGCAAGGGAGAAATAATTATCACTTATCCCGAAGCTATTTTTGAGAAAGTAATTTCACCGCAATCCATAGACAAGCAACGACTAGAAATTGTCAAAGGAGAGGAAGTTGACTTAGGTACTTTAGTAGAAATTTTAGTAGAATATGATTTTACTAGAGAAGAATTTGTCTATGAACCTGGTCAATTTTCTGTACGAGGTCGCATTATTGATATTTTTTCTTATGGAGATGAATTTCCTTATAGAATTGAATTGTTTGATAACGAGGTAGAACAAATCCGAACTTTTGATCCTGCTACCCAACTTTCTATAAAGAATATTGCAGAAATTGCTATTATTCCTAACATTAATACAAAATTTGTTGGAAATGAAAAAGTCTCTCTTTTTGAAGTAGCAAAACATAAAGGTGGAGTTGTTTTTATTGAAGATACCGCACTTTTGATAGAAGTGCTTCAGAATTGTTTTGAAAAAGCGATTGAGTTTGGTTCAACAATTGCTACGTTGGGAAATGCCGAGTTAGTAGAGATTTTTAAAGATCGCTCTTTTGTAAAGCCCAATGAAATCATTGCTAATATTGCCTACTTTCACATGGTGGGCATGAAGGATAATGCCGAGTTTATTCCAGTGCAAGAAAAGATAGCATTTAATGGGGTTGCTCAACCTAACTTCAATCGTAATTTTAAATTATTAACAGAACAACTCGCTAAGAATAAACAAGCAGGCGTTACAAATTACCTTTTTACTGAAAATGCTTTGCAAGCAGAACGGTTTTATAATATTTTCGAGGATATAAAAGCAGATGTGCAACTTCAGCCAGTATTGAATTTTTTACACAAAGGGTTTTTAGACCACGATTTAAAAATTGCTTGTTATACTGACCACGAGATTTTTCAACGACACCATCACTACAAAGTCAAACAAGGATTCTCAAAAGATAAGGCGCTTAATCTTCGCTTTTTGCGCGAGTTGCAACCGGGTGATTATGTCACTCATATAGATCATGGTGTTGGGCAATACTCAGGTTTAGAGAAAATTAATATCAATGGTCATGTTCAAGAAGCTGTTCGCCTTTTTTATAAGGATAAAGATATGTTGTATGTAAGTATCCATTCGCTGCATAAGATTTCAAAGTATGTAGGTAAGGATGGAACTGTTCCTAAATTAGCTAAACTAGGGTCTGATGCTTGGAATAATTTAAAGCGAAAAACCAAAAAGAAAGTGAAAGACATGGCAGGCGAGCTGATTAAGCTCTATGCACAGCGAAAAGCAGCTAAAGGCTTTGCCTTTGCCCCTGATGGCTATTTACAAAATGAACTAGAAGCCTCTTTTGATTATGTAGATACTCCCGACCAATATAAAGCCTCAGAAGCAGTAAAGCAAGATATGATGAAAGCCTATCCTATGGATCGTTTGATTTGTGGAGATGTTGGTTTTGGGAAAACAGAAGTAGCTATTCGTGCTGCATTTAAGGCAGTTACAGGCGGAAAGCAAGTCGCGATACTTGTTCCAACCACTATTTTAGCATTTCAGCATTATCGAACTTTTCATTCTAGGCTAGAGGAATTTGGTGTTACGGTTGATTATATTAATAGATTTAGAACTACGAAAGAAAAAAATGATGTATTTAAACGCCTAGAAGATGGTAAGGTAGAAGTAGTGATTGGCACTCATGCTATATTAAGCAAAAATATTAAATTCAAGGATTTAGGGTTATTGATTATTGATGAGGAACAAAAATTTGGTGTTGCTGCTAAAGAGAAACTCAGAAATTTAAAAGTAAATGTGGACACCTTAACGTTGACGGCAACGCCAATCCCGAGAACGTTGCAATTTTCGTTGATGGCGGCACGCGATTTGTCCGTCATGCGAACGCCACCTCCTAATCGTCAGCCTATTTATACCGAAGTAAGAATGTTCAATGATGAACTTGTTCGAGATGCCATTGAGTACGAAATCAATAGAGGTGGACAGGTATTTTTAGTACATAACAAAGTGAAATCATTACCTGATATGGTTGGGATGATTCGCAAGTTATGCCCTAATGCAGACGTAGCGATGGCACATGGGCAAATGGAAAATAAAGAATTAGAGGAAACCCTGCTAAAGTTTATGGATAAACAGTTTGATGTATTGGTTTGCACCAATATTATTGAAACAGGTATTGATATTCCAAATGCTAACACCATGATTATCAACAATGCACACCAATTTGGGTTAAGCGATTTACACCAGTTGCGTGGGCGAGTAGGACGGTCAAATAAGCAAGCCTACTGCTATTTATTTAGTCCACCGCTTTCTACTTTGACAGGTGATGCTCGAAAACGATTAACTACCCTAGAAGAGTTTTCTGACTTGGGAAGTGGTTTTGATATTGCGATGCGCGACTTGGATATTCGAGGAGCAGGAAATCTACTTGGAGCAGAGCAAAGTGGCTTTATTTCGGATATTGGTTACGAGATGTATCAAAAAATATTGGAGGAAGCCATTCAAGAATTGAAAGAAAATGAGTTCAAGGATTTATTTAGAGAAGAGATTGAACAAGAGGATTACCGATATGTCAAAGATGTCGTTTTGGATACGGATGTGGAAATGCACCTTCCCGATGATTATGTAAATAGCATTCAAGAGCGACTCAACCTTTATACGCAAATGGATAAAATAGAAACTGAAGCAGAGATTGAGCAATTTTCTGAAATGTTGAAAGATAGATTTGGCAAAATACCTCAACCCGTGTTAGAATTATTTGAAGGGTTGCGCTTGCGTTGGATTTGTCGAAAATTAGGTTTTGAGCGTTTAGTGCTGAAAAACAGGAAGTTAAGTTGCTATTTCTTAGAAAATCCACAATCGTTGTTTTATGAAAGCGACTACTTCCAACAGTTTTTTCAATTTCTTGGTACCAAAGGGACAGCTTATCAACTTCAACTTAAAAAATCAACAAAACATCTTATCGTCATCAAAGAAGGCGTTAAGAACTTAGAAAAAGCTAGGGAACTTCTAGGTTCAATACAAAAAGAGGTAGAAAAAAAAATACCCGTAATGTTGTGATATTGTGTTGGTTATCAGTATCTTATATTGTGTCATTAAAATTTTACTTTTTACAGAACTGTTAACGTTTTATCAACGTAATATTTTATGTCGAAAATAATGTTGTATACCTTTATCTTACAACTATTATGTTGCAATTTGCATCTTTCAAAAAACAAAATGCTATTTTATGAAGCGATTTTCTCATTTTTTATTTCTTATTTTCCTTTTCAGCTTGAACTTTAGTGTGTTTGCGCAAGTGGCAAAACTTCCAGAAGGCGTTAAAAAAATCACTACTGTTGAAGGCATTACAGAGTATCAGTTGAATAATGGGCTTCGAGTGTTGCTCTTTCCAGATCAATCAAAGCCTACGATTACTGTAAACATTACCTACCTTGTAGGTTCTCGACATGAAGGCTATGGCGAAACAGGAATGGCGCATTTGCTAGAACACTTGGTGTTTAAAGGGACACCTAAGCACAAGGACATTCCTAAAGAATTTAAAGAAAAAGGGGCGAGTTTTAATGGTACAACTTGGTACGATAGAACGAACTATTACGAAACTTTTCCTGCTAGCGATGAAAATTTGGCTTGGGCATTGGATTTAGAATCTGACCGAATGGTTAATTCTTTTATCGCCAAAGAAGATTTGGATAGCGAAATGACTGTTGTGCGTAATGAATTTGAAGCAGGTGAAAATTACCCTTCTAGCATCTTATTGCAACGTGTACTTTCCACAGCTTACTTGTGGCATAATTACGGTCAATCCACAATTGGTGCACGTTCTGACTTAGAAAATGTACCGATTGAGCGTTTACAAGCCTTCTACAAAAGATACTATCAACCAAATAACTCGGTTTTATTGGTTGCTGGAAAAATAGATGAAGCCAAAACGATTGAAATGGTGCATCAATACTTTGGTAGCATTCCTCGCTCTAAAGAAGTAGTTTTTCCTACCTATACAAAAGAACCTACTCAAGACGGTGAGCGCATGGTGACTTTGCGTCGTACTGGCGATGTACAAGTGGTATCTTGTATGTACCATACGCCTCCGGGTGCGCACGAGGATTATGCAGCTATCGCTATTATTGATGAATTATTGACTAACGAACCTTCTGGTCGAGTATATAAAGCATTGGTTGAATCCAAAAAAGCATCCTTACAATGGAGTTTTGCGCCATCTTTAAAAGAGGGTGGTTTCTTGTATGTGAGTGCAGATGTGCGTAAGGAAAATTCTCTGGAAGAGGCTAAGCAAGCCCTATTGTTGGCACTAGATAGCCTGACTATTAGCCCACCAACGCCAGAGGAAGTTGACCGTGCAAAAGCTAGGATATTAAAGATTTTAGATTTGGCGTACAAAAACACAGATCGCGTGGGATTAACCATGAGCGAGTATATTGCGCAAGGCGACTGGCGTTTATTTTTCTTGAATCGCGATAGAATTGAGGCAGTTACGTTAGAAGACGTAGTGCAAGTAGCTCAAAAATATTTTAAGCCAGATAATAGAACAATTGGGATGTTCTTACCTACGTCTGCACCGCAAAGAGCAGAGATTCCAGATGCGCCAAATGTCGCTGAATTAGTGGCGAACTACAAAGGTCGCGAGGCAATTTCAGCAGGTGAAACGTTTGATCCAACACCAGCCAACATTGACGCACGGACGATTAAAGGTGAAACAGAAAACGGAATAAAATTTGCTTTCCTACCGAAAGAAAATAGAGGAGATGCAGTAACGGCTTACTTTACTTTCCGATTTGGAAATGAAGAAGTGTTGAAAGATAAAATGACTATTGGTAGTTTAGCGGCATCTATGCTGGATAAAGGCACAAAAAATAGAACGCGCCAACAAATTCAAGATGAGTTGGATAAAATAAATGCTACGCTTAGAATATTTGGTTCAGGTTCAATCGTTTCTGCTAGAATTGAGACGGAGTATAAGCATCTTCCTGCTGTAATTCAATTGCTAAGCGAAATCTTGAAAGAACCTGCTTTTGACGAAGCGGAATTTACCAAGTTGGTAGAAGAAGAGTTAGCAGGTTTGGAGCAAAATCTTTCCGACCCAATGGGGTTGGCAAATGACAAATTCACTGCTCTTTTGAGTCCATATCCTAAAACAGATATTCGCTACAACATGACGATGGAAGAGCAAATTGAAGCCATCAAAAAAGTAAAGTTGGAGGATGTGAAAGCCTTTTATAAGGATGTTATGGGTATCGCCAAGGGAGGTACAAACGTTTCTATTGTTGGTGATTTTAATGAAGAAGCTGTAAAAGCTATTGTATTAGAAGAATTTAAAGATTGGAACAGCCCTGTGCCTTACAAAAGAATTGATAATCCATTTATTGCTAACAAAGCGGAAAATGTGAATATTGAAGCACCAGATAAACCAAATGCAATGTTCTTAGCTGGTGTTAAAATCAATATTAACGATCAACATCCTGATTATCCAGCATTGATGCTAGGTAATTATATGCTAGGTGGCGGTGGTTTGTCTTCTCGTTTGGCAGATAGAATTCGTCAGAAAGAAGGATTAAGTTATGGTGTAGGTTCTTTCTTTAATGCAAGTAGTTTAGATGAATCGGCTACACTTGGAGGTTATGCTATTTATGCACCAGAAAATAGAGATGCAGTAGAAAAAGCATTTAAAGAGGAAATTGAAAAAGTATTGAAGGAAGGTTTCACAGATGAAGAAATTGCCTTAGCTAAAAAGGGCTGGTCGGAATCTCAAAATTTAGGTCGTGCACAAGATCGTTCTTTGGTAGGCAAATTTGATAGTAATTTATTCCTTGACCGCACCATGATGTGGGATGCAGCAATGGAAGAGAAGGTATCAAAATTGACCAAAGAGCAGATAAATGCTGCCATGAAAAAA
>CALDYY010000059.1 GCA_937944245.1 uncultured Saprospiraceae bacterium | reverse complement strand
TATCTATCACTGACTTTAATTGTTACCTCTTTATTAATATTACACATGAATAAATCATCTTTTTACCGAACGATAAAATCGGTTGACCATGAAGCAGCAACTTTCGCAGACCTTACAACACAGGCTTTCTCCACAGCAAATTCAGCTTATGAAGTTATTGCAAGTGCCGACCATGCTATTGGAAAAGCGAATTAAAGAAGAGTTGGAAGAAAATCCTGCTTTAGAAGAAGTGCCTTACGAGATGGATACCGACCATGAAATCAACAGTTTAGAAGAAGATACTATGCCTGAACGTGCCTTGAATGACTATTATGATAATTACATAGAAGGCGATTCACAACTTAGTTATAACACAACGAACCATCGAGCAGAAGGCATAAATTTCCCAGTAGCTTTAGAACGTTCTTTCGACGAATATTTGGAAGACCAAGTACATTTGCTTCATCTGGAAGAAGAAGATAAAATAATTGCTTTGCAAATTATAGGAAGCATAGACCAAGATGGTTATTTACGTCGCGACCTCACAGCTATTGCGGATGACTTACTATTCTCACAAAATATGTTCGTTGAGGTAGCTCAGGTAGAAGCCGTACTGAGAAAGATTCAGCAATTTGAGCCATCAGGAGTAGGCGCAAGAGACTTGAGAGAGTGCTTACTGATTCAAATTAATCAAAAACTAGAATCTGATAAATTAAGTCATTTTGAGCACATTCAACCTTTATCTTTGGCGCAGGAAATGCTAGAATTTCATTTTGATGCCTTTTCTAAAAAGCATTATGTAAAATTGCAAGAAGTGCTTGGTGTGGACGAGGCGCAGTTGAAAGCTGCCATTAATGAAATTACGCATCTCAATCCGAAACCAGCAAGTGGTTTTGCTTTCAACAACAACACAAGACAATATATTATTCCTGACTTTATTTTAACTCAAAGAGATGGCATATTACAACTTAACATAAACGACAAAAATACACCTAATGTAAAAGTGAGCAGGTATTATGAAAATTTATTGATGAAACACAAAAAAAAACATTCCAAAGAAGAACGTGAAGCTGCTAATTTTATTAAAGAAAGAATAGAAAGCGCCAAATGGTTTATAGATGCCATCCAACAACGCCGACAAACGCTTTATAAAACCATGCACGCCATTATGGAATATCAAGAAGCGTATTTTAAAACTGGCGACGAAAAAAAACTACGCCCCATGATATTAAAAGATATAGCCAGTAAAACCAATTTAGACATTTCTACTATTTCCAGAGTAGTCAATAGTAAATTCGTAGAAACAGAATTTGGTATAAAACACCTTAAAGATTTTTTCTCTGATAGTTTTCAAACAGACGACGGCGAAGAAGTTTCTACCATTGAGATAAAACAAATTTTAAAAGAGGTGATAGAAAAAGAAGATAAAAAACGCCCACTTTCTGATGAAAAATTAACAGAGATACTCAACCAAAAGGGCTATCCTATTGCTCGAAGAACCATATCAAAATATAGAGAACAACTTGATATTCCTGTGGCACGCATGAGAAAACAGCTATAATTAACGCCAATAAAACCTTAGAAAATCAAAAATGGAGTTAACTTTATACTTTAAAAACTTACTTTTTTAAGAGGTAAGGATATTATAAAAGTAAAGAAAATCTGATTCAGTATGAAAAAATTACTCATTTTCTGTTCGTTATTCTTTTTTAGTACCGCTTTTTTTGCTCAACCTAAAATGCTAGAGGAGCAAGTCAATAAAATTGAACCAAAAGTAATTGAATGGCGGCATGACCTTCACCAATACGCCGAGCTATCCAACCGAGAATTTAAAACTGCAAAAAAAGTAGAAGCTCATCTTCGTCAGTTGGGGCTAGAGGTAAAAACACAAATTGCCCACACCGGCGTAGTCGGTATTTTGAAAGGGGCAAAACCTGGACCGACGGTTGCCTTACGCGCTGATATGGATGCATTGCCCGTAACCGAACGCGTCAATTTGCCTTACGCCTCCAAAGAGCGCGATACTTATTTGGGTCAAGAAGTGGGTGTGATGCACGCTTGCGGACATGATACCCATGTCGCAATGCTCATGGGTGTTGCAGAAATACTGACGAGCATGAAAAATGAACTCGAGGGCAATGTCGTGTTTATTTTTCAACCCGCTGAAGAAGGTGCGCCTCCAGGAGAAGAAGGAGGTGCAGAATTGATGATAAAAGAAGGCTTGATGAATGACATTAAAGCGGATGTTATTTTTGGTCTTCACATTAACTCCCTGTTAGAAGTTGGTAAGATTCGTTACAAACCGGGAGGTACTTTGGCTGCTGCCGACCAGTTCTACATCACAGTGAAAGGCAAACAAACGCATGGCTCACAGCCTTGGGCGGGTGTTGACCCAATTGTGGTGGCAGCACAAATCATCAATGGCTTGCAGACCATTATTAGCCGACAAACAGAATTGACCAAAGAAGCTGCTGTCATTAGTGTAGGCAAAATTCAAGGTGGTGTGCGCAACAACATCATTCCTGAATCTTGCGAAATGATTGGCACGATTCGTACTTTAGATACAACTATGCAGCGCATTATTCACGATAAAATTCGATTGACTGCTACCAAAATTGCAGAAAGTGCTGGTGCTGAAGCCGAAGTAAACATTATCACGGGCTATCCTGTAACCTTTAATGATATTGAATTGACTAGAACCATGCTGCCAACTATTTACCGAACAGCAGGTGAGGAGAATGTGCTACTTTCTCCAGCAGTAACAGGTGCTGAGGATTTTTCTTTCTTCGCTAGAGAAGTACCCGGACTGTTTTTATTTTTAGGTGGTCGCCCTGCTTCTATTGATATGTTTGATGCAGCACCTCACCATACCCCTGATTTTTATGTGGACGATAGCGGCATGAATTTAGGCATGAGAACCCTACTTAACTTGACATTGGATTATATGAAAATGAACAAAGGCATGAAACCATAAGGAGGGCATTAAGGCAACTAGAAATTATGTGTCAACAAGAATAGATTGATAGTCTATTCTTGTTGAATTTAGTTAAACCAGTAATACTAATTTGTAAATGACATTCCTAGAACTAGCGAAAAAAGTATTAGAAGAAACTCAAGTCCCAATGAAATCAGCAGAAATCTGGGAATATGGAGTTAAAAAGGGATATACTCAACAACTAAATAGCTCTGGCAAAACTCCTTGGTCAACTTTAGCAGCACAAATTTATGTCAACGTTAGAGATAATCACAATAGCCTTTTTAGCGCAACAGAAAATAGACCAAAAAAATTTTATCTAAAATCTTTTGAAAATATTGACCTTCTGATTGAGCAATCAGAGAAGGAAGAAGTAATAAAAACTGAAATAGAGGAAAAGGAGTTAAAGAAAGCAAGTTACTTAGAAAAGGAACTTCATTCGGTTCTGGCATATTTTGCTTATTATTACTTGCGATGCTACACAAAAACAATAAACCATTCAAAATCAAATAAAAAGGTATTTGGTGAGTGGATTCATCCTGATATGGTAGGCTGTTATTTTCCGATAGAAGATTGGGCAACAGAAGTAAATGAACTGAGTAATACCGTTGGAAAACCTGCAATAAAAATCTATTCTTTTGAATTAAAAAGAAGGGTAGCTTTTACAAATTTAAGAGAAGCATTTTTTCAAACCGTTTCTAATTCAACTTGGGCAAATGAAAGCTATTTAGTGATAGCAGAATTGGCAGAAGATGATGAGCTAATTGACGAATTAAAACGGCTTTCAACATCATTTGGAATTGGTGTAATAAAACTCAATATTAATGACCCAGACAATACTGAAATTCTTTTTCCAGCCAAAACAAGTGAGCATCTTGATTGGGAAACGATAAACAAGTTGACTATGAATAAAGATTTTACTGAGTTTTTAAAGCGTGTAAATAATGATTTAAAAAGTAGGGAAATAAGAAAAGAGTGGTATGATTCGATTTTAGATAAAAAGAGCATAGTACAACGATTCAGATAAAGGTAAAATGAAAAGGGGGATTTATTTCTGTCAATCATTTGAAAATTAAGTAACAATATATTTATACTGGCGCATCGTACATATTTATAAATTCATGTACAGTTGACTATTTTTTTGTAAACTCTATCCAGCATTTAATGTTTTTGGAATTATGAAAGATATAATCGAAAAATACAAACTTACCGATATAGATATTGACCGCATCGTAGAAATGGCTTGGGAGGATAGAACCCCTTTTGAAGCGATTGAATCGCAATTTGGGGTAAAAGAAGCTGAAGTCATTAAATTGATGAAGCACGAAATGCACCTCAACAACTGGAAAAAATGGCGCGCTAGAGTACAAGGTAGAAAGACAAAGCATGCTAAATTGAGAGAAGATGATGTGGACAGGTTCAAATGTTCCCGACAAAAATTAGTGACGGGGAATTTTATTTCCAAGAAAAAATATTAGCCCTTTTTTGTTTTGTGTCATAAAAACATGGGTCAAGGAACGAATATGTTTTCAAAATGAATTACTTTTATAGCCTAATTCATTTACTAACATGACCGAACAACAACTTGAACAACTTCGCTATCCTATCGGAAGGTTCATCCTTCCCGAAGTAACTGACCAAAGCACACTTCAACAATGGATTAACGACATTGATGCCTTGCCACACCTTTTGAAGGCAGTTACTAAAGATTTAACTGAAAATCAATTAGATACACCATATCGCCCAGAAGGTTGGACGATTCGTCAAGTAGTACATCATTTGGCAGATAGCCACATCAACAGCCATGTGCGCTACCGATTAGCATTAACCGAAGATAATCCAAGTATATTGCCTTACTTAGAAGCGCAATGGGCTTTGTTAGAGGATGCCAAACACTCTCCAATTGAGCCTTCCTTGATGTTACTGGAAGGTTTACACCAAAGATGGGTTGTTTTGATGAATAGTATGTCCGCTGATGATTTTCAACGTACTTTTTATCATCCTGGAAGAGGAAGAACCCTTACATTAAGCATGAACACTGGTTTGTACGCTTGGCATGGCAAGCATCATGTAGCACACATTACGCGCTTACGCGAGCGTTATGGCTGGTAAAAATATTATGCTGTGATTGCTGCCAATAGGGAAAAACCATGGTTGCAACAGTTGGATTAGTGCAAAAAAGTATTTACGAAAAATATACTATTTTTACAACAAATTATAAAAACTAATCTAACCTTGTCCGATGAATAAAAAAAGAATCTTAATTGTAGATGACGAGCCAGACATCCTAGAAGTGCTAAAATTTAACCTTGAGAAAGAAGGTTATGAAGTGTTCACGTCATCTAACGGCGAAGATGGGGTTGAATTAGCAGGGCAAATAAAACCTGACTTAGTCATCTTGGATATTATGATGCCTAAGATGGACGGAGTGGAAGTTTGTCGTATGCTTAGAAAGCAGCCTATGTTTGACCAAACGGTAATTGCGTTCTTAACCGCTCGTGATGAGGATTATTCTCAAATTGCAGCTTTAGATCATGGTGGCGATGATTATATTACTAAGCCGATTCGTCCAAGAGTATTCGTTAGTCGCATTAATGCGTTGCTGCGTCGCTCGCAACGTGCAGAAGAAGAAGCAGTTAACAACAACTTAGAGATTGGGGATTTGATTGTAGATAAGGAACGCATCTCAGTGAGAAAAGCAGGTGAAGAAATAGAATTAGCAAAAAAAGAATTTGAATTATTATTATTGTTGGTGTCCAAACCCGGAAAAGTATTTTCAAGGGAAGAAATTTTTAATAAAGTTTGGGGTACTGATGTCATTGTGGGCAATAGAACGATTGACGTACATATCCGAAAGTTGAGAGAAAAAATAGGGGATGACTATATCAAAACAGTTAAAGGAATTGGTTACAAATTTGAATTTTAGTTTATTCAATTTATCAAAAAATACCACACCACGTCAATTAGCCATTGTTACGGCACTCTGGATAGCGACATTTACAGTGCTGTTACTCGTCCCCGTTATCCTTCTTATGCCTTACATACAAGATTCATCTCTTGTTACATTACTTATTATTGGTTTTTTCATTTTTCTGATTGCTTATCTTATTATTCTTTATGCGCTCAAAAAATATATTTATAGAAGAATAAAACTTATTTATAAAACTATTCATCAAAGAAAACTGCTGCTCAAAGAGAAAAAAGAGGTAGTAGATGTCTCAAAAAATATATTTGAAGAGGTAGAAAAAGAAGTAGAAGAATGGGCGAAGACAAAAGAGAGTGAAGTGCAGAGGTACAAAGAATGGGCAGAATATAGAAGGCAATTTGTAGGGGATATTTCCCATGAGTTAAAAACCCCTATTTTTATTATTCAAAGTTACATAGATACGTTGCTTGCAGGTAGCTGGAAAAATGAGGAAGTGTGCTTAAACTTTTTACAAAAAACAGAACGAAGCGTTGAGCGATTAAATAGCATTGTTCAGGATTTAGAGGTGATTGCCAAATTAGAATCAGGGGAAATGATGCTGGACATGCGCGTCTTTGATATTAAAAAACTAGCCGAATCAGTAATTGATGAACTAGAATGGCATGCTAAAAAAAATAACGTTAGCATACAATTAAAAGAAGGTGCATCAAAGTCTTTTAAGGTACTCGCGGATGAAGAGAAAATTCATCAAGTGCTGACCAATTTATTGAGCAATTCTATTAAATACGGTGTCGAAAATGGCAAAATAAAAGTGAGTTTTTATGATATGGACCAGCGCATACTTGTTGAAGTATCTGATAATGGGATAGGTATCTCTGAAGAACATTTAAAACACATTTTTGATAGATTTTATCGCGTGGATAAGAGCCGCTCGCGAGAGGGCGGTGGCTCAGGTCTGGGTTTATCCATTGTGAAACACATTTTAGAAACGCATAAACAAAGCATCAATGTTAGAAGTACGCCCGGCTTGGGTACTACTTTTGGGTTTACGCTGGAAAAAGCAAAATAAAAAATATGCTTCTGCTTTTAAATCTACAAAAGCACATTTTTTATAGTTATGCACGGATTAATGCTTCGTAGGTTTCGATTCCTTTCTTTGTAATTTTATATTGGCTTGGTGTCCCTTTTTTCTGCTCATCATCGAGCTTAAAATACCCATCTTGAGCGTCTTGAGAGTTTTTCATTTTAGTACCAATATTAGATTTTGCCATTTTTCTGCCTAAGTGGTCGAATAATTCTTCTAAAAAAGAAGTAGTAACTGGCTTTTTACCGTACACCTTATTTACATAATAGCAAGCCATTAAAATTTTATTTAACTGATTGACGCGACCCAGTATCTTTTCTTCGATAGCTGCGTATTCTTCGCTATTTTTAATTGCATTTGCTACTTTTTCAGCATCTAAATCAACACCGCCTATGGTTTTAGGTTGCTCAGAAGCAGCCTTAGCCATTTTATTAGGACTACCTGCTGGTCTGCCTTTTTTCTTTGCTGGTGCAGGAGCATTTTCTTCTTTTTCAACTTTTGATTTAGTCGCTTGTACATTCACTAATTCAAAAGGTACTTCTTTTTTGATTTTAGCGACTACCTCAGTGCCACTTGATTGCTTAGATTGTTTTGTAGCTAAAGAAACTAGCTGCCCCATTTGAGCAGTAACAAATTTTTCATCTGTTGATTCTAGTTGCAATTCATAATTGTCAGATTTAAAAATAAATCTATACATCTTTTCCATTGGTAAGTTTTTTTGATATAAAGTTTAGAAAATCAATTTTCAGGTTTTTATAGGTTTATTTTTTAACAAAAAGCCGTCTTTCATAATCAACCTGAAAATTCTGATTATAAAGCACACTTAGTTGTCAATCAGTTCTTTTCTTATAATTTTTATTCTATGAATTATGAATCAAATTTAAAAAAATAACAAATAATTATACTTTTTGATGCGTAAATTTATAATAAAATAGAAAAAATATTTTTTTATTTTTGAATAAGTAAAACACTAGAGTATATTTTTTTCTTTTCCTCTGACTACATTCTATTTTAGTTGTTGTACTACTGGTTGGTTTTTAAAACAATAAAAAATTAATTTTTTCAAGATGAAACGATTACACCTAATTGCAGTATTACTTATTTTTTCAAGTATCATTTTAGCCCAAACACCAACACAAACGATAAGAGGAAAAGTGCTAGATGCCACCAACCAAAAGCCTTTGATTGGTGCAAGTGTGGCATTAATAGAATTAAAAAAAGGGACAATTACAGATGAAAATGGCAATTTTAGATTGGAGCAAATTCCAGTAAATCGCTATCAACTTCAAGTGAATTATATTGGAAAGAAAACTATAATCCTCCCTATTTTACTTGAATCAGGTAAAGAAATCGTTTTAGAAATTCTGCTGGAAGAAGAACAGGCGGGTTTAGATACCCTAGTGGTAAAAGCTCCTAGACTAGATGTGGTTCATCCATTAAGCACACAAACTTTAACCATTGAGGAAACGTTTCGCTATCCTGCCACTTTTTATGACCCTGCACGCATGATAGCTATTTATGCTGGCGTGGCTAACTTCAACAATCAAGGTAATGCTTTTTCAGTACGCGGCAATTCGCCCAATGCCAATCAATGGCGTTTGGAGGGCGTTGAAATTGTTAACCCCAATCATACCCCTAATGCAGGTACTTTTAGCGACCGAATCACACAAAGTGCAGGCGGTGTGAACATCTTAAGTGCGCAATTACTCGATTACTCTACTTTTCTGACCGGCGCTTTCCCTGCTAAATACGCCAATGCAATGGGTGGCATTTTAGATATGAACCTAAGAAAGGGCAATAATGAGCAACATGAATTTATAGGACAGATTAGCTTAATTGGAATAGATGTAGCAGCAGAGGGACCGCTTTCTAAGGGAATGGGTTGGTCTTATCTCGCCAATTATCGCTATTCCACCATAGGTTTGCTCTCTAACTTGGGCATAGATGTGGGCGACGAGCAAATTAATTTCTCTGATTTATCTTTTAATTTAGCAGCTCCAACAAAAAAAATAGGTCAATTTACCTTTTTTGGCACTTTCGGCGCAAGTAAAAATATTTTTGAAACCGAACGCAATCCAGCGCTTTGGGAAGAAAATAAAGACCGTTTTGATATTTTATTCGACTCTAAAACGTATATCGTAGGCGCTACGCATAGCAAAGCATTAGGTAAAAATGCTTTTTGGAAAACTACCCTTGCCTATTCTGAATTAAGTAGCAACAGAATAGCTAATTTATTGGATGATAATCTCATACCTCAAAATGTCGAACAAGATAACATTACGCAAAGCAAACTGGCGTTGCATTCTAGTATTAATTGGAAAAGTAATGAGCGCAGCCAATGGCGACTAGGATTAAATGCCACTGACCATCAATTTGATTTGATGAGTAACGATGTGATTCTATCTACTACTTCCGAAGGTAACGGCGGTGGCATACTTTTGCAGCCATACCTGAATTGGAGCATTCGCTTGCAACCAGACTTGGATGCGCAAGTTGGTCTAACGTATAACTATTTCACGCTCAATCAATCGCAGGCTTTGGAGCCTCGGTTGTCTTTAAATTATCAACTTAATCCATTCAATCGTTTAAGCCTAGCTTATGGGCTGCATAGTCAAATGCAATTGCCACAAATTTATTTTTCACTCGTTAATGGAACGAACACCAATATAGATTTGGGATTCACCAAATCGCACCATATTATTGCTGGTTATGAACATATTTTTTCTAGTAGCTTAACTGCAAAAGTAGAAACTTACTATCAACGCTTATTTAATATCCCAATTTCTACGAATACCATAAGTTCTTTTTCTGCATTAAATCTTTTAGAGGATTTTGTGAGTGAAACCCTTGTGAATGAAGGTACTGGCGAAAATTATGGGTTAGAAATTTCCATACAAAAAGTATTGCTTAACGATTATTATTTGGTGGCAAATGCGTCTTTTTTTGAATCTAATTATATTGGTGCAGATGGCATAAAACGAAACACGCGGTTTAATGGTAATTATATTTTTAATGCTACGGCTGGAAAAGAATGGAAATGGCAAAAAAAAGAACGCCAAATGATTTTGGGTATTAATCTAAACACAACTTATCTTGGTGGATTTCGAGAAACGCCTATTGATTTAGAAGCCTCTAAAAATGCTGGGACTACTATTTTTATTGGCTCAGAAGCATTCACATTATCCCAACCAGATTATTTTAAAACAGATTTCAGAATTTATTACAAACGCAATAAATCAAAATATAACACAACCTTAGCTTTAGATATTCAAAATGCAACCAATCAGAAAAATGTAGCTTTTCAATATTTTGATACGGTACAAGGAGAAATTATTACAAAATACCAACTAGGACTAATCCCTATTTTAACTTGGCGCATTGAATTTTAAATTGAAAAATCATAATACATTGGAAAATATTATCATCCGCAAGGCGACATTACAGGATTTACCTTTCATACATGAGTTAGTTCGAGAATTAGCCATTTATGAAAAAGCAGAACAAGAATTTATTGCCACACTCGAAGATTACGACCGCGACATGAAGGCTGGTATTTTTGAAGCGATTGTTGCTGAAAAAAATGGCAATATTATGGGCATGGTACTTTATTACATGGCATATTCTACTTGGAAAGGTAGAATGATGTACTTAGAAGATTTTATTGTTAAAGAGGGATACCGCAAACATGGTTTGGGGCAACTGCTTTTTAATGCTTTTGTAGAAGAATCCAAACAGCAGGGCTGCCGATTAGCAAAGTGGCAAGTGCTCGATTGGAACACCCCTGCCATTAAATTTTATAAAAAAAATAATGCCATTATCGAAAAAGAATGGTGGAATGGCAAGTTGTTTTTTTGAATTTGGATTCCTGCTCAGTTACCTAAAATTAGTTCGTACATAAAATGGTTCAATCCAAAAATCCAACTATTTATTAAAATACTCCTTATCCCACAATCGGACAATAAAATGTCCGATTGTGGGATAATTTATAACACTTCACTTATTTGAATTAATTTTATTTTCAGCATGATACTTGTTTTTTAGGATTATTGATTTAAGACAATGGCTGGACGATATTTGAAATAGTTTTTCCCAACTAACCAAAATTCCCACCCACATAATCTTTTGTAAGTTGCGTTTCTGGAGCATTAAAAATTTGCGTTGTTGTCCCAAATTCAACTAAGTCACCTAAATACATTACGGCTGTGAAGTCAGAAATACGTTGTGCTTGCTGCATG
>CALDYY010000058.1 GCA_937944245.1 uncultured Saprospiraceae bacterium | reverse complement strand
CCCCCAAGCCAATAGTGGAAGGGCATATCGTGACGATAGTATCATTGCGGAAAATTCTGTAATTATCTGTAAGGCTGATGCCTTGCACTTGAACATTGTACTGAATATCAAAAGGTGATGTGCCTCCTAACTGCACTAATATATCGCCACAATTATTCGAGCAAATAGAGTCCTGCCAAGAAATATTCAATGTTGGTGAAGGATTTTCTGTCAGTATCTCAATCGTTTCTCGTGTGGTACAACCTGAACCATCAATAACAGCTATCGTGTAAGTGCCTGCCGCTAGATTCTGCACAATGGCTTGACCGTCTAAACTATCTACGCTCCAGTCAATAGAAACTTGCCCAGTAGAACCTGTAATGTTCAAATTAACACCACCATTGGTTTCTCCTATACAAGTCGCATTCGTGATGTCTGGACTGAGCGATAGGGTGGAGTTGACAAATGTAAGTTGTACATTCACAATACTATCACAGCCTGTTGAAGCGCCGTTTAAGATGATTTCTCGACCAATAGGATTAGCAGCATTATACTCTGTTCCATTGATGATAACGGAACTACCCTGACAAAGAGTATCCACTAGATTAATCTGAGGGCTTTCTAAAATAGTACCGCGCAAGGTGGTATCCAACATTGCCGTACAGAAAGCATCAGAAATACTGTTAAAAGTTACTTCCACGACTCCTCCTGTGCCGATTCCGAATAGCCCTGGACATATCTGTAAAGTGGTATCTGTTCCTGCGACGGTACCATTAAAATTAGCGGAAAGGAATCCAAGACGCGCATTATAGTTCAAACGGAAGGGCGAAGTGCCTGTAAAGGTAACCCTTGCATCAGCACAGGTATTCGGGCAAATCGAATCTTGCCAAAACGGGGTAAATTGTGGTGCAGGTCGCAAAGCGTTAATGGTGATAGTTTCGGTAACATTACAAGCAGCCGCATCAGTAATGTTTACGGTGTAAGTACCTGGCATTAAGTTAGCTGCATTGATGCTACCATCCAAACTGTCCACATTCCAATTAATATTGAGCGGTGCTGTTCCTCCAGTAATGTTTAGTGCGATACTTCCTGTGGCATCGCCTGGGCATTGTACATCTGTTTTATCCACACTGACCGTACAGTTGACGGTAGTGATAATTACTTCCATCAGTTCTCTGGATTGGCTTCGATTGTCTAGCGAGATGGAAATATCACAATTATTAATTACTGTATTTTGTATATCTGCAATGGTGTTGATACCATTGGTAAGAAAGGCGGATAGGGAATTAGCGTTGCGCTTATCCAAATAAGAAATACCCCAAACGACGTAACTGCCTTCTGCTAAGGTTGAAAAATCAAAATCTCCGCTTGTTGTGTTGAAGGCAATGATATTGTAAGTTGGAGGATTATTTTGCGTTAGGATAAAGCCGTATTCAAAGTTGAAACCGCTTTGTGTGCCGTCAGGTTTTGTTCTATCGGCGGCGCTGTAATCGGTGCTAAACGCATCCAAGTCCCTACCGGGTGCTATGACAATAGGTAGTGCTGTACCTGCATTGGCTGGTGCTACTAAGTCGCCAGCATCCGTAGTGCGACACGATGCAACGATGCCTGAATAGTTGAACGTGCCATTGCGAATAGCGTTGATAAATAGTTGATTATCCGTATTGTTGGCACTGCCCGGAGTTTGTTCCGTAGCGTTTGGGTTGTCATAGTTATTTGGGTCGTTCCAGTTACTTCCTGTACTGTTATTAAGTCGAATAGTTCTATTTGATTGAGAATTGCCAATGTCAAAGAAAACTGGGCTACTACTAACATCTGCTGTTACGGGTAAACTCCCTGTTTCTGACCATCCAATGGCGTGAACCACCCTACCGCAGTTGTCTCGAATTTGAAATATATTTCCAGAATTGTTGGATACAAGCGGCCATGACATATTCACTAAATTCGGATTGTTGCATGGACAATATTCCTCATTCGTACCATTTGGATTGCTATTGCAAGGAGCTAAACAAGTAGTATTATTGCCGCGAATAATGTAAACGCCATCCGCAGGGTTGGTGTCATTAATATCATCGGGTGGTAAATTGGGATTACGGTCGTTGTGGTTATAAATGACTATAATTGATTCGGGAGGCACTGCTCGATAGCAACTTCCAAAAGCAACATGACCTTGCGTTCTGCCACTTCCATTGATATTTGAGTTATTGTCATCAATAATCCAGCCTTCTAGGTTGACTGGGGCAGTTGGGTTGCTCGGTGCTCCCACAACAATCATCTCATAGTATTCTTGATTTCCTCCAGTACCGTTGGAGATTTCGTTGATAATTAGTCCACCTTTTTCAGGTGTAAAGGGCGCAGTACCAATGTATTGACCGCACAATAAAGTAGGCATCACAAGGACAAGCCAGCATAATAGTGTTCTCATACCTTAAATCAGTTTCTATAAACTTGGGTAATTCATTAAATATCAATGTCTTATAATTATTGTAATATTTGCACCTGTTGAAGCACAAATGTACGTATTTCAAAACCACTCTGACGGCAATTTATTGTATGCGTTGGTAATTTTGCGAGGCGAAAATAGTTAAATGTATGCTTTGAGGAGGGCTTTAATCCACTTAAAATCATTTTACATTGCAATAAATTGATAGAGCGTAAAATGGTAAGGTATTGGAGCATGGTAGCTTAAAGGCATAAAGAGGATAAGCACTACCTCAAATGTGTTGAGATAGTGCTTGATGTTGTCATTTTAATAACCCAAAATTTCTAGCATTTCTTCTGGCTGCTGCTGTGGTTTGTAGAGTTCATCCGTGATGTTGCCTTTCTCATCCTTGTCAATCAGCACGTGCTTAGGTGAAGGAATGAGGCAGTGTTTGATGCCTCCATAGCCACTAATAGCATCTTGATAAGCTCCAGTATGGAAGAAGGCTATATAAAGTGGCTCTTCATCATCTTCTGGATAAGCGGGTAAATACACTTGGGCTTCGTGTGCTTCTGAATTGTAGTAATCGGAGTTATCACAAGTCAGTCCGCCAATATTCACTCTTTGATATTTATTGTTCCATTTATTGATGGGCAATAAAATAAATCGCTCTCCCATCGCCCATGCGTCTGGTATCATGTTCATAATGGAATTATCCACCATGTACCATATCTCGCGGTCGTTTTGTCTTTTTTGCGCCAATACAGAAAAAATAGCCGCTCCGCTTTCACCCACAGTAAATTTACCAAATTCTGTATAAATGTCTGGTTCAGGCACTTCCTCTTCTTCACAGGCACGCTGAATTTGGAGTATAATCTCTCGAATCATGTACTTGTAGTCATACTCGAAACCTAATGAATTGCGAATGGGCAAGCCACCACCAATATTAATAGAGTCAAGTGTAGGACATATTTTCTTTAAATCGCAGTAAATCTTTAGCACTTTTTGCAATTCCCCCCAGTAGTACATAGAGTCTTTAATGCCTGTATCTACGAAGAAATGGAGTAGTTTTAATTCAAATTTAGGGTTATTGGCAATTTTTTCTTGGTAAAAGCTAATTACTTCGGTACTTCTGATGCCTAAGCGAGAAGTATAAAACTCAAAATTGGGTTCTTCTTCTGTAGCAACGCGAATCCCTAAGTTACATTTGCTTTCAACATATTGGTTGTAATAGTTCAGTTCTGCTTGATTATCCAATACGGGAATAACGTTAGAGAACCCTTCATTGACCAAGTTACTAATTTTTTTTGCATAAGCCTCTGGCTTGAAACCATTGTGAATAATGGTAATATCTTTATCAATTTTACCTTTTTGATATAAGCGATTAATGATGTCAATGTCAAACTCTGAGGAAGTTTCCAACTGTACGTTGTATTTTAAGACTTCATCCACCACATAGCTAAAGTGGCAACTTTTGGTGCAATAACAATAATAGTAATTGCCACCGTAGCTCAATGCTTTCATGGAGCGATTGAACCAATTTCGCGCTTTTTTAATTTGCGAACCAATTTTTGGCAGATAAGTTAATTTTAGCGGTGTTCCATACTTATCCACTAAATATTTGAGGGGCACGCCATTGAACATCAGATTGCCATTCTCAATATCAAAACCTTCTTGTGGAAAGTAAAAAGTTTGATCAATAAGATCGAAATATCGGTTTGCCACGTTCCAGTAATTATTTGTTTTTTGTTTAGGAAATAATTTACCGATTACAAAGCTAGACGTAATCTAGTAAACATTACATTTTTAAGAACAAATATTTGCGTAAATGTTTGATGAGTAGCTCAAATGACAATATGATTTAGGTTGTTTACTGAAAAAATCAGGCATTCCACGTATGTTGTGTTTAGCCTCAAATAGTTTAAAATCAAATTGTCAACAGAAAAATAATTCTGTTGGCGGTATAGTAATCAGATGTGACTATATTCGCATTTGATAGTCATATAAAATGTGGTTATCTTAACCTTTTATTAAAACAATTCAAAATCAATTAATTATGGGTTTATTTTCTTTCTT
Organism: uncultured Saprospiraceae bacterium; assembly: GCA_937944245.1. GTDB lineage: Bacteria > Bacteroidota > Bacteroidia > Chitinophagales > Saprospiraceae > JAAUTG01. Next base: position 5,693 of record CALDYY010000058.1, on the reverse strand, counting down.
AAAAAAAGCAGGATCAAAACTATTCTCGAAAAATGAGAAAGACCGTGTTGGTACAACCACAGATGGTATTAAAGAGGAGGTAGCTCAGGCACAAAAAGTTTCTTTATTGAAAAGTGTAGCAGCTAGTTTGAACTATGAGATAGAGGACTTTGAGTTGGAACTGGATGATGATAAAGTAATCTTATACGGTAAGATGTTTTCTAAAACAGAAAGAGAGAAATTAATTCTTACAGTAGGTAATGTCGCAGGTATTGCTACGGTAGATGCAACTAACCTCACGGTAGAAGCAAGAGTGGAAGAACCAGAAGCGCAATTTTACACCGTGCAAAAAGGGGATTATCTGTCTAAAATTGCAAAGAACTTCTACGGTGATCCAATGAAGTATCCAATTATTTTCGAGGCAAATAAGCCTATGTTGAAAGACCCTGATTTGATTTATCCTGGTCAAGTGTTGCGCATTCCGCCTTTGCAGGCATAAGGGTAACTGTTTGGAAAGCGTTCAACAGCTTTCAAAGAAGAGAAGTTTAATGTACATTGAACTTCTCTTCTTTATTCATGCCTGATTTCATACTCAAAGTAAATCAAGGGATTTCTTTCAAAGTGGTAGTATTTTTTATATTTGTTTTCCGATTCATGTTATCATACTAATAACAGTATTATAAAGCGGATTCCATAGCGAATGTAATAACTTCTACTAGTGGAACAAGTTGCCAATGAATTAACTTTTATGACTAGACAAAATAATCTTCCTCGACCCAATATGCAGCAATTATTCAAAAACTTTGGTAAAATAAATGTATTGGTGGTTGGAGATGTAATGATTGATCGCTACCTGATGGGTGGTGTGGAGCGAATCTCGCCAGAAGCTCCTGTACCTGTAATGAATCTAAAAAAAACAGAAAATAGACTAGGTGGTGCTGCCAACGTGGCGTTAAACATACAAGCGTTAGGAGCAACGCCTTACTTATGCAGTGTGGTTGGAGACGATATGGAAGGCGAGCTTTTTATTCAGTTAATGAATGAGCATAATCTTTCCACTCGGCATATTTGCTTTTCTAATGAGCGACAAACAACAGTAAAAACGAGAGTAATTGCCAATAATCAACATCTTTTGCGTGTGGATAGCGAAGTGACGTTTGATCTGAAAGAAAAAGAAAAATCAGATTATTTACAAAATATCCGTGAGCTATTAGAGCAAAAAGAAATTCATGTCATCATTTTTCAAGACTACAATAAAGGCGTATTAAGTCAAGAAGTAATCCAGGAAATTACCCTAGACGCTATTCGACAAGATATTCCAACCGTAGTTGACCCAAAAAATAAAAACTTTTGGCAGTACAAAAGAGCTACTTTGTTTAAACCAAATTTAAAAGAAATAGCTGCTAAAGTTCCTTTTGACCTTACCCCTACATTGGAATCTTTAAAGTTGGCGGCAGAATATACCCGCAGCAAGTTGGGCAATCAATACACCTTAATCACGCTCTCCGAGAAGGGTTTGTTTATTGATGGGCAAACACAACATCTGTTACCCACACAACCACGCGAAATTGCGGATGTGTGCGGCGCAGGCGATGCCGTAATCAGCGTTGCAGCACTTGGCTTGGCTTCGGGTATGAGTTTGAAAGATATTGGTATTCTTTCCAACCTTGCAGGTGGGCAAGTTTGTGAAAAAATCGGTGTAGTTGCAGTGGATAGAAAACAACTCATTAAAGAGTACAAGCAACTGAAACAAGAAACAGAAATATAACGAAACTCAGCTAGCACTAATCCGCACAACGTACACAATAAGCACTTTCTGGCTTAAGCAAAATTCTACCCAAAGGAATTTGACCTTTGCACTTAGCACAAATACCAAAAGTAGGGCTATCCACTTGTGTAAGGGCGTATTTTAACTTATTCAATTTGTCTTGTGCTTGGCTCAAGGCAGCCTCTACTACACTTTTATTATTGATAGCATCCATCCTTGAAATACGACCGATAGAAACGTCAGGCTCCACAGGTTCTGCCATAGCTTCGTATTGAATAAGACGTTTTTCTGTTTTAATGATTTCTGCTAAAATCTTTTGTTTAATAATTTCAATATCCATCGTAATCGTTTTCGTAAATTAGTAAAAAACACTACCAAACCACTAAAAGTTAAGCTATCATAACTTTTGAAATAAAAAAAGCCCCAACTGATTATTCTATCCTGCTTTAATTTCTATTATCTTGCTGCAAAAAAAGATGGATTTTTTGCAGCAACATTCCCTAAAAAAACTGAATACTTTTGGCTTAGATTGCAAAGCAGCATATTTTGTTTGTGTTAAGAGTGTAGCTGATTTGAGGTATGCTATTAATAAAAACAATAAGCAGCATCCAATTTTTATTTTGGGTGGTGGTAGCAACATCCTTTTAACACAGCAAATTATACCTAATCTAGTGATTCAAAATGGTATAAAAGGCATTGAAATTGTGGAAGAAACAAGTGATTACGCTGTTGTTGCTGTTGGGGGAGGAGAAAATTGGCATCAATTTGTGCTTTGGTGTGTGCGCAAAGGCTTAGGCGGTGTGGAAAATTTATCCCTTATTCCAGGAACAGTGGGCGCAAGCCCTATTCAAAACATTGGTGCTTATGGGGTGGAATTAAAAGATGTGTTTTTGAAATTACATGCTGTGGAATTATCGAGTGGCAACGTGGAGGAATTTTTGCTCGCCGATTGTCAATTTGGCTATCGAGATAGTATTTTTAAACAAGCATTGAAAGGTAAATTCCTTATTAGTAAAGTGTTTTTCCAACTTTCCAAACAGCATAACATCAACATTAGTTATGGTGCAATCAGCGATGAATTGGCAAAAAAAAATATTATAAAACCCTCCATCAAAGCGGTGAGTGATGCCGTGATTGCTATTCGGCAAAGTAAATTGCCCGACCCCGCACAACTGGGTAATGCAGGTAGTTTCTTTAAAAATCCTGAAATCTCAATCGCTCATTTTGACCAACTTAAATTGCAGTTTCCCAACATCATTTCTTTTCCAATTTCTGAGGAAAAAGTCAAAGTTCCAGCGGGTTGGCTTATAGAACAATGCGGTTGGAAAGGCAAACGCATAGGCAATACAGGGGCTTACGAAAAGCAAGCCTTAGTATTAGTGAATTACGGCAATGCCACAGGTCAAGAAATATGGGCATTGGCAATCCAAATTGCTGAATCAGTGAAAGAAAAATTTGATATTATAATTACTCCTGAAGTGAATGTTTTGTAACGTTTGGGTGACCAAGTTAACATCGGAGCGTCTTAGATTATATTTTTGAAATTTAGATGTGTTAAGTAGGCATATATTTGAAACCTAAAGTAGTATTCTTCCGTCTAGGAGAATGTTATAAAATGACGCGCTATCCTTAAAGCAATTTAATGAAAAATACAACCTGCTTGATGGGCTACCCCTGAATGGTAAGTAGGTTGTTCAGATAATTCCCCTTTTAAATAAAGAATAGGTTTCCGTGAATAGTATAAACAGTAAGCAATGATCTCTTTACGAATAGGTCGTAATATTTTAATTTTTTCATTAGCTTGGCTAATAAACTCAAATTTGTCAGCACAAGCCAACAACAATAATTGTATCATCGAAGGTGGCAACATTGTTGTCACCAACAATAATGATCTTGGTCCAGGCTCGTTGAGAGCTGCTATTGAATGCGCTAATGCCATTCCAGGACCGAATAGGATTATTTTTAGGATGAACCAAGTGCAGCAAGGTGCAATTCAATATGTCATTTTTGTAGGTTCTTCCACTGGCGAACCATTGCCACCATTGAGCGACGCAGGCACTATTATAGATGGTACTACTCAAGTAGGGTCAACAGAAAAGCCAAGAATTGTGCTCGATGGGCGCGCTACTCGTTGGAATTTACCAGTAAATGGACTATTCATTTTAGGAGATAATTGTGAAATATATGGATTAGAAATTCGCTATTTCCCCGATGATGGTATTGATGTATTTGGGGCAAACAATGTGAAGATTGGGGCGCCAAGACGAGGAAATGTTATTTATGGTTGTGGCGAAGAGCGCGATTTTTATGAAGGTGCAAATCCAACAGGACCTTATGAAGGATGTGGTATTGTACTGCGCAATCAATCGCAGTTCTGTCAAATTCAATCCAATCTAATTGGTACAGACCGCGATTTTACGCCAACTTTAGGTAATGAATTTTGTGGCATCATTGTGCGGGGTAATTCCAACAACAACGTTATCGGAGGGAGTGAACCGGATGCGTTCAATATTATTGCTTTTAATCCAATAGGTGTTCGCATCGAAAATTCCATTTCTTGCGCCATGTTTAGTAATGCTATCTTCTGCAACAAAACAGAAGGCATTTCTTTACGCAACGGTGGTAACAGGAATAACCCAGCACCTATCATAACAACCGCTTCCAATCAAGTAATTGCAGGTACAGCAGCGCCAAATGATTTTGTCGAAATATTTGTCAATACTTCAACAGAATGCAACAACGATCCTTGTCAAGGAAGGGTATTTATTGGGCGTGTGGTGGTAGCAAGGGATAGCACTTGGCGGTTTAATGTGAATAACCTAGATTTTGGGCGTTTCGATATCGTAACTGCAACAGCTACTGACCCACAAGGTAATACCTCTAGCTTTGCAAATTGTAGAACCCTAACCCGAATAGAAAACACTTGTAGCAATGCCAATGGGGTTATTGTCGTAACCAACGCCAATGATGATGGACCTGGCTCATTAAGGGCAGCCATTGATTGTGCCAATAGCGTGGCAGGTGCAAACACTATTCGTTTTAACATTCCTGGCAATGGCAGGCATATCATATATGTAGGTTCGACAACAGGGCAACCATTGCCCACTTTGACGGATGCAAGAACGATTATTGATGGTTCTACCCAATCGGGGTTTGGTAACGCCAATAACTATGAACCCAAAATTATACTGGATGGCTCGCGTACAAATTGGAACAATCCTAATAATGCTATTTTCATTAGAGGAAATGCTTGTGAAGTATATGCTCTTGAAATCCGTAATTTCCCTGATGATGGCATTGATGTAACAGGCGTAAGTAATGTCATTGTAGGTGCACCCAACAAAGGCAATGTAATCTATAATTGTGGTATAGAGCAAGATATCTTTCCTAATGCTACGCCAACAGGTCCTTGGGAAGGTTGCGGTATTGTACTGAAAGGAGGCGTAACGAATACTAAAGTTTCTAGTAATATTATTGGTACGAATTATAACAGAACACTGCAAATTGGCAATGAAAACTGTGGTATTTCCGTCGGAAGGAATGAACGAAACAACACACTTGGCGGAAATACGCCTGCGGAGGGTAATATTATCGCTTACAATCCTATGGGGATTGAGTTGGATAGAAATGCCAACCAAATTGCCATGCGCAATAATCTTTTTATTTGCAATGATAGCATCGCTATTGTGCTACGTGGAAATGCAAACGCTTCCAAACCGGCACCAGTCATCAATCAATTTATTAATAGTGTAACAGGATTAATTTCGGGAACAGCTCAAGCTAATGATAGGATTGATGTTTATATTGCTAACAAATCGGATTGTGCAGGCAAACCCTGCCAAGGTGAAGTGCTGCTGGCAAGCGTTACTGCAAATGCAAATGGCTCATGGACACTGCCTTTAACTGCCCAGATTTTTGCTTTGCTTTCCCCAAATATTTCAATTAC
>CALDYY010000057.1 GCA_937944245.1 uncultured Saprospiraceae bacterium | reverse complement strand
TAAGTTTTCGATGGGCGACATGGGTATTGCAGGGGTAAGCGTTGAAATCTACAAAGAAGGCGACAATCCAGGCGTGGACATGCCAGTAGCGACAACGACAACGGATGCAGATGGCTTCTACTACTTCGACAACTTGACACCGGGCAAATATGTCATCTATATTCCAGCGAGCAACTTTGCGATGGGCGGCGCACTAGAAAACAAAGTGACTATACCAGGTGCAGCAGGAGGCGATGACAACGACAGCGGATTAGACACACCAGTGAATGGCGGTATTGCATCAGCAGTAGTGGACTTACAGCCGGGCATGCAGCCAACGGGCGAGACAGGACAAGGCGGTTCAGGCTCAGGCACGCCGAAATATCCAGGCACACTGCCAGACAACAGCGTGAACGAAACGATAGACTTTGGCTTTGGATTAATTAAAGACTATGGCGACTTACCAGCACCATATGCGACAACAGCAGCGGACAATGGACCGAGCCATAAAATTGATCCAAAACGAGTGGTAAAAATAGGTCAGTTAGTGGATGGAGAAGCCGATGGACAACCAACAGCAGGCGCTAATGGCGACGACACCAACGGATTAGACGACGAAGATGGCGTTGATGTCAACGACTTGAAAGCGTTGAAACAAGGCGTAACTTCAATAGATGTAGTGGTGATGAACATGACGCTAGACGAGGCGAAGTTATACGGTTTCTTTGACTGGAATGGCGATGGCGACTTCACAGACGAATATCCAAACGGAGTGAAAGAAGTGTATGTTATCGCTGTACCAGCGGGAACAAACGGAACAATTAGCTTGCCGATAGCAGTACCAGCCGAAGGGGATGTACCAACAAATGGTGGTAATCCAGTCGTAGCAAATGCTAGCATTGGCGTTCGCTTCAGAATCACGACAGATATGGCGTTGATGAACGTATTCACCAGCGGTGGCGATGCGTCCAAAGGAGGAGCGATAGATGGAGAAGTAGAGGATTACCTAGAAACAGCGGTACTTCCAGTAGAATTGTTGAGCTTTGAAGTGAAAGCGGATGGTTGCGAAGCGATATTGAACTGGGCGACAGCAAGTGAACAAAACTTTGCACACTTTGAAGTAGAGCGCAGTTTGGACGGTAAACTATTCAAGACAGTCGGCAAAGTGAAAGGAGCAGGCAACTCTGTATCCTACAGAAGCTATCAGTTTGTGGATGCAGTAGAGAAAGCTACTCAATACTACCGCTTGAAGCAAGTAGATGAAGATGGTACATTTGTATACTCAGCAGTGCGTGTGTTGAGTGCAAATTGTAAAGCGACAACAGGCGGTATCCAAGTGTATCCAAGTCCACTAGCGAACACAGATGAATTGACGGTAAGATTCTATGCACCAGAAGCGGGAGCAAGCAAACTTATCATCACAGATATGACGGGAAGAAGAGTGCAGGTGGTAAGTGCAGGCAGAGCCAATGAAGGATGGAACGAGTTAAAACTTGACCTATCCCACTTAGCGGCAGGCGTTTACTTCATCTTAGACCAACAAGGTAACAGCGAGCGTTTTGTGATTGCGAATGAGTAATCAATAGCAATCAAGTCTAAAATATTGGCACTGGGCGTTTTGCTCAGTGCCTTTTTTATTAAAAATGCTTCCATCCTTGTGCCTTCAATGGGTGAATTTGACCGCCTTTGGTATGCAATTTAATACCGTCAGCAGGTGCAACAATTTCTCCCATGATGTAAATATCAGGTAGATACTTCACTTTGTCCAAATCTTTAGGATTAATCGCAAAAAGGAGTTCATAATCCTCGCCACCGCTTAAAGCACAAGTGATAGGATCAAGTCCAAATTTAATCGCCATTTCTTGTGCATTTGGATGAATCGGTACACCACTTTCTTCGATGTATGCACCTACTCCAGATTGTTTGCAGATATGAAAAATTTCAGAAGCGACTCCATCAGACACATCAATCATAGCAGTAGGAACAAGTTTATTCTTAGCGAAAAGTTCGATCATATCCTTTCTAGCTTCGGGTTTAAGTTGCCGTTCAATGAGATATTGTTGTTCTTCAAAATCAGGTTGTGCGCCTGTTTGCTGAAATATTTGTTTTTCTCGCTCCAAAATTTGTAGCCCTAAATATGCAGCCCCTACATTACCCGTAATACATAATAAATCACCGACTTTTGCTCCGTTGCGATAGCTCATCTTTTCTACTTCGCCTTGACCAATAGCTGTCACACTGATGTACAGTCCACGTGGTGAAGACGTTGTATCGCCGCCCACTAAGTCCACTTTATATAGCTCACAAGCCTCTTGAATTCCTTTATACAGTTCCTCCAAAGCCTCTACGGAAAAGCGATTAGACAGTGCTAATGAGACTGTAATCTGCTTTGGTTGAGCATTCATAGCATAAATGTCAGATAGATTAACAACCACCGATTTGTAACCTAGATAGCGCAAAGGAGTGTAAGCTAGGTCAAAGTGAATGCCCTCAACTAGCATATCCGTAGAAACCACTGTGAGGAAATTATTGTTTTGGATAACGGCTGCATCGTCGCCCACTGTTTTGAGCGTGGATCTATTTTTAGTGCTAAATGGTTTTGTTAGATGTTCAATTAATCCAAACTCGCCGAGTTCATTTATATCTGTACGTTTATCTTTTTCTGTCATTTTTTATAATTTGATATTTAGAGATGAATAACTGTTTAGTTGAGCAACAAGTTGAATTAAGCAGTAGTTAATTGTAAAGACATTATTTGAACAGTCAATTAAACGTTGATGAAATCCACTTGCAACTAATCACCCATAATTTCTAATTTATTATTAATCATAACTCGCTCCATTTTTTACTAACCTTCTTTTGTCCAAGTTCCCCGCTTTTATAATTCGATGACAAACCTATATGACGATTCGTTGTTCTTTTTAACTATTGGAAATCACTTGACATAAATAAACATGGCATATAAAAGTCTTCGACAGGCAGCATTAGATTTGGAAAAACATGGTCAACTCTTACGCATTAAGACAGAAGTTGATCCCGATTTAGAAATAGCGGAAATTCATAGAAGGATATTTGAAGCAAAAGGACCTGCTATTTTATTTGAGCGAGTGAAAGGCAGCCCATTCCAAGCGTTGTCCAATCTTTACGGTACTTTTGAGCGCACCGATTTTTTGTTTCGGCATACTATTAACAAGGTGCAAAAAGTAATTGAACTAAAAGCTGATCCTGCCAATTTCTTCAAGAATCCACTTCGATATACCAGTGCGCCATTCACTGCCCTTTCTGCATTACCCAAGCGCAAGCAACTTGGCGCACCTATTTTGCATGGCACAACCACAATTGACCAACTACCTTTGATTAAGTCTTGGCCCATGGATGGCGGAGCATTTGTGACAATGCCCCAAGTGATTACGTTGCCTCCAAAAACAAAAAGCATCATGCAATCCAATATTGGAATGTATCGAGTGCAACTATCTGGTAATGAATATATTATGAATAAAGAAGTAGGGATGCACTACCAACTTCATAGAGGCATAGGCGTTCACCATACGATGCACAACGAAACGGATGAGCCGTTCCGCGCTTCGGTGGTCATTGGCGGACCGCCTTCCTATGCGTTTGCAGCGATTATGCCCTTGCCAGAAGGGCTTACAGAAATGACTTTTGCAGGCATGATGGGGGGACATCGCTTCGGATATGTTTGGAAAAATGAGCATATATTACCTGCTTTCGCCGATTTTGTTATTACAGGGACTATCAGAAAAAAAGAAAAAAAGCCCGAAGGTCCTTTTGGCGACCACTTGGGATATTACAGTTTACAACATGATTTTCCAGTCATGGACGTGGAGAATGTATATCATCGTAAGGATGCCATTTGGCATTTTTCTGTGGTGGGGAGACCGCCGCAGGAAGATAGTAGTTTTGGCTATTTGATTCATAATTTAGTAAAATTGCTTACGCCACAAGAATTTCCAGGCATTAAGGAAATTAATGCTGTGGATGCTGCTGGTGTGCATCCGCTATTGTTAGCCATTGGTAGCGAGCGTTATATGCCGTTTCGAGAGCGCAAGCCAGAAGAAATTATCACACAAGCCAACCGTATTATTGGGTCAGGACAAACTTCTTTAGCTAAATTTTTATTTATTGCTGCGCACGGAGACGACCCGAATTTGAATACGCATCATATGGAAGATTATTTCCGTCATGTGCTGGAAAGAATTGACCTAACGCGTGATTTGCATTTTCAAACCCGCACCACGATAGATACCTTAGATTATTCTGGCTCAGGTTGGAATGAGGGTTCAAAAGTAGTTATTGCTTGCTGTGGACCAAAAAAGCGAGATTTAAAAGCGGAATTGCCTACCGATTTTTCATTACCTGTTGGGTTTAGCCAACCTAAATTTGTGCAACCAGGTATTCTCGCTATCCAAGCAACGCCATTCACAAATGAACAGGATAGGCAGCAAATAGATGTGTTAACGCAGCATTTGGAGCGATTTGATTTAACTCATATTCCTATGATTGTCGTTTGTGATGATAGTCAATTTTTAATAGAAACATTCAACAACTTTGTCTGGGCGACTTTTACTAGAACAAATCCATCGCATGACATTTACGGAGTAGGGAGTTTCATAGAGTTTAAACATTGGGGTTGTACTTCTTCATTGGTGTTTGATGCACGCATTAAGCCACATCATGCGCCAGTATTGGAAACTGACCATAAAATAAGCCAAAAAGTAGATCGCTTATTTAGCAAAGGTGGAGAATTATATGGAGTAATATAAAGGATTTTTTAGATAGGATAAACAAGTTTTTACACACGAAATAAATATGCTAAACCTTGTTTATCCTGTCTAAAAATCTACTTCTTGAATTTAATGCTGCAACCAATTGCTTTTGTGAAGCTAGGTTCTGGTTCTTTACCGTTTTCAATCGCTTTGATTGCGCTTGTAACATAATTGATTTTAACATCTTCTTCGTTTTGAGGGCTATCATCTATCGCACCGATGTAACGAACTTTCAGATTGCGGTCTAGCACATATACGTGTGGCGTGCGTTCAGCACCAAATTGGCGAACCACTTCTTGTTTTGCATCTAAAAGATAGTATTGATAACCAACTTCTTTGGCTCTTTCTTGCATATGTTGAAAATCGTCCTCTGGTTTAATGCTCACATCGTTAGGCATAATATTGATTACAGGATAGCTTTTGCCATACTTTGACTGCATTTCTACTACTCTATCTTGATATAACACAGCAAAAGGACAGGAATTACAAGTGAAGTTAATAATAAAACCTTTAGCGTCCTTAAAATCAGAGAGGCTAATCATTTTACCGTCTATATTTTTTAATTTGAAATCCTTGGCAGTATCGCCCACTTTTAAACCTGCTGTGCTTTGGGTTGCTGCTACAAAAACAACAAGCGCTACTATAACGGAAAGTGTTATAAAAATAATTTTTTTCATAAAAGAGTGATTGTATAAGTAAAAAAATAAATCTTGAAGCAACAAATTCTATAAATAGAACAAGAATAACCTCCAATAGGTTTCTAAATCAATTTCTTGATTACATTTTCTAGCTCCTCAAAATCAGAGAATTGGTCGCTAAAAAACTGCCGTTGCTCGCCTTTGTAAATGACCGTTACAGGTATTGCACCACCCCAGTTAGCATCTACTTTATTAATCCAGTTGTTATATTTGTTATCTGTCAGCACCACTACCTGAGAGCGAAGTGGCATTTTTTCTAAAAATGGTTGAAGTTTAGTTTCCAACTGTCGTTTAAAATCAAGGCTTACTAAAATGACTTTTACTTTTTGTTCTCGGTATGCTTCGTTAATTTTCTCAAAGTAAGGCAGTTCCTCTACGCAAGGCGCACACCAAGTTGCCCAAAAATTAATGATGTAAAGGGTATCATTTTTTTGCTGAAATAGTGGCTCAATTCCTTCAAAACTATTGTAAACAGGAACGTTACCAATAGCGGTAGGCAAATAAAACATTTCTTGAATGGTAGCAACTTCTATATTTTTTGCTTCTGGAGTGGTTGTGGTTTCCTCTGCCATCTTCATTTTTTCTGTGTTGCAAGCGCAGAGCAAAACCATGTACAGAAGTAGTATAGCAGTAGTGTATTTCATAACTTTATTATTTAATAGCTGAAACGAAAATCTGACGTCTTTATTCAAATTTTCTAAAAAAGAAATTGATCGGAAGAGTAATTATCCCAACCGATCAATTATTAATTAAATCTTAAAAGAGGCGAATAAATCTATTTATCCTTCTACACGCTGTCTAGCAGAATAGTTAATCTTCAACTGATTTGCCTTTCTTAAAGCTGTTTTCAAGTCGTTGACGATACCCATTGTTATGTTGCCATCCACTTTCAAAGAACTATAGATAGCACCATGACGTGATTCTGGTACTTTCAGTTTATGCTTTTCCAAGAACAAAGGAATTTCTCCCTCAATGTTAGTTCTATTCACTAATTTGTCATTGAGTTGAAGCATTGGACTTGTTCCATAAAGGCTTTGATACTGTGAAGTTGGCTTACCTACATAAATATTATTTACCAAAGACTTATCCTTAATTTTTGTTAATTCCGTAGCTTGAGGAATTGAAACATTAATTTTTAAAGAAGAGTCACGCATCACAGTAGCTACCATGAAGAAGAAAAGCAACATGAAAATAATATCAGGCAATGACGCCGTAGAAACTGTTGGATTAGATTTTCCTCTTTTTTTTGAGAACTTTGGCATAACTTATTTTTTGTAACTACACCTTTACAATGTAATTTGATTGAATGATAATTTTACCCTTCATTACCAAAATCGGTTGGCTCTGCTTCTGATAATACAAAAGGAATCTCTGTACGAATCACTCTTTTCTTTGCATCGGACATTTCTTCGCTGTATGGCTCACCATATAAACGCTGAGAAAGGTCATTCCAAAGTTCCTGATAAGCTGCTTTCAATTCGTTGTACACTTCTATGTAAACTCCGTATTTAGTAGAACGGTCATTTTTTAAAGAGATAATCGCTTTTTGAGGAGATTCTGCTAAGTCTTCTCTTCTACCAGGATTACTAATAAACTCTTTTGCACGCTCTCTAAGCTCAGTAATGTTGGCTAGTTCACCTCTTACTAAGAGTTGGTTATCTGCATTTACTAATACAGCGAATACATTGCGCTTATTTAATTTAGCAGGGTCAGGAGCATCTTCTGACCAAGGTGGCAACAATACTTGAATTCCTTTATCTTGTGCAATCGTGGTAGTTACCAAAAAGAAAATCAACAATAAGAAGGCAATATCTGCCATAGAACTCGCATTGATTTCATTGCTTCCGCGATTTTTTGATCTAGCCATAAGATTTTTATTTTGTGATGAAAAGTCAGATTATTGTTACCAACTTATTCACCGAATCCTATTTAAAAAGATTAATTACTTCAAATACTAAGAAAGTAACCAAAGCAGCACTTGCTAAAACAACAGTAGTTATGATAGCACCACTAATAAATTTACTTTGCTGTGCAGTTACTTCAAATTGTTGTTCTACTGCTTGTACATCAGCAGGGGCAGCGGTTGGATCAACAGAAGAATAAATCAGAAAGAAAATACCTAATAATCCAGCTACACCAACAATTCCCTTTAAAGCTGCCTTAGGGCTATTTGCCATTTGAATCAAACCAAATGCAACCGCAGCAATAAGACAGACTGCAGTTAAGAAGATAGAAGCATAGAACCCTATGTTAAAAATATTAGTTGTCCATTGGTCTTCTCTTGCTTGCATGTTGAACTTTTCTAATCCTGAAAAAACGGACAAGTAAAATATAATAGTCAATAATGCACCAAGACCAAATGCTAATGTTTGACCATTTCTAGCTAAAAAATTGTACATATACTATTTTTTTATGAATTAAGTAATTAGAGATTGGATTAGCATTTTCTACTGATAGAAAATGCTAGCCACCCATTATTTCTAAAAACCAAATTATTTTCTAAATACATTGTTAGTAGCTAAAATATCTACTAAAGAAACAGAAGCATCTTCCATTTTATTTACAATGCTATCAATTTTTGATACGATGTAATTGTAAAAGATTTGAAGGATAATCGCCACAATAAGACCAAATACTGTTGTCAAAAGTGCGACTTTAATACCACCCGCAACAACGTCAGGGCGAATATCACCTGCTGCTTCAATTTTATCGAATGCTTGAATCATCCCGATTACTGTACCCATGAACCCAAGCATTGGCGCAATAGCAATAAACAAAGCAATCCAAACCAATCCTTTTTCTAGTAAACCCATTTGAACACTGCCATAAGAAGTGATAGCACGCTCAACAGCCTCAGGACCTTCCTTCGCATTTTTCAAGCCTTCAAACATAACACTTGCTGTTGGACCATTAGTAGAACGGGCAACTTCTTTTGCTCCTTCAATGTCGCCTTCTTTCAATTTTTCATCAATACGGCGCATTAGTTTGTCTGTGTTCGTAGAAGCCACATTGAGTGTGATAATGCGCTCAATACAGAATGCTAATCCTAAGATTAAACAAATCAATACTGTACTCATAAAGCCCCAACCACCTTGAATAAAGTATTTTTTAATAACTTGAAGTGCACCAGCAGATTCTTCAGTAGCAGCAGCCACTGTTTCTACCGCCTCTTCTTTAACTTCTTCAACTGCAGTTGTTACTTCTTCAACTGCATTTTCGTCTTGTGCATAAATGTTAGGCATAGCAAAAGTAATCAAACCAAGCACCAACAATAGTGTAAGAATTTTTTGCATGATAATAAGGTTTTAAACAATAGTTTTTTAATGAAGGAATGTTTTTATCCGACAAAAATTTGTTCCAAAGATAATATTAAAAAATAGTGCAGAGAGGAAGGGATTCGAACCCTCGATACCCTTTTGGAGTATACACACTTTCCAGGCGTGCGCCTTCAACCACTCGGCCACCTCTCTATCTTCACATCGCTGACTATCTTCGACTGTTCTTTAACAATTCTATAACAAATATAGCAACTTAAATTATAGCTTTATAAGTAAAGAGAAAAAAAACCTTTTTTTATGAACTTTTTTGTTGGCTTGTTATGAAACCACAACTTTATGCAAAAATTGTAAAAAGCAATTACATATCAAAATGCTATTCTGAATTATTTTCAAATTAGTGGAACAAAAACTTGTCGAGCATTACGGCTCGTAATTTTTGCGACCTCCTCTAAAGTTGTTTCCTTCACTAAAGCTAACTGCTCAGCAATTGTTCTTACATAAGCACTTTCGTTGCGCTTTCCTCTATGTGGAGTGGGCGCAAGATAGGGTGCATCCGTTTCCAATACTAGGTTCTCTAAGTCAATGAACTCTAGTATTTCCTCTAATTTTGACTTTTTATAAGTTAACACTCCTCCGATGCCTAAGTAAAATCCTAGTTCAATAATGGCATTGGCTTCTTCTAAAGTTCCACCAAAGCAATGAAAAATACCGCTTAATTTTTCGTCTTTCAACTCGCGTAAAATTTCAACTACTTCCCAGGTGGATTCCCTAGAGTGAATGACAATAGGTAAATCCAATGCTTTTGCCCAATTAATTTGCCGACGAAAGGCATCTTTTTGTTGCTCAAAAAAAGTTTTGTCCCAGTATAAGTCTAAGCCTATCTCGCCAACTGCACAAAAAGTTCGTTTCGCCAACCATTTTTCTACTTCTGCTAGTTCTTCTTCGTAATTTTCCTTGATAGCGCAAGGATGAATCCCCATCATTGCAAAGCAAAAATCGGGATAACTCGCTTCTAATGAGAGCATTGGCTCAATAGATTGCTTATCTATATTGGGTAGATAAACAGCACTAATACCAGCATCCATTGCCCGTTGTATCATCTCAGACCTATCGCTATCAAACTGACTAGCGTATAAATGCGCATGCGTATCTATTAACATTACCGTTTTTGCTTTAATTCAAGAGCAAATGTAATCGTATAGATGTTTTGAAGTTGATTTTTGCCTCTTTTATTGCTAATAAATACATAGCTACTTTTTAATGGTTTTGTACCTAATTGTGAATAAAAGGAATTATTCCAAGTTAAAGTTTGTAAAATTAAATAGAATCAAACGAAAAGTGCATATTTTTGCGAAATTCTAAAATATTGATGATTGCTTTCATAGAGTAATTCCTATGGTAATCATTAGCAACAGCGCGATGCCATTTTTCTTTCAGATACTCGTCATATTGTAATATTTCAAACCAATAGGCATGTTCTATTCCCTCTTGATGTGTTAATAAGTTGCCACTGCCAGCCTCATGGAGGTAATGGTTGGCTTTTGATATGCGTTCCAGAGGTCGCTCCAAAGGCTGAAAGGGTAATGTTTTTAGAAATTGCCAATCTTTATTTTGCTCAATTACCCACCAAGCCGCCTCATCGAGTAAAGGAGCTACGGCATCCCAATAACTAACGTTTTGTAACACCAAATTCAATGCTAAGGGGCTAAGTGCTGATGGCAATTTCCACTTTCTCTGCTGAGCGAGCGTGGAAAACTCAGCTAATGCACCTTGATATTCTTGTAATATTTTAATGAAAAAAGCAACGTGTTTTACGGGTAAACAATCAGTGTTAGTATCTAAATTTACTTTTTTAGGTAATGTTCCTTCAAGAGTAGATAATTCAGGAATTAGTTTTTTGAGATTACCGAGCAAAGCTAAAGCCTCCAAAACGATTTTTGAATCAGAGGTATCTTCTATTGGAATCCCTAATGACCGCAGACTTGATAGCATACCAGGCGAAAAATCTGCACGGCTAGTGCCTAGTAAAGCTATTCGATTCAATTCCTCCCAAACAAGATGTAGATTATTCCCCATTTTAGCCTTCTGTTTAACAAAAGAAAAAAAAATAATTGAGTGCAATTCTTTTTTCCGAAAGAATTTTCAGAATCATCCGTTTATCGTCGGGAGCAGCTACGGCAATAATAAGTTGTATATTGTGGTTGTTGTCTATTTCCTCAAACGAACGCAACATTACACCATATATATTGTGTCCTATTTTGGAATCCGAATTACAAACCCAAGTGAAGTTGATACCGCTGTTTATCAATGATTTAGCCACCCATTTCCCCTTTTTACCTGCTCCCCAAAGATAGAGCGTTTTTTCTGGCTGATAATCCAATTTTAGAAAATAGTGCATTTTCAAAGCTAGAAAGCGATTATCGCTGTAATGTTCATTCGTTCGCGAGGTGCGATTGGGATAGTCGCGCCAATAATGCAAAATGATATTTTCACTAATTACCTTTAGTTTTTGCTCATACATTCTAAAGCACAAATCGTAATCTTCAGGGTAAACATTAGATGTAAATGCTCCACATCGAATAAGGTCTGATTTATGCAACATCCAGCAAGGCGAAGGAATAACACATTCTTTATAAATATCTTGAAAATTGGCTTGTCGTAGCGTTAATTCATTTAACCAGTTGGCATAATTAATATAACCCGCTCCCAGTGTTTGTGATGAGAAATACTCCACTAAGCCTGTGGCTACGAACCCTCTACCCGATGTATTGAGCAGTTGGTGCAAAATTTTTAACTTATGCTGTGCCATTCGGTCGTCTGCGTCCATACGTGTAATGAAGTCGCCCTTGCTTTGCTGAAAAGCGAAGCGAAGAGCTGGTATGATGCCTTTTTCTGTATTCCGAAACGCTTTTATTCTGCTATCTTTCGATTGATAGAGTTGTAAAATAGACCAACTTTCATCCGTAGAAAAGTCATTTACAGCAATCAATTCCCAATCGGTAAAAGATTGATATAGAATAGAATCAAGGCATTCCCTTAAATAAGTAGCCGTGTTGTAAACAGGCATTAAGATGCTGACCATAATTCATTAAAAATGTTAGTTGTTTTACTTTATTCTTGTTCCCGTGTAACGTACAAAAGTGAAATTTAACGAAAAAAGTATTTTTTTCTTAAAAAAAGAAAATTTCGTTTTTTGTATTATCTTACCAATTTTAAGTCCAAAAAATAAACACTCATACACTGGAAAAGAATTTACATATTGAAAGGTAGAATAAAACACTTTATCAACTAAAGAAAAACTATTTTTCTATCATAAAATACTTGAAAAAAAAAAGGATTAAGTTTTTGCAAAATACTTGGAATACGTACCTTCGCACCGTTTTAGAGAAATGTCTTTAACAAAGGTTGTATGACGGTAAAAATAATAATTAAAAGTTTTTTGTTTACGGCTGTTTTGATGTCATCATTCGCTATGAAAGCTAGTGATGAACAGCATGACCATAGCCACGAAACAGTAAATGTTAGTTGTGGTGAAGCCTATCATGGTGAGCACCACAAAGGGCATGAGCATGAAATGTCCTACACAGATCATGTGATGCACCATATATCAGATGCTAACGAAATTCACCTTTGGGGAAATGTACATATTCCACTTCCTTGTATTCTTTACTCTAAAAAAGAGGGGCTAACCTTCACAATGTCTTCGGCTTTTGAACATGGACATAAAGTAATCAATGGATATGTGCTTGACCATGGCGATGTTAAGCGCATTGCTTGTGATGAAGCTGCTGCTGCCTTAAAGCACATTGATTTCACAGAAACTAGAGTAAGTAATGACAAAGTATATAGCTACTATGCTATCGCAGATGGAAAGGAATATTTGCTAGAAAAGCCAGCTACTTTATTTAGTTTGGGTAGTGCAAATTGGTTCGATTTATCTATTACGAAGAATGTAGCAAACATGCTTTTAGCCTCTGTGCTACTATTTCTTGTATTTGGCTCAATCAAAAGGGCTTACGAAACAAGAGATGGTAAAGCACCAAAAGGGATTCAATCTTTTTTTGAACCCATCTTCACGTTCATGCGTGATGAAGTAGCCATTCCTAGTATTGGTTCAAAGTATGAACGATACATGCCGTTTATTATGTCGCTATTCTTTTTTGTGTTGTTTTGTAACCTTTTAGGCTTAATTCCATTCATTGGTGGAGCTAATATAACAGGCAACATAGCTACTACGGCTGCGTTGGCGTTTTTTACTTTTCTAGTGGTTACATTTAGTGGTAATAAGCACTACTGGCAGCATATTTTCTGGATGCCGGGTACGCCAAAATGGGTGCGTTTTTTGCTTGCCCCTATTGAGTTAGCAGGTATATTTATTAAGCCATTTACTTTATTAATACGTCTTTTTGCCAATATTACGGCTGGGCATATTTTGGTTTTGGTATTGGTGGGCTTGATTTTTATTATGGGTAAAAACGGACAAAGTTATGGTGGTGCTTTTGCGGGAGGTGCCATTGGGTTAACCTTTGCTTTCTTTATCAACTTATTGGAATTGTTTGTGGCTTTCTTGCAGGCATTTATTTTTGCCCTCTTGAGCGCACTATACATAGGTTCAGCAGTGGCGGATGATCATCATCACGACCACGAGCAAGAACACGATTTAGCACATTCACATTAATTCATTTTTATAAAAATTTGCTAAAATGACTGGAACGTTAGCAGCAATTGGCGCAGGTCTTGCAGTATTAGGTGCAGGTATCGGCATTGGACAAATCGGTGGTAAAGCGGTAGAAGGTATGGCTCGTCAGCCAGAAGCTAGTGGTCAAATCCAAACTGCAATGATTATTGCAGCAGCACTTATCGAAGGTGCGGCATTGTTTGCGATTGTAGGTGCATTCTTTTTGTCTTAAGCCAATCAAAAAAAACAGCCCGACAAAGTAGCGGTTGGCTACTTTTCGGGTTGACAATAAATTATTAAAACGCATTAAACTCTATACAAAATGGTATTCTTACTTGCAGTTGAGTTTCCGATTACCCCAGAAGTGGGTATCTTCTTTTGGACAACACTTATCTTCTTAGTAGTTTGGTTATTTCTGGGTAGATTTGCTTTCAAACCAATTCAAAATGCACTAAAGAAAAGAGAGAATGATATTCAAGATGCTTTAGATGAAGCCAAAAAAGCCCGTCAAGAAATGGCAAATTTGAAGGCAGAAAATAAAGAATTATTGGCTTTAGCGCAAGAAGAACGCGGAAAAATATTGAAAGAAGCTAAAGAAGCCAAAGATATGATTATCAATGAGGCGAGGGAGCGGGCAAATGTAGAATACAAAAATCAATTACAATCCGCCAAAGAGGATATCGAAAATCAAAAAATGGCTGCTATCACTGATTTGAAAAATCAAGTGGGGCTAATGGCGATTGAAATAGCGGAAAAAGTAATGCGACAAGAATTGCAAGAGAAAAAAAAGCAAGAAGAATTTGTCAATCAGTTGGTGAATGAGATTAAGCTAAATTAATTATGACAGTTAGTTCATAAGGTTTCATCCTTTTGACTTCACCAAAACTAAATACAATTTATGGCTTTTGTAAAAGTGTCTGGAAGATATGCAAAATCATTACTTGATCTTGCGCAGGAAAGAGGAGAGCTAGAACAAGTACACGACGATATGATGTACTTTCAGCAAGTGCTTGAAAATAAGGATTTTAAGATGGTTCTTAATAGCCCTATCTTAAGTGGCGATAAGAAAAAGAAAATTATCAATGCCTTATTTGATGAGAAGGTTTCGGAACTTACTACTAAGTTCTTTGAGCTAGTATTGTCAAAGGGTAGAGAAGCGATCTTACCTGATATTGCGCGTGCTTTCATTAGTCAGTACAAATCAATGAAAGGTATTAGTGATTTGAAGATTACAACTGCTATTGAGTTAAGCGACTCAACAGTAGAGAACATTAAGCAAAAATTGATTGCTGAATCAGGTATATCAAAAGAAGTAGAAATAACGGTAGAGGTTGATCCTAGTTTGATTGGGGGAGTGGTACTTGAGTTTGAGGGCAAACAGTATGATGCAAGCATTGCTCGAAAATTGGATGAACTGAAAAAGAGTTTTACTCAAAGAAACTTGTATGTTTCTCAAATTGAAAGAAAATAAATTGGGCTTGATGTTTTAGATGTTGATTTTTCTGATTCAAATACATCAATAATTAGCCTAAACTAAATATTAACTCATCACTTCTAAACATAGAAAAAATGGCAGTCGCGGTAAAACCAGACGAAATATCAGCAATATTGAAAAGCCAGTTAACTGGTTTCGATAGCGCAACAGAACTAGAGCAAATAGGGACAGTCCTTCAAGTAGGAGATGGTATTGCACTTGTGTATGGACTTACACAAGCTGGAGCAGGTGAACTTGTCGAATTTGAAACAGGCACACAAGCTATTGTATTGAATCTCGAAGAAGATAATGTAGGTGTAGTATTAATGGGTTCTGCTGCCGGTATTCGAGAAGGGTCTAAAGTAAAATTGACTGGTAAGATTGCCTCTATTGCAGTAGGTGAAGGGTTTATTGGACGTGTAGTGAATCCGCTAGGAGAGCCTATTGATGGAAAAGGCGAAATAAAAGGCAAACGCTATAATATGCCGCTTGAGCGAAAAGCACCAGGGGTAATTTATCGTCAGCCAGTGAATGAGCCACTTCAAACAGGTATCAAAGCAATTGACTCTATGATTCCGATTGGACGCGGGCAAAGAGAGTTGATCATTGGCGACCGTCAAACAGGTAAAACGGCTGTTGCGATTGATACCATCATCAATCAAAAAGAATTTTATGAAGCGGGTGAAACAGTTTATTGCATTTATGTAGCTACTGGTCAAAAAGCATCTACTGTCGCACAAGTGGTAAAAACCCTTCAAACCTATGGTGCTATGGACTATACGGTTGTTGTTTCAGCACCTGCTGCTGAGCCTGCGCCACTACAATTTTATGCTCCTTTTGCAGGTGCGGCTATTGGCGAGTTTTTCCGCGATACAGGGCATCCAGTTTTAATTGTTTTTGACGATTTGTCCAAGCAAGCAGTGGCTTACAGAGAGGTATCCTTGTTGCTACGTCGCCCTCCAGGACGCGAGGCTTATCCTGGTGACGTATTTTATTTGCACTCTCGCTTATTGGAGCGCGCTGCAAAAATTATCAATAACGATGCGATTGCGCAGCAAATGAATGATATTCCTGAAGAATTGAAGGCATCAGGATTAGTGAAGGGAGGAGGTTCTTTGACGGCGCTTCCTATCATCGAAACACAAGCTGGAGATGTTTCTGCTTATATTCCAACAAACGTGATTTCCATTACAGATGGTCAGATATTCTTGGAATCCAACTTATTCAACGCAGGTATCCGTCCTGCCATTAACGTTGGTATTTCGGTAAGTCGCGTAGGTGGTTCTGCGCAAATACGCTCCATGAAGAAAGTATCGGGTACATTAAAACTTGACCAAGCTGCTTACCGCGATTTGGAAGCATTCTCAAAATTCGGTTCTGATTTAGATGCTGTTACTTTGAGCACTTTGGAAAAAGGAAAACGCAACGTAGAAATTCTAAAACAAGCCGAGCATGCACCAATGGCAGTTGAAAAGCAAGTGGCCATTATCTACTTGGGTACAAAGAATTTATTGAAAAATGTACCTGTTGAGAAAGTGAAGCAATTTGAAGATGTATTTTTGACAACATTAGAGCAGCGCCATCCCGATATTTTGGCTTTTTTCAAAACAAAGAAAGGAGAAGTACAAGGAGAATCTGCAAAAATATTAGAAGATTTAGCTGCGGAACTAAGTGCACAATACAAATAAAATTTGGACTAACTAGCAATATTGGGTACATCTCGTGTGCCTAGTATTGCTGGAAATAATCATAAAATGTATGTCTGGTAAACTAAAAGAAGTTAGAGAACGCATTGCTTCCGTGAATAAAACGCAGCAAATTACTAAAGCTATGAAGCTCGTGTCGGCTTCAAAGTTGCGTCGCGCACAGCAGGCAATTCAACAAATGCGTCCTTATGCAGATAAGCAACAAGAAATCTTAGTGAATATTTTGTCTAATTTGGAAGGTGATATAAGTTCTTCTTTTGGGGTAGAGAGGGAAGTTAACAAAGTATGTATGGTGATAGTTACTTCCAACAGAGGTTTGTGTGGTGCATTCAACACTAATATTGTTAAAGAGGCAAAGGCTAAAATTGAGGCTTATCAAGCGGCAGGCATTCAAAAAGAAAACCTTACTATCTTGCCGATTGGCAAAAAAGGATTTGAGTTTGCAAAGAAAAATTATGCAAAAGACGCTACCATTATTACAGATTATGTTTCCCTATTTGAAAATCTTACTTTCGACAATATATCCAGAGTATCTCAATCACTAATGGACGCTTTTGAGCAAAAGAATTATGATTTGGTAGAAGTTGCTTATGCACAATTTAGAAATGCAGTTGTACAAATACCTCAAGTCGTAAAATTTTTGCCTGTTCCTAAAATTGAGGTAAGTAATTCCACTAGCGCAAGGAAAGCAGATTATTTGTTTGAGCCAGACAAAGAAGTTCTGTTGGCGGAACTGATACCAAGTATCTTGCAAACGCAATTTCAAAAATATGTGTTAGATACACATGCTTCTGAGCATGGCGCACGTATGAGTGCCATGGATAATGCTACTGAAAATGCAGAGGAAATTATTAAAGAATTGAAGATTTCATATAACAAAGCACGTCAAGAAGCAATTACTAAAGAAATTTCGGAAATTGTAGGTGGGGCGGCTTCTTTGGCTAAATAAATAAGTAGTCTGGGTGGTTCAACCTATTGAATGGAATGAGCTATCAATATCAACTACTTGCCTTTAAGGAGAAAAGATCTAAGTACAAATACTGTACTTAGGTCTTTTTTTGTTGAAAACTGTTTATATATTGTTAAACTTATCTTCAAATACATCTCTTGTGTAAAGAAAATGGTTGATTAAAACATTATCTTTATAGCATCAATGATTACAGCCCAAACTAAAATCTCATGGTAAATCGAAAGAAAATAGTCAAGTACAGTACGCTGGGAATAGGAGGTATCCTATTTATCATTGTGCTGCTCTTACTTTCTCTTCGTTTTTATTTTGTGCAACAGTTTGTGATGCAACAAGTTACAAAATACCTCTCTAGGGTTTCTGAAGCACAAGTTGAGGTAGGGAGGGTTCGGTTGACGCTTTTTGACAATCTAATCCTAGATCATGTCTTAGTAAAAGATACCCATCAGGATACGCTTTTTTACAGTGAGAAAGTTAGAATCGCCTTTAATTCCAATCTATTTGGATTGTTGGCAAAGAAATTAGACATCGGTGATATTTATTGCACAAATGCCCAGCTTAACGTTAAAAGGAGGGCAGGAGAATTGCTAGATAATTTACAAACATTCTTAGCGGCTTTTGAGCGCATTGACAAAGAGGAAAAAAAAGAAACTTCGCCAAGTAGTTTTAGCTTAAACATTAGACGAGTTAATTTCAATAAATTGACATACAGTAAGTTAGATAGCGTGAAGGGGAATTACTCTACCTTGCTACTGCCTAGAGGAAATATCCGTGTGCGAGAATTGAGCCTACAAGATAAACGTTTAGTCATAGAAAAAGCTGATTTTTATAGACCTAAATTTAATATTATCACTTTTGAGTATGATAGTGTCTTCTATCAAACTATACTGCCACCAGTCATTTCGGATTCGCTGAAGTTAGAACAAGTTCCCAATAATTTTGCCGTTCAAATCAATAAATTCAACATAGATGAGGGAACTTTTAAATTTGACAACAATAGGCTAGAACCAATTCGACTAACACCAGATAGTATATTGAATTACAATCATTTACATTTAAAAAATATTAACTTAACTGTTAATAGTTTTTATCATGTTAATGACACTTACACTGGAAGTTTGGAATGTTTAGGCTTTTATGATTTAAGTGGATTTCAACTAGATCAATTATTGGTCTCTCAATGGAGTATCTCCAATCAGGAAATTGCTTTGCAAGGTATGTTACTCGAAACGCCTAACACAAGCATTGGAGACACTTTGATTTTTCGGTTCAATCAATTTAGCGATTTCGAGCAGTTTAACGACCGTGTTAAAATGCGATTGGCGATTAAGGACGGTTCTAAGGTGAAGTTATCTGATGTGATGACCTTTGCGCCTATGCTGCAAAAAGATGCTTTTTTTAGACTTAATCAAAATAATCAAATTGATATTCAAGGAGTTATTGATGGAACAGTCAATAATTTGGATGGTAATGATTTAGTAATTCAATTGGATAAAAATGCAAGTATTAGGGCTTCCTTTGACGCTAAGAACTTGACAAATCCCGAAATTACAACCATGATTGTCAAATTCGATGCGCTGGAATCTGACATTAGAACGCTAAAAAGAATCTTACCTAATTTTTCACTGCCTCAAAATTTTAACAAGCTAGGTAAAATCAAGTATCGAGGTACACTTTCTTTTATTTTTGGCGACCTTATCATTGGTGGGCGACTTAATTCTAATTTGGGTATTGCCAATTTGGATATTCGATTCAATGAGATTAATGCGGGCTTAGAAAAAGCAAAATATAGTGGTGAATTGGTACTCAAGGAGTTTAATCTGGGGGCTTGGACAAACGATAGCAACTTTGGAAAAATAAGTTTGGAAGCCTTTTTGAAAGAAGGCAAAGGGTTGACTGGAAAGACTGCCGATGCAACGCTGGTGGCTAATGTTGGCAACTTTGAGTACAGGAAATACCGCTATCAAAACGCTAACTTTGAGGGGCGATTGAGTCAACAACTTTTCAAAGGAAATTTATCTATTTCAGATGAACACGTTCAACTTGATTTTATCGGGGAGCTCGACTTTACCACTTCAACACCTAATTTTGACTTTAAGCTAGCCGTTGAAAAAATCGATCTTCAACCGTTAAATCTATATGCTAAGCCTTTAACTATAAGTGGTCAAGCAAAAATTGATTTGGAATTGAGGGATAATGAATTGACTAAATCGGAAGGTTCTGCCATGATTACCAATCTTCAATTGCAGAACGAGTTTTACAAGCATAAAATTCAATCTATTGGACTGCGCTCGAAGTTTGAAAACGGCGAAACACGTAGCATTACCATCAATTCAGATTTGCTAAATGCAACTTTGGAAGGCAAATATGAGTTAAATCAAATTGCTAATGGTATTAAAAACTACGCATTTACTCATTTTCCTGCATATGCAAGAAAAGTAGGTATTGATAGCTTAGTCACAGATTTGCGCATACCACAGATAAGATGCAATGTAGAAGTATTGAATACAGGCACACTCACCCAAATATTTATTCCTAAATTAGATACACTTCAGCATATTACACTAAATGCTGCCTTTGACGGCAATAGTGAAATATTAGACGTAATGTTAAATATCCCAAAATTGCGTTACGATAGTATCAATTTTTTCAATATCTATCTTAGCTCTGATTTTGAACGCAATGAAGGTAGCGTCAATTTTGGCTTAGATTCCATAGTGCTTAAAAATGATACTCGGTTTGAAGCCACTGCATTAATTGGCGATTGGTTCGGCGATTCGCTCTCATTTAACTTTAATTATGCACCCATTGCTTCATTTAAGTACAAGTTTAATATTGACGGATTGCTTACTCCTCTGGACAGTACCATGTTTCGCATTGCTTTGGATACTACTAATTTAAACCTTTTGGGTACAACATGGGATTTAAGTCCAAATAATTTTATCCACTTTGGCGATAGCACCATTCAAGTAGGTAATTTTAATTTTCGAGATAGAAACAAACGACAAATTAGCTTGGAAAGCTATGAAGACAAAGGACTTGTACTCATGCTAAACCAGTTCGATCTCAATCTCATTGATTCGCTTTGGAAAAATGCGCCTTTGGGTTTCAGTGGTCGTTACCGATTAGCGGCTACGGCAAAGGATATTTTCAAATTACAAGACCTTTCCTTCTTTCTTGACGCAGATTCCCTTTTCATTAATAAAGACCATTGGGGGAAATTGCAACTTAATGCTTTTGCTGAAAATCTAAATAGCACCATTAGTGCTTTTGCCAAAATTAACAAAGAAAGCAATAAAAAAATAGAAGAACTACAAGTAACTGGTTATTACAATCCTCAAAGTTATGACCCAGAAAAATCGAGGCTTAATGTCAAAATGAAAAAGCCGAATTATTTTGATGTCGGTATAACTACCTATCGCTATCCACTTCGATTATTGGAGTATTTTCTGGTAGGGGCTTCGGATATTAAGGGCGTATTTGACGCTGACATTAAGCTGAGTGGTCAGCCCGATAAGCCAGACGTTGCTGGTAAAGTTAAAATAGATGAGGCTGCTTTGACCGTTGATTTTTTGAAAACTAGATATTTTATTGACAATCAGCAGTTAGTGATTAATAATAGAAGAATTGATGTAGTGAATGGGGTCATTAAAGATGAAATGGGCAATAGTGCTTTTGTAAAAGGAGGCTTAACGCATAACCGCTTGAAAAATCTTGGATTGGCATTAGAACTTACAGCGGAACGCTTCTTAGCAATGAATACTACTAAGAAAGATAACAGTGCTTTTTATGGTCGAGGTATTGGCTCAGGTAAAGTAACCTTTTTGGGTTCTTTTGAACAAACCAATATTGTCGTTAGAGCAAGAGCGGATAGAGGTACAAAAATTACTATTCCAGTGAGTGCTACCCGAGACGGCTCGAAGGTAAGTTTCATCCGTTTTGTTGATGCCAACGGAGCAGTAAAACAAGAGGAAGAAAAGAAAGTTATTTCAGAAACTAAAGGAGTGGATTTAGCCTTAAATCTCTCTTTAACGGATTTAGCTGAAGTAGAATTGATATTTGACGAACAAGCAGGGGATATTTTGAGGGGGCGAGGCAATGGCGACCTTCAAATTTACTTGAATCGCGCAGGCGAAATGAGCATGTACGGCAATTATACTGTACAAAGCGGAGAATATCTGTTTACACTATTCAATTTGGTGAATAAACCTTTCGTGGTAGAGCAAGGCGGAAAAATTCAATGGCGCGGCGATCCTCTCAATGCGACCATAGATATTGCTGCCAAATACAAGGATTTGAATACCGCTATCGCCAATTTGATTCCTGAATACTTGAGTTTTGTCTCGCCTGATACGCGCAATCGAGCAAGTCAACAAACTAGCGTTGACCTAACGATGTATTTAAAAGGCGAGTTATTTAAGCCTTTAATCAGTTTCGATTTAAACTTTCCAAGACTACAAGGTGATTTAAGAACCTATGCAGATAATAAGCTCCGCACCCTTCGACTAGACCAAAACGAGTTGAATAAACAAGTCTTTGGTTTGATTGTGCTTGGGCAGTTCATTCCTTCCGATTTTTCATTGAGCGGTCAAAGTGGTGGCGACATCACCATTAATACCGTGAGTGAGCTATTGGCAAACCAACTGTCTATACTGGTGACTGATTTCTTTCTTCAGGTGTTTGACGACTCCAACGTCATTTCAAATGTTGATTTTGACATTGCTTACAGCCGATACAAAAACGAGGTGGATTTCACACAAGATAATTTCTTTATTTACGGTGAAGCTATCGGCGTTCGTCAAAAAACCAGTTTATTTGATGAGCGATTTACACTCATTATTGGCGGCAATCGAACCTCTGCTGCCACTGCCACTTCTAGCCGAACAGCACTAGGTGGGGATATAGTCGTAGAGGCGTTCCTCAACAAAGAACGCACCTTGAAACTGCGCGCTTATAGTATCTTTGAACCTAGCATTATTGGCGGCAACGACACCAAAGTAGGAACAGGATTGAGCTACCGCAAAGAGTTTAATTCTTTTAGAGAGTTATTTCAATCGCTATTCAAAAGAGATACTTCCAAAATACAAAAATAGCTACCTTAACTTTCTAAATCAGAAATACTAAAACTATTCCACAATATTTCATCAGGTGGTGGAGTAGTCAAATGGATAATCTCCTTTGTTACAGGGTGCTGAAATTTAAGTTGCCAAGCGTGAAGATGTATAGACCTATCTGAATTGCTTCGACGAAAACCATACTTCACATCCCCTTTTATTGGGCAATCTATCGTTGCCAATTGCGCTCTTATCTGATGGAAACGCCCTGTTTGTAGTTCAACCCTTAATAGTTGATAGTTATCGCTTTGCTGCAACACTTTATAATGCAAAATAGCTTCCTTGCTATCTTCCGTAGGTTCAGCCACGACAACACTTTTATTGATTTTAAGGATTTTTTTAAGATGATGTTGCAGTGTACCTTCAGCAGCAATAGGCGTATTTTTGACAACTGCTAAATATACCTTTTCTACCATTCTGTTTTTGAATTGAGTAGATAATTCTTGAGCTGCGCGCTCTGTTTTCGCCAATACTACAATACCACTGGCAGGTCGGTCAATGCGATGCACAATGAAGAGTTTTCTTTTGGTATAAATTTCCGCTAACTCCAATAGCGATTTTTCGGGAGTAGTATCAGGCTGAACACTCATGCCTGTTGGCTTGTTGAATGCGATATACTGGTTGTTGTTGGCTACAATTTGCTCACTTATTTTTATCATTCGCGCACTTATTTTTTATCCGTTCAATTGCTTGAACCATTTTAAGCCAACAAAGCTAACAAAAGGTTAATTACTAAGCGAATAGCAAACGTTTTATTGTCCATTCTTTACCTTTAAGTTATGAAACAGGGTTGGTTGATTGGATTTATCTTGGTTGCATTAATTGGTTTAGCAGGAATACAGATGCGCCTGCTTTGGATTGGTATGAACCTAGAAATGCGCCAATTTGAAAGTGCGGTGGAAGTCGCCATTAGCAAGTTTCAAGGCGAACTTCTAGCCAAAGATGTACTGGAGGCACAACTTAGTCAAGCAATTAATACACAGAAAACAAGTCCATCGGACACCACGCACCGTGCTGTGTTAGACACCTTGCGGCAGCATATGCAAAAAAGGCTTGAAGACCAAGACATTTACACTGATTTTTCTATTGCCATTACAGATAAGTCTGCGCTTTGGACGCTGCTTCACGATGGTGCAGTATCTATTCATACCTTTCGCTTTAATAGTTTTCGTATTTATTTAGGTAGCACTGTTCAGCAACTGACAGGCATGGAATGTTATCTACATTTGCACATCGCCCATCTTTTTTACTATTTGCTTCGGCAGTTGTACTATTTAATTGTGCCTTCTCTACTTTTCCTATTCATGCTGCTTTCTTGCTTGATTTTATTGCTGCGTCAAACTAGCAACTTGCGCCACCTGAACCAAATTAAAAACGATTTCATTAACAACCTAACACACGAATTGAAAACACCTGTTTTTTCGATTGGTCTGAGTAGTAAACTAATCCAAAAACAACCTGAAAGAGCACTAGAATTGCTCCCAATCATCGAGCAAGAAAACAACAAAATGCGTCAACATGTGGATAAAGTGCTAGAATTAGCTTCGCTAGAACAGAAAAAACATCATTTTCAAATGGTGCAAAAAGACGCTCACCAAGTTATTCAGCAAGTGGTCAATACTTTTTTTCCTACTTTAGAGTTAAACAAAGCAGAATTACACCTTCAATTAGAAGCGCCACAAACACTTGTTTTACTTGATGAATCTCATTTTGCCAATGCACTGTTCAATATATTAGATAACGCCTTGAAATACAACGATAGAACACCTGAAATTACCATTTCAACGTTTAATGTATCAAAAAATATCGTCATTCATATTCAAGATAATGGAATAGGGATTTCGGCAGAACATCAAAAATACGTGTTTGAAAAATTTTATCGCATTCCTAAAGGAAACACCCACGCTGTAAAAGGCTTCGGATTGGGATTGAGTTACGCTAAGCAAGTCGTCGAAACACATAAAGGAACTATCACTTTACAAAGCGAACTAGGCGTTGGTACTACATTCATTATCAAAATTCCATTGGCATGAATTATCGTATTTTAATGGTCGAAGACGACGAAACACTTGGTTATCTTTTGCAGGAATACCTTAAAACAGAAGGTTTTAGAACAGAATGGGCTAAAAATGGCACGTTGGCACTCTCCATGCTCAAAAAATCGAAATTCGACATTTGCCTACTCGACATTATGATGCCACAAATGGATGGTTTTGAACTGGTACAGCAGTTGCGCAGTAGAAATAACTTTATTCCTATTATTTTCCTCACCGCTAAATCCTTAAAAGACGATAAACTCAAAGCCTTTAACATCGGCGCAGATGATTATTTGGTAAAACCAGTAGATGAGGATGAACTCATTGCGCGCATCAAGGCGGTATTGAAGCGCAGCAAAGTTCCCGTAGGCAGCCATATGACCTACAACATTGGGCAAATGACCTTTGATGTTGCCAACCAAAAATTGACTTTTGGCACAGAACAAAATCTATTGACAGAGCTGGAAACCAATTTATTACTCATGCTTTGCCAATGCAAAGGCGAAATATTGCCACGACAACAGGTGCTACAAAAACTCTGGGGCAAGGACGATTACTTCACGCGCCGCAGCATGGATGTATTTATTTCCCGATTGCGCAAACATTTGGCAATGGACGCAAGCGTCAAAATAAAAAATGTGCATGGCAGTGGATTTGTTTTGGAGGAAAAATAAATAGGCGGCTGTAACAAATTGATTGGTAGCTTTATCACTTAGAGTGAGGGCTTCACTTCAAGTGAAGCCCTCA
>CALDYY010000056.1 GCA_937944245.1 uncultured Saprospiraceae bacterium | reverse complement strand
CGTTTTGTCCATGCTTTATCTTCAAAAGTATGATTGATGTTATTAAGTGCTGATTCAAACTCTTTTACTTTTTTCAGATAAATCCGAATCTGCTCAGGGGTGTGAGCAGCAATGCGCCCCACTGCCATGCGCGGAATGGAGGTGTTGTTGTCCATCACAAAGAGGTAGTCAGAATGTGGCTGTCCAAAAGGAGGCACTAAGTCAAATTTATCCCACCCTTCGTTCAAATACTTGTTCTGATTTCGTCGAATGACTTTATCCACGCCCTTTCCAATAAAAAAGAGGTATTTTGTATCCCACTTTTTATGCGCCAAATCCAAAAAATTTCTAATGCCTATTTCATGGTAATTGATGCCATAGCCAAATTGATTATAAATTTGCTCAATATCTACAATGATGGGACTATAATTACCCCCTTGCGCACTTTTACGATAATCAGCATATTGTTGCACGTAATTGTTGCCACGTCCATCATCGAATAAACGATTATGGGTCAAGATAATGTAGTCATGCCTAACATTGTCAAAGTCAAATGGAGTAAAACCAATTTTTTGAATGCTCACCGCCGATTTTACTCGATTAGGATTTGCCAACACACATTTCCTGCGCACAGACGATGGAGGAAGTAAAACCTTTACTATATTGGTTTCCAGTGTAGTAACTATTCTTAAAGTATTGGTTATATCGTAAAGTATTGGCGCGGTGTTCTCATGTCTAAAGTTAGTAATCTCCAAATACTGTGGGGCATCGGACGCTTCCAATTCAAATTCAAAGTACGTATTGTTGTTAAAGTTAAACGCCATTGGGTAAGCTATAGAAACAACGCCTACTCTAAACTTATCATTTTCAGAAGCATCGCCACGAATAGCGATAGTATTGGTGTTGCTTAGCGAAGGCACTTCAAAAGAGTACAACTTACATGCCCATCCTGCAAATTCATCTATGGTTTGTGCCTGATTGTTGATTGTAAAGGCTATTTTGTGCAATGTACCATTCACGACTAATCGAGTATTGACAATCGGTTTCGGTCCGTCAGGAAAATAATTTGGCGTATTGATGTTATAGCTTTGATTATTCGATTCCACATTTCTACAATAGCCTTCTCCAATATCGTAGCGACTAATTCTTCCATCATTGCTTGTAAAATCACGACCGCCAAAGTAGGCATTCTGAAAAGATTGAATCGTCTCTACTAGACAATAAGGTTCTTTTGACGGGGCGTTGCTAATATTATTTTGAGTATTAGCAAAACGAGCGTTATTGTTGTTGTTCCTCCAAGTTAGAAAGTAAGCAGCGGTATCTGAAAATAAACTATATTCTGGATTAATTTGATATTCTGGTTGTACATATAAAAACTGGTCTAGCCAACCTCGATTTCTTTTTCCTTGAAACTCAATGAAATCATTTGCCCCAAAAGTTGCTTGCGTACTTACATAAATAGGCAATTCCTTACCCATGTGAAACAACTGGAAATCCTGACCTTTGGGTGTATTTCCATTAAAATTGACATTTTGGCTCAACTCACTGAAGTTAATTTTGTATATACCATCCTCAACGACATTAATTTTAAGATAAGGTTGTCCTTGCTGTATCCATTCGTTGCCATAGAGCGACTGTTGGTCAATCAACATTTGAGCGTAAACTCCTGAAAAACAGAAAATAAAACCAACTAGCAAAAATAGGGTGCGCATTTTCATGGGTTTGATTATTGCCCAAAGATAAAACAACTTCAATAATGATTAGGTAAGCATACTGCAAGAAAAATATAATTTTTTTACATATCTTTTATTTTGTCGCCTTTTTGACTTGATACGGTAAAGAAGGGTGATTTTTATTTCAACCTCTTTTCAAACTCTTACTAAATAAAAAAGGGTGATCTTAAAGACCACCCAACTGGGATATAAGCATAAGAAATTGGGAAACTATCTATTTTGAAATCAGCTTTTTGGAAATATAGCTCTTTTCAGTTTGAATGGTCAAAATATATTCGCCTCTACTCAAGCCATTGAGTTGAAGGCTATGCGTACCTGCCGCAAGTGTGGTATTCACTACCGTTTTCATCAGCTTACCATCAATGGTGTATAACTGTGCCAACACTTTACTATTGGATTTTAAATAAAGTTGAAGTTCAGTAGATTGATGAAACGGATTAGGCATCGGACCAACTATGCTTAGTGTTGAAGCTACTGTTTTAATATTACTTACTGTTGATGCGCCATCAAATGGAACGAAAGCTAAATATATATCAATATTGCCATCATTTGTTCTGCCATCCGACCATATTGGAATAGCAAAATGAGGTGTACTAAGCGTTTGAGTATATTCACCAATACCAAAAGCACCATTCTTGCTTCCAATGACGGAAAAATCTGCACTTTCAGAAGAAACAGCAAAATTGGGAACGAAAGTATTACCACCATCTAAAGAGTAAGTCATGTAATAACTGGTATTGATATTGTCTATATCTTCACGGCGGTCATACCAAGAAACGATAATTTTACCTTGCTCATTTACAGCAATACTTGGATAAAATTGGTGATTCCCTTTCAAACCATCATCGTTGATAACCGTAGGTGTTTCCCAAGTGCTCCCGCCATCTTTAGAGCGCGTGAAGTAAATATCCAAGCCTGCATCTTCTTTCTGTGCAATGCCATTTGCTGTCCAAACATAGTACAACGTGCCTTCATGGATGCCACCTGATTTGTCTATGGCTAACTGTGGGCAAGGATAAATGCGTGCTTCATCAATACCGATAATATCGCCAACTGGTTCATCGGCAGATAATCTAGGCAAATGAAAGTCAGTAATTTTCATTTCTGGCGTAAATGTTTCGCCACCATCTTTGGATTGTACATAGTAAAATGCCCAATTTAAGCTATCTGGTGTACCTGCAAAAGTGATGTGTACTATGCCTTTGTTGTCCACGTCAACGCTAGTGAATTGAACCAATTTATAGTCATTTTCATGCACGACAATGGATTTATTGGAAAATTCTGCTGAATTAGCACCTTTTTTGCGAAGCGTAATTTTTGTACTCACCACATTATTTTGAGATTCAATGGTTAAATAAGACGCATAAATCGTATTGCGATAAGGCGAATTGGAGCGATCTACTGCCAACCATTCTTTATCCACAAATTTTATGTCGCCACTGATGTTGCCCGACAGAATGTCGAGTAAGTTACCTGCATTGCCTTCATCTAAGGGCTTAGGGGCAGTCGTCCATGTAGCACCGCCATCTTTGGAAGAAGCATATTTTAATGCAATTTTTGAGGTAAAAGTAAAATCAGTAGTTAATGTTAACCAGCAAAGATAGGCTACTCCTTCAGTGTCAAAGACCAAAATGGGGTCGCCACCGCCAAGAATGAACTCCCCAGCTTTAGTGCCATCGAATTGACTTAAATCCCAAGTTGCACCAAAATCTTTAGTGTAATAGATCGGGAAAGTGAGTGGCGCAAGAAAATTACTGGGGTTGTTTCTCATGCTGCAAATGATAATATTGTTGGTATCCTTAGGGTTGATAGCTGCATGAAACTCTGATTCTGGTTCAGGAGTGGCATTCACGAACAAATCGCTACTTCGCGATTCAATAGTTACATACTTTTCATTGGTTAACTTTGGCACATCGTACATTTGCCCTTCTGAAATATACTGCGTGAATAGTTGCACATCTGTTTTGATGCGATTGCTAATTACCTCTTTTAAATAAGGATTTACCTGTGCCGAAACACCACTGAACAGCATCATAAAAAATGCTGCACTTATCAGATTTTTGTTGAACATCTTAAATCGTTTTTGATAAATTGATGATTCTCAACAACTTCATTGTTGCGAGAAGTAATAACATCTTTACTGGTAGGAATTGAAAAGAGGTGCTTTTTATGTTTAGCAGTGCAAATATAAGATAAAATGAAAATGTATCTCTTTTTTTTTGGGCATTAACATTATTTTTCTTTTTAGTATTCTAGTTGCGATAAAGTTAAGGGTATAGAGTTATTAGTTTTAATTTGTAGTACCTAATCGCTATGTTTTAGTTTAGCGAATTATATTTTAATACTTCATCCAAATTTTTTGTTATATTTATATTGATTTACCAAACTAAAAAATGATATGACTCAACGAATATTTATGACACTGTCCTTTATTCTTCTGATTTCTCTATTGCTTTCCGCACAAAAGGTAATGCCAGAAGCAATTAAATTAGAAAATAAGGATAATACTACCGAGCTGGTGCTATTTAGTGGCAATTATTTTTCGTGGACGACTTTTTCTACAGATAAAAATGAATTTATTGCCACCAAAGGAGGACAATGGAGTAGAAACGGCAGAAATTTGATGCTGAAATATGAATTTCATACACAAGACCCCACTCAGGTAAATAAAACCGTAACTTATAAAGGAAAATCTATTCGAAAACAGCTTTTTAGCCAATCTAAAAAAGCGAAAATCACGGTTGAAAACAAATTACCCTCATCGGCACTTGCCAATCCTTACTTGATTTCTGGAAGAAAACAAAATGAAGAAATCCAGCGCATAGATACCACTCGACCAAGAAAAACAATGAAGTTATTGACGGGGAGATATTTCCAATGGATTGCTTTTAACACAGAAACAGGTGAATTTTTTGGCACAGGAGGAGGTACTTATACTGCCGAAGATGGGAAATATACAGAGCACATTTTATTCTTTTCCAGAGATAATTCAAGAGTAGGTGCTACTTTAAGTTTTGATTTTGAACTCAAAGGCGAGGACTGGCATCATAGCGGATTGAGCAGCAAAGGCGACCCTATTTACGAAATTTGGACAGTTAGAAAGTAATTGATGAATACTTCACTCAATCAACTTTGGGCTATTATCAAGAACATCACTAACGCCAGTGTTGATGCAACTTATAGGGACTATCGAAAAAGAGATGAGCCGCACAGTTTAGCCTCTATTAAAAAGCCACGGCAACTACTTCGGTATGAGAATTGAATAAGGGTTAAATTTAGCCTACAACTGGTGTAAAAGCCATTTATAGAAACTTTTTAATTTGGATATTCGTTTCGTTGATGGTAACGTAAAAATTTAAGGTACTTCAACTTTATTAATTTTTGGCTTATGATTACGGACATCAATCAACTGGATCTTAATAAACGCTACACTTACACTGATTATCTGACTTGGCAATTCACCGAGCGTGTGGAGCTGCTTAGAGGGAAAGTCTTTAAAATGGCTGCACCCAGTAGAGTGCACCAAGAAATTTCCGGTTTTTTGTATTTTCGGTTGTATTCATTTTTACAAAACCAACCTTGTAAAGTCTATTCTGCCCCCTTCGATGTTCGCCTGCCCTTACCACCGCACAAAATCAAAGGCGAAAAAGCAGACACCGTTGTTCAGCCTGATATTTGTGTAATTTGCGATTTGAGTAAACTCGATGACAAAGGTTGCAATGGCGCACCCGAGCTAATCATTGAAATCCTATCATCAGGTAATAGTAAACGAGAAGTACAAGATAAATTCGACCTCTATGAAAGTGCAGGCGTATTGGAATATTGGGTGGTGCAGCCTACGGAAAAATTCATCATTCGCTATAATTTGGATGAAAAAGACAAATACATCGGCAGCCGACTTTACACAGAAGACGACACCTTAGAAAGCAACGTATTACAAGGGTTTCAAATAGAGGTTAATCAAATTTTTGGCTGATGATTACAGGGACAAACGGTTGTTATTCCATTCATGAGCTTTTCGATGAAAAAAATAGTTTCACAATACATCAATACTATTAAAGTACTCCTAGCAAAATAGATTGCTCTTCAAATTTAATGCATAAAATAACTATACTACTTACCGCTCTATGCCTCCTATTCATTACACTGTTTTCTTAATTCTTCTCGCCATCAATCTTCTTGCTTATGCCTTGATGTGGAAAGACAAACGGGCTGCGATTCGCAAGAAACGGCGAACGCCAGAGCGAACGCTTCATATCATTAGTTTCTTTTTAGGAGCTTTGGGCGTTTGGCTGGGTAGTCGTTCTCCTTTGTACCACAAGCGCGCTAAAACGGAATTTATAAGATGGACTTATTTGTTCTTGTTCCTCAACCTCCTTTTGCTCGTTTTAGGCTATTGGATAGTAAACCAAAAGTAAGATTTAAGCCAATAAGTCAGTGAATCAAGCAAATCAATTCCAACAAGCAGAGAGCATCACGCTGATATTTAATTGAGTTTTGTACAAATTTTAATAACCATACAAAACTTTTGTGGAAGGGTTATTTTTAAAATTAAAGATTTTTTTAGACATTTGAAGCCAACGTAAATTTGAATCAGCAATAGCTGAATGATAGTGTTAAGTTCTAATCAATTCAAAAGAAAACTTAGTTAACTTATGACAAACGAAAACAGGTTATTTTACGGAAGTTGTTTTGCCCTCATTACTACTGCCTTTTCTTTTAGCATCAGGGCAGGTATTCTCCCTGAGTTAGGAGAATCGCTGAATTTAAGTGCTACCCAATTAGGATTTATCAATCAGATGTGGTTCTTAGGATTTCCAATTTCTATGGTTATTGGTGGATTAATCTATCACATTGTTGGTGGCAAAGCCATCATGCAATTTGCTTTTTTGGCGCATGCAGTAGGTATTATTTTAACCATCTATGCAGGTAGTTATGCGATTCTGCTAATTTCTACTTTGCTTATTGGACTAGGTAATGGCTGCACAGAAGCTGCCTGCAATCCAATGATTGCCGATGCTTATGAAGGTAAGCGGATGAGTACGATGCTCAATCGCTTTCATATGTGGTTTCCAGGCGGTATTGTGCTAGGAAGTTTAATCTCATTAGCAATGACCAATGCCGGCTTAAATTGGCAGGCACAAATTTGGGTTATCTTGATTCCTACACTTATCTATGCCTTTTTGTTCTTTGGTCAGGCTTGGCCCAAAGCAAAAGTGGAAGCCTCTACTTCGGTAGGTAGCAATTTTAAAGCGATGTTTTCGCCATTGTTCCTATTCATGTTTGGTTGTATGGCATTAACTGCCATCTCTGAATTTGGACCTACACAATGGATAAATCTAATTCTTTCTAGCAGCGGTGCACAGCCAATGCTTGTGTTAGCGCTCATTACAGGAACAATGGCAGTAGCACGCTATTTTGGTGGTAGTGCTGTGCATCAATTTAACACCACAGGTGTATTACTAATTTCTTCTATTTTGGCGACCATAGGGCTTTTCTTACTCTCCACTCAATCAGGGGCAGCAGTAGTTTATGGTGCTTCTTTCATTTTTGCTTTAGGTATTGCCTATTTCTGGCCTAATATGATTGGCTTCATTGCAAAGTATGTTCCAGAAAGTGGTGCATTAGGGATGTCGGTAGTTGGTGCAATTGGAATGTTTTCCAGTTCCATTTTTCAACCCATTATTGGAAGTTGGATTGATGCCAATAAAAAAACAGGTGAAGCACAAGGATTAACAGAAGGCGCATTAGAACTTTACACAGGACAAACCACATTAGGTACAATGATGCTTTTCCCTGGTATTTTAATCGTTTTATTCACATTACTTTACTTTTGGATGAAAAGCCGAGAGCGTAAAAAAGTAGGTGTTGCAGTGGCGTAAATAAATCATAAAATATTTCTATTCATTGACGTACTTTTGTAGTCAGTGCCTAACTTCCGAAATTTTGAATCAAACTTTCGGAAGTTTTTATTTCTCAGAAAATTAGATGAAGTTGAAGCATGGTAACTACCTGAGCATTCTTTGTATTTATGCTCAAAACGATGAAAACCTCAAAAAAATATTTAGCGAACATTTCAAATCTTTGCTAATCAAAGATTTAGTAGATAAAATTAAGTACGCAACCATAGAGAGCTATCAAATTTGGCATGATGTAGAAGCGTTGAAGATGAGCACAGATGTGGTACTTTTCCTTTTAAGTGCGGATTCACTTAGAGCAGATTACACGCAGAGTTACGCCATGAACGAGTTGCTTGAGTTGCATTATCAACGCTACATTACGATTTTCCCAATTCTAGTAAGACCTTGTGCATATCAAGATACTATTTTTGACCCCAAAGATGTTGTCATACCTAGCAGAAAGATGATTATGTTGCCTGAAGATAGTGATAACAACCATAAGCCAATCAAAAGCCGCAACTGGCACACTGTTGATGATGGTTTTTTAGCCGTATGCGAACAACTAGAACCTTTTTTAGAAGCAATAAAAGCAGCCAATACAAAGATTGGCGAGGCATGGAAACGCGCTTCTGCCATGAATACGGTAAGGGCTTATCAAGATTTTCTCAGAGAACAAATTTTGAATAAACACACCGAAGAAGCTAAAAAAAGAAAAGATAAGTTATTAGAAGAACAACTTTGGCGAGCAGCTACACTTCGACCAAGCATGGAAACGCTATTGGACTATTATTTGAATGCGCCTATCGGTGAACATCAACGAGAAGTGCTGCAAAGTATGGCACAAATCAGTAAAGACCATGACATAGCTTGGCAGGACACTCAAAAAAATAAAGACTTAGCTTTTTTGCTAGATTATAAAAGTCGCTTCCCTGAGGGAAATTATGTAGCATTAGTCGAACAAATGCTGGATGAAGTCGCTGCCAAACCTTTAGAAAAACAACACCAACCTCATAGTCTTGAAGAAATCCAAGAACAAGAAGCGCTCGTTAACAAAACTACTTACAAAACAGAAAGCTACTACCTGACTTATAGAATATACAAAGAATTAAGTGCGGAAGAAGCACTAGCGGTGGAATTATTAACAGAATATATAGAAAGAGTAGATAGAAAATTATCTTATGTAGCACAAGAAATTGATGGACGCATTTATCGTTTACAAATAGCGTTGCTGTTAACCCTATTCTTAATCTTGCTTTACTTAGCCAGCCAATTTTACTTTGAAGCTGCAATTGACGTTTCTTCCATTGTTATAAGATACATCCTTCCATTTATCATACTAGGGTATGTGGCTTATTCGTTGAAAATAGCTACTCAAGTAGGAGAAAAAGAATCAGAATTTTGTAAATCAGAAGAAGAACAGCTAGAACGCAAGACAGTCGCACTGAAAATTGCTTTCCTTTATCGCGACCATTGGAATATCAGAGCATCCATCATTAAACTAATGGAAATAGAAAAAACAGCAATTCATCTACTAAAAAAAACCATTTGGGGCTATATTTTTCCAGAATGACACTTTTTTGACTAAAAATATAAAAGAAATAAATTCGAAAATTATCTTTGAGACATTATTCAGACAAATTAAAACATAAAAAATTATGCTAAAAGAATTTAAGGCATTCGCAATGCAAGGTAATCTAGTAGATATTGCCGTTGCTTTTGTCATGGGGGCTGCATTTGGTGCAGTAGTTACGAGTTTCACAGAAGGTATTGTTTCTCCATTGATTGGATTAGCATTCCAAGCGGATTTCAATGACTTAAAATACGTCCTTCAAACAGGTACACCTGATGCTGATGGGCAAATAACAGGTGAAGTAGCAGTGATGTATGGTGCATTTTTAACAGCAATTATCAACTTTATTATTGTTGCCTTTATCATGTTCTTATTAGTAAAAGGTATCAATAAACTAAAGAAGAAAGAAGCAGAAGCACCAGCAGAGCCACCAGCGCCAAGCGCACAAGAAGTATTACTTGCAGAGATTCGAGACTTGTTGAGAAAGTAATTTCTATTTGAAGTTTTTATGCATTAACAGCATTCAAGATTCTTTTTTGAATGCTGTTTTTGTTTTATGCTTCCCAGTTTTTGTTAAAGTTTGTTTTCGGCTTACCTTTTTCAAAAAGTTAACGTATAATTAATTCGTTAATATAAACATATGACATCCTAGTTGTTTTTATAAGCAAGAAAACAAAATTTTTAACAACATATGAGAGTATTTCTTACATTATTGTTTGCTGTTTCAGCATTCATGTTCACGCAAGCACAAGTGCAGCGATTGGACGATTTATTCAATCCAGCACTAGCACCATTTTATCATGGTGTAGCTTCTGGAGACCCGCTACAAGATAGGGTAATCATTTGGACAAAAGTTACTACCGATTTACCTTCTGTAGAAATTGCGTGGAAAATGGCAACAGACACTGCATTGACTAATGTGGTTGCCTCTGGAACAGTTACGGCAGTACCAGAAAGTAACTACACTGTAAAGTTAGATGTTATTGGCTTAAACCCCAACACAACTTATTACTATGCTTTTAGCGCATTGGGAAAGAACTCCTTGACAGGAAGAACAAAAACAGCACCGACCGCTGACCAAGCTGACCACTTGAGATTTGTATTAATTTCTTGCAGCAATTACAACTGGGGCTATTTCAATACCTATGACAGAATTGCAGATAGAAATGATTTAGATGCAGTTATCCACGTAGGCGATTATATCTATGAGTATGGAGCAAACCATCCTTACCAAGATTTATCTTTAGGGAGAACTACTTTCCCAAAAGGGGAAACGGTAACTTTACAAGATTACCGCGAGCGTTATTCTTTGTATCGCTTAAACAACGAGTTAATTCGTGCGCATCAGCAACATCCATTTATCACGACTTGGGACGACCACGAAGTAACAAACGATTCCTATATTGACGGTGCGGAGAACCACCAACCCGAAACAGAGGGCGATTACCAAGAGCGCAAAGCGGTAGCTACACAGGCATATTTTGAGTGGTTACCTATTAGAGATAATGGCGCACAGAAAGTATATCGCCGATTTGATTTTGGTAATCTAGTGGATTTATTTGTGTTGGATACTCGTCACGAAGCACGCTCTATTCAGCCAACAAGTATGCTAGACCCTGATTTCAACGACATGAGAACGCTTTTAGGCGAGGAGCAAAAAGCGTGGCTATTGGAAGGTTTAAAAACCTCTGATGCGAAATGGAAAATAGTGGCTCAACAAGTTATGTTTTCACCATTCAATGTAGGGTTTGCCGCTCCAAGTGGCGCACTAACCAACCCGGATTCTATTTTTTCCGTAGAAAACATTTTCTTAGATATCTGGGATGGCTACCCTGCTGAACGTCAACAAATTGTAGAAGAAATTGAAATTAACAATATTAACAATGTAGTTATCCTTTCAGGAGATATTCATTCTTCTTTTGCACTTGACGTAACTACACAGCCTGTGTTGTATCCTGTGCCACAAACCAACTATTTGCCTTTTCCAAATCCCGGCTACAATCCTCAAACAGGAGAAGGTTCAGTAGCAGTAGAGTTTGTAACACCTTCTATTTCAGCAGCTAACTTTGATGAGTTGATTGGCATACAACTGGCTACTCAGTTTTCTTTTGCGATGAATAACGATTTGCGCATCATTCCAGGAACGCCAATCAATTATAACCCTCACATGAAGTTCAATGATTTGATACGTCATGGCTACACTCTTATAGATGTTAAAGCGGACAGCGTTCAAGGTAATTTCTACTACGTAGAAACAGTAAAAGAACCTTCTGAGCGTCAATCTTTTGGAGCAGGGTTAAGAACCTTAGATGGTGCTAGCCATCTAGTAGGCAACCAAAAAGAAAGTGCGCCAAAAGCAATTCAGGCGACTCCTGC
This sequence comes from uncultured Saprospiraceae bacterium, assembly GCA_937944245.1. Taxonomy (GTDB): domain Bacteria; phylum Bacteroidota; class Bacteroidia; order Chitinophagales; family Saprospiraceae; genus JAAUTG01. The sequence continues at coordinate 67,900 of CALDYY010000056.1, read as the reverse complement.
GCCAGAAAACCCAATGGCAGCAGTACAAACTACGGCTAAAGTACAAATCATTCACAATGCAGCAAATCGCACTGTAAATGTTTTGGCAAATGGAGGTACTTTGTTAGAATCTTTTGCTTACAGAACAGCAACACCTTATGTAGAACTACCTGCGGATGTAACACTGACTTTGGATATCGTACCTGTGGCAGTGCCATCAGAAGCAATTCGCACCACAGCACAATTTGAGGCAGGGAAAACATATGTGGTCGTTGTACATGGTACTTTTGACCCTAACGACAATTTTCCAGTGCAACTAGCCGTATTTGAACCAGGTCGTGAAATGGCAGCCACTCAAGGTAATATTGATGTATTGTTCTTTCACGGTTCAACCAATGCTCCCGAAGTGGATATTACCACAGGCGGTTCAGTTGTGTTTGATAATGTGTCGTACAGCAATTTCTCAACGAACTATGCTAGTGTGCCAGCAGGCAACTACGTGCTAAATGTTACGCCAGCAAATGATAACAACACTATTGTAGCTGCTTATAATGCAAACATTGCTTTCTGGAGAAACCGAACGGCTGTAGCTTTTGCAAGCGGTGATTTTGCGGCAGGTACTTTCCAGCCTTGGATTGCGCTTTCTAATGGTGGTACGTTCCCACTGTCTTTGGCGAATACAAGCGAAGATACCAATATCACGCCATCGGCAGCTTTAGCAGGTCAGGCAAGTGTAGAATCTTTATTAGTGATGGATTTATTTCCTAATCCAGCTATGACAGAAAATACCATTCGCTTCCTATTGAATGAATCAGGAAAATTAAATGTTGACCTTATGGACATTCAAGGAAAAATGGTAAAAAATGTGTTTAATGGTACACAAGAAAAAGGTGCTTACGTGATTTCAGTGGATATTAATTCACTGCCAGCAGGTACTTATTTCTATCGTTTGACCTTCAACGACAAAACATTGACGCAAAAATTTGTTAAAAGATAAAAGTTTTCTGAATTAACGGATTGTTCGAGGATGACAGAGTGATTTCCCTGTCATCCCTTTTTCTATGCTATTTATATCGTTTGCCATGTTTGATAATCAAGTCCACATCTTGTAACAAAACAATGTGCCGAAGTACATCGCCTTTTACCGCAATAATGTCTGCATATTTTCCTTCAGAAATTGTTCCGACCTTGTCTGAAACACCCATTGCCACAGAGGGCCAATAAGTAGCTGCTCGAATGGCATACATGGCATCAATACCAAATTCATTGACCCAAACATCTAGTTCATTCCAAGTGGACTGGCAATGAAATTTCATCGGAATACCACTGTCTGTTCCGATTAACAGCACTACACCTGCTTCTTTGAGTTGTAATACTTTAGTTTTCAAAGTGGGTTTGCGAATATTCGTCAACTGAAAATAAGACAACTGCCCGGGAAAGCGAATAGATTGTTTGATGTCGTCAACGATTGCCTGTGGCAAATCCAAGTGCCAACAGTCATTATCTAGTTTTTCTGGATTGCGAATAAGGTTTTCGTAATTATAAAGCCCTTCCACCGTTGGTGTCCAGAACAATGGACCTTTGTTCATTTGCGCAGTGCGCTCTTTAATCATTGCCATCACATCATCTGGATAAGCTGGCGCAGAAGAAAGCCCTGTATGCTCAAAACAATCCACGCCTGCCAACATTCCCCTACGAATTTCCTCTGGGCGGTGCGAATGCCCCACCACACTTAGTCCGTGCTTGTGTGCTTCGTCCACTACTGCCATCACTTCGTCCATTGTCATTTGGTCGTGGTCAATTAATTTAATACAATCCACACCAGCACTGGCTAGCTTTTTTACCTTAGCCCTTGCATCTGCCACGCCCTTCACACCCCAACGAAATTCTTCTGTGCCAGGATAAGGCTCATGCTGAATAAACGGACCAGATACATAAATGGTCGGTCCAGGAATTTCCCCTTTGTTGATGCGGTTGCGTACATTAATACTTGCCTCCAGTGGTGCACCTAAGTCGCGCGCACTCGTAATGCCCGCCATCAGCAGTTGATGAGCCGACGATGGCATAATCACTTTCTCAAAAGAAGATAGGTAAGTGGAATCCCAATAGGTGTAGTTGCTATGCCCATTAATCATCAAGTGAACGTGCATATCCCATAAGCCCGGCAATACATCCATGCCTTCGGTGGAAATAATTTCCGCTCCTTTCGGAATTTCCATTGCCCCTACTTGACCGATGGCTTTTATTTTTTCGCCCTCAATCAAAATGATACTGTTGGAAAGTGGCGGACCGCCAAAACCATCAATCAAACGTCCACCGACGAGAGCTTTCAAGTTGTTTTGCCCCATAGCAAAAAAAGAAAATAAAAGGTAGCTGAATAGGAATAAAATACGCATATCAAAAAAATATTATAAATTAGATAAATCAACGAATTAAAGTAAAGTTGGGAGTAAATTCCTAATCGCCAAATTTATTTTGTTTGTCTTAATTTACCATAAGATATTTTACGTTTTCAACCATAAAACAAAAGTATCTAAATCATAATAAAGGAAGGCATGAATTGAGAACTTATCTCCCTATTTTTGAAAAATTATGTAAAGAAGAAGAAGGCGACTGGGAATATTATTAACTTCTAAGCCACCTACTACTACTGCTGCATCCAACGATGCACTGCTTTAGCTACATTTTGACCATCCATAGCGGCAGAGAGGATGCCGCCTGCATAGCCTGCACCTTCGCCACAAGGGAAAAAGCCTACTATGCCCTCGTGCATATAAGTTATTGGATTTCTAGGAATGCGAATGGGCGAACTAGTACGACTTTCGGTAGCGACTACGACTGCCTCGTTGGTGTAGTAGCCTTTCATTTTTCGACCAAAATCTTGTATGCCTAAGCGCAAACGCTCGTGGATGAAGGGCGGTAGCAGTTCGTGCAAAGGTGCTGCATACACCCCTGGTATGTAGGATGTCTTAGGCAGATGCTTCGATATTTTTTTCTGCACAAAATCGGGAAGCAACTGCGCCGGAGCTTGTTGATTGCCTGAACCATACTGAAAAATTGCTTGCTCAATGGACTGTTGAAGGGCTAATCCTGCAAATACGCCATGTTGTGCTTTTAGTGGCGCTAAATCTTCTTCGTCAATAGCAACTACCGTTCCAGAGTTTGCAAAAGGGGAATCTCGGCGCGACATAGACATTCCATTGACTACAATTTCGCCGGGGGCAGTAGCGGCAGGCACAATTAAGCCACCAGGACACATACAAAAAGAGAAGACCCCCCTACCCTGAACCTGGCTAACTAGAGAATAGCTAGAGGCAGGCAAATGCTCCTCTCTCGGCGATTGTCGGTATTGAATTTGGTCAATTAAAGGTTGAGGATGTTCAATGCGCACACCTAATGCAAAAGGTTTCGCCTCAATCAGAATATTCTTTTGGTGTAGTAGTGAAAAAATATCTCTAGCAGAATGTCCTGTGGCTAGAATAGTAGCATCAGCATAGAAAGTTTGTCCTTTTCGTGTTACGACGCCAATCATTTTTCCTTTATGAAGGATAAAATCTGTAACTTTTGCATCAAAATGCACTTGTCCACCAAATCGCTCAATAGTAGCCCGAATGTTGGATACCACAGGCGGTAATTTGTTTGAACCAATATGCGGATGCGCATCCACCAGAATATCTGTGTTTGCACCATGTTCTACGAGCAGTCTTAATGTTTTTTCTATATTGCCCCGTTTTTGGGAACGGGTATAAAGTTTGCCATCAGAATAAGTGCCAGCACCGCCTTCACCAAAGCAGTAATTGGAATCGGGATGCACTTGACCAAACTGCTGAATAGCTTTCAGGTCACGGCGACGTTCACGCACATCTTTACCCCTATCTAAAACGATAGGCTTTAGTCCTAATTCGATGAGTTGCAAAGCAGCAAAGTAACCTGCTGGTCCTGCTCCAATGACGAGAACTTCAGGTCGCTCGTCCACCATTTGAAAACTATCTAACAAAGCAGGTTCACCAGCAAAAGACTCTCCAGCATAAATTGCGACTTTAAGACGAACAATGGGTTGTTTGCCACGCGCATCAATGGAACGACGCAATGGCACTAGCTGCGTGATTTTCTGCACAGGCAAATGACAAACACGCGCCGCTTGTGCTACGATGGCAGCCTCGTTTCCCACTTCACTTGGTAAAATCTGTAATTCTACTTCTTTGCGCATGTCCGTTTTAAATATTTATTAGAACCTATTTTATTAAGACTTTTAGCTATTGAACAATTTAATAGTTCAAGGATAGATAAAAAATAAATCTAACATTTATCAATTTATTTTTTCTTGAATAACCTAGCAATATTTCTTCCAATTTCATCTAATTTTTCAATTGGTTCTATCATTGTTGGATTTTTAAAATCTATACTGGTGGGTTCTTCTTCAACCCCAAATTGCATTGGATAAATTAAAATAAAACTGTTCTTATAGAAATATTTATTTAGATAGTAGGGCATTTTACTCATGGCATTGGTGTAAGATATGTGGTCTTTTCGGCTCATCACGACGATAAAGTTATCGTCTTGATGTACTTCTCGGGAGAGAATTAAAAAATCATCCCAGTTATCAAATATGTTGAAGCTACATTCCACGGGGTGTTTTTGCTGAATATCTTTTATAAATCTTAATGTCGGCTCTGAAGCATAGAATACGAGTTTAGCACCAGAATTTCGAGCGATATTCCAAATCTTAACTAACCAAAATGGAAATCCAATTTCTCGCTCTGCTCTTTCGGGGATAATAATAACGTGTCTTTTTATAGTTGCCAGCGGTTGAACTGATTTATAAATGAGCGTTGTTTTATTGCATTTTGATAAGATTCCTTCCGTTAAATTACCTAAAAACGAATCTGAAATCCCTGTTTTCACATGTAAGCCAAGTATTAAATCAGTAATTTTTTTTTCTTTTACCACGCCAACAATACCATTAGTAATATTCAAATCATATCGAAGCAAATCTTGTAAAATGATATCGGCAGAAGCCGCTGTAATTACTGCTTTTTCCAATACTTTTTTAGCTTGTTTCTCAGCAGTAAGGTCAGTAGAGTTATTATTTATAATACTTAGAGCATATAATCTACTTTTATTTTTTTTTGATTTTACAGTAATTCCTAGATTAATTAATTCTTCTGTATTTTCAAGATTGCTTACTGGAATTAAGATGTATTCTTGCTCATCTGATTCTTCTGCTACAGTTTCGCTAGCTTCTAGTAATGCTATGTTTTTTGCTCCTTTTTGGGCAACAAAAGAAGCAATAGTACAGGTAAAAAGAATCATTAATATTGTCCCGTTTAGAATACTATCATCTAATAATCTGATTGCCTCTCCGTTTGGAGCTTGACCAATAATAATATTATAACCTACCAGCACAGCAGCTAGTGTAGCAGCGGCTTGGGCATTGCTCAGTCCAAAGACTAATCTTCTTTCATCAGCAGAAAACTTAAATGTTTTTTGTGTTAACCAAGCAGCTAAAAATTTCGAAGATGTAGCACAAAATATCATAACAGCAGCTACCTTTATAGTTTCTAAGTCTTTAAAAAAGACGTGGTAGTCAATAAGCATACCTACACTAATCAAGAAGAAAGGAATAAAAATAGCATTACCCACAAACTCTACTCTATTCATTAAAGGTGAGGTATGAGGAATAAGCCTATTCAGTGCTAATCCTGCAAGGAAAGCACCGATAATAGCCTCAATACCAGCTATTTCCGCAAGCACTGCCCCTAAGTAAACCATCACCATCACAAAGATATATTGAGAAATATTATCATCAAATCTTTTAAAAAACCATCTACCAATGATAGGAAAAAGTAGCATGACAATTAATCCAAAAACGACAATAGATAGCGATAAACGAACCCAAAATGCAGCATTCATCTCGCCATTAGTCATTCCAACAATAACAGCTAATACTAATAAAGCTAATGTATCTGTTATAAGTGTTCCGCCAACTGTAATGTTTACAGCTTTATTCTTGGCTACACCTAATTTACTGACTAATGGATATGCTAATAACGTGTGGGACGCAAACATACTTGCTAATAATACAGAAGTAGATAGCGAAAATTTTAAAATATAAACACTTGCTAAAGTACCTAATAACATAGGTATAAGAAATGTATAAAGTCCAAAAACAATACTTTTCTGGCTATTTTTTTTAAAATCGGCTAGGTCAATTTCTAATCCAGCTAGAAACATGATATATAACAATCCCGCCGTACCTGATAGAATAATGGCACTATCTCGCTCCATCATATAAAGCCCATTAGGTCCAACAAATGCACCAGCAATAATAAGCCCTAAAAGATGGGGAATTTTTATTTTATTTAAAATAATTGGTGCAAATAATATAATCAATAGTATTAAAAAAAACTTTAACACTGGATTAGTCAGAGGAAGTGTTGTATCAAAGGTACTGAGTAGTATCATCTTCTTTTTTATATCATTATAAATATAAAGATGTCCTTATATTATTAATTTTTCTTTTGCTCCTTAGCCCAGCCGTCTTTTAACGTTACAGTTCTATTAAATACCATTTTTCGTTTAGTGCTATTGGGGTCTAAAACAAAATAGCCCATTCTCAAGAATTGGTAACGATCATTCAGAGTAGCATTTTTTAAACTTGGCTCACAATAAATTGGGTAAATTGCTTTTAGTGAATCTGGATTTATAAATTCTGTATAGTCTTTATCTTCATGGCTATCGGGGCTTTCGTCCATGAATAGGCGATCGTATAGCCTTGCCTCTGCCTTAAAAGCGTGCTTGGCACTTACCCAGTGTAGCGTTCCTTTAGCTTTTATGCCAGAGACATCTTCTCCACTTTTACTATTGGGAACATAAGTGGCATAAATCTCTATGATTTCACCCGTCCGCTTATTTTTTTTGCAACCCTCTGCTTGAATGATATATGCTCCCTTCAATCGAACATTATTACCAATGCTCAATCGGAAAAATTTTTTAGGTGCTTGTTCCATAAAGTCCTCTCTTTCAATCCATAGTTCTCTACTAAAAGGAACTTGCCGCTTGCCACTATGCTCATCTTCAGGGTTGTTCTCAATCTCCAATAGCTCCGTTTGGTCTTCCGGATAGTTGGTAATGATAAGTTTAACAGGGTCTAACACTGCCATCACGCGCGTAGCTACCTTGTTCAAATCCTCCCTTACAAAAAATTCTAGCAGCGAGAGGTCAATTACATTCTCTCTGCGCGCGATGCCGATACGGTCGCAAAAATTGCGAATGGCAGCAGGCGTGTAACCTCGACGGCGCATCCCAGAAATAGTAGGCATTCTTGGGTCATCCCAGCCTGCCACATAATTTTCCTCCACCAGTCGAAGTAATTTGCGCTTGCTTGTTACGGTGTAGTTCATGTTCAATCGCGCAAATTCAATTTGGCGGGATGGATATAAACCCAGTTCTTGAATGAACCAATTATATAGCGGACGATGATTTTCAAATTCCAAAGTACACAAAGAATGGGTGATTTGCTCTAGCGCATCTGACTGCCCATGTGCAAAATCATACATCGGATAAATGTTCCATTTGTCGCCAGTGCGATGGTGATGTTCTTTTTTGATGCGGTAAATAATGGGGTCGCGCAAGAGCATATTGGGCGAAGCCATATCCAATTTGGCACGCAAGACGCAAGTACCATCTTCAAATTCGCCATTTTTCATGCGTTCAAATAAATCCAAATTTTCTTCTACGGAGCGGTCTCTGTAAGGGCTATTTTTTCCTGGAACGGTAGGCGTTCCTTTCATAGCAGCAATTTCTTCCGACGTGGAGTGATCTACATAAGCCTTACCCGCCTTGATGAGTTGAATCGCCATTTCATAAAGGGCATCAAAATAATCAGAGGCGTATTTAGGTTCTCCTTCCCAATCAAAGCCCAACCATCTCACATCCGCCATGATGGAGTCCACGTATTCTACTTTTTCTTTCGTGGGGTTAGTATCATCAAAACGGAGATTGGTTTTTCCGCCGTATTGTTGAGCGACACCAAAGTTTAGGCAAATAGATTTTGCATGACCAATGTGCAGATAGCCATTTGGTTCAGGTGGGAAACGCGTCAATACTCGACCGTTGTGCTTGCCTTCGGCTAATTCTTTTTCAATAATTTCCTCAATAAAGTTGAGCGATTTTCTTTCTGTTGCTTCCGTTGTATTATTGCTACTCATAATGTTGTTACTTCTATAAAAAATAATGCCTACTTGGTGAATCTGTTTTATTAATTCAGTATTATTAATTTTTTCTAATCTGGATAAATCAATGATGTAAGGTAAAAGCAAGTCATCTAGTTCATTTTCAATGCGAAAAAACGTTTCCATATCCAAGTTGCCCTTAATGGTCAAATCAATATCAGAACCTTTTCTATAATTTCCTCTTGCGCGTGAGCCATAAATAATAACTGATTCCACTGCCTTATGCCGCTCAAAAACACTATTTATTTTTTTAATTGTTTCTTCTGTCAATCCAAAAGGCATATTGATGTTAAATAATTAATGATGTTAAAGAAAATGATTAAATTCAACCTAGCATAAACAAATCAATAGCTCAACTATCAAATAAAAATTACATCCTTTCTGGCATTTCAATTCCCAACAATTCCATTGCCGATTTCAGTACACTAGCTATTAGCGTAATTAATTGTAATCTAAAATGTTTAGCACCTTCCGACTCCGCACGCAAAATGGGGAAATCGTGATAAAACTTATGAAACATCTTAGCTAAATCGTAGCAATAGTTCGCAATTTCTGATGGGTCATAATTCGCTGCTGCACTTTGAATAACATCAGGATAAGCATACATTTTTAATATCAGTTCCTTTTCAGCCACCTCTAAGTTGGTGTAGTCCGCATAATTCAAGCTATTTGTCGCACTTCTGCGCAAGATGGACCTTATGCGTACATAGGCATTTTGTACATAAGGTCCAGTTTGCCCTTGCATATCTACCGATTCTTTTGGGTCAAACACCATGCGTTTTTTGGGCTGCACTTTAATAATGAAGAACTTCAAAGCCGCCAAACCAATTTTGCGAATAATCTCTTCTCGTTCTTCTACGGACAAGTCTGTAATTTCGCTACGCTCTTGCATGTTTTGGCGCGCTTCCTCAATCACTTCCGCCATCAAATCGTCGGCATCCACCACAGTGCCTTCGCGGCTTTTCATTTTGCCTGTCGGCAAATCCACCATGCCATAAGAAAGGTGATATAAACCATCCGCATAAGGTTCGCCAAGTCGTTTCATGATTTCAAACAGCACTTGGAAGTGATAGTTCTGCTCATCAGCAACGGTGTAAACCATACGCTCCACACTAAAATCTTGATAGCGCACTTGAGCCGTGCCAATATCTTGCGTTACATACACAGAAGTCCCATCACTTCGCAACACCAATTTATGGTCAAGTTTAGCATCTGTTAGGTCAATCCAAACGGAACCGTCTTCTTTTTTGTAGAATATCCCCTTTGCCAAACCTTGATCTATAATTTCTTTGCCTAACAAATAGGTATCTGATTCGTAGTACAATTTATCGAAATTCACTCCCAACCTGAAATAGGTTTCCTCAAATCCTTGATACACCCAGTTGTTCATCATTTTCCATAAATTGCGAATGCCTAAGTCGCCTGCCTCCCATTGCAATAGCATTTCCCGAGCTTGCCTGCCTAAGTCGCTATATTGGTTGAAATAGTCGTTTTTATATTGCTTAAAAAAAATATGCTCATCTTGGTCAGGTTTATGTTTTTGCTCAAAAATAGCTTTTGCCACTTCTGTTTGTTGCCATGCTTTGTATTCCTCCTGAAATTTTTGCTCAAACAATACATAATATTGACCCACAAAATGATCGCTTTTTATGCCTGTACTTGCAGGAGTTGCGCCTAAACCAAAACTGCGCCAAGCTAACATACTCTTACAAATTGCAATTCCTCTATCGTTGATAATCTGAGTCTTCACCACATCATAACCAGCAGCATCTAAAATTTGACTACACGACCATCCCAATAAAATATTGCGAATATGCCCTAAATGCAAAGGTTTATTTGTATTGGGTGAAGAAAACTCAACCATTACTTTTTTACCTAAGCGTGGTTGCCGTCCAAAATGTTCATTCTGAGTAGCATTCGCCAAAAAATTAAGCCAAAAAGAATCATTAACTACTAGATTCAAGAACCCTTTAATCACATTGAAGTCGGCGACTAAAGGAGCATTTGCTTTTAAGTATGCTCCTAATTCTTCGCCTACTTCTTCGGGCTTTTTTCGGGTATCTTTTGTGAAAGGAAAGACGACTAATGTGTAATCACCTACAAATTCTTTTCTAGTAGTGCTAATCACTATTTTATCCGTTGTAAAATCCAATCCATACAAGGATTTCAAGCCTTCTAGCACCCCATTTTGCAATATGTCAATAATATTCATTGAAAACAGCAGTTATTTTTTTGCAAATCAAAAGTAATGTTTTGTTGGCGAATCGCACATCTTTCCTGTTAAGTTTATTAAGATGGCGTAAAATTATACCCATTTTTATACTGCTATTCCAAAAATATACATTTACGATTTCTAAAATAAAAGCACAAAATAAACCTCTTTCATTTGTGCTTGTTTGTCGTTGAAATTAAGCAGTGAGTACCTAAAAACTGCTTTAAAGCAATAAAATCATGAGTAAAAATTTAGCAAACATTGGTATTGACGATATGTCGCTCTACATTCCCAAACTTTATTTGCCCATTTCAACGCTTGCAGCAGAGCGTAAAATAGAGTACGATAAACTCAACAAAGGACTTGGATTGACTAACATGGCGATTCCCGATGTTCACGAGGATGCAGCAACAATGGCAGCCAATGCAATAGCTGAATTGATAGATAAAAACAACTTGAACCCAAGTACGATTGGCAGAATATATCTGGGCACAGAAAGTGGTTTGGATGGTGCAAAACCCACAGCTACTTATGTTACCAACATGCTTAACCAAAAATATGCTCTCATTTATGGGCACAACTGCTTCTTGAATTGTGATGTAGTGGACTTGACTTTTGCTTGCGTAGGTGGCGTGGATGCACTCCACAACACACTCGACTGGTTACGTGGCGATGAGCAGCGTATTGGCATTGTCGTTTGTTCCGATTTTGCAAAGTATGAATTAGCTTCTACTGGAGAATACACACAAGGCGCTGGTGCGGTGGCTATGCTGGTCAAGCATCAACCAAGATTGCTCCGAATTGATGAACCTTTTGGCGTAGCCATGAATAGTGAACATGATTTCTACAAACCTTTGCGTACTTTTTCCAAAACACAAATCATAGCTGAAGTATTGCAACTAGCGGGTATTGACCACATAGATAGCCAACAGCTTTTGGAAAAGTTAACCGATTCATTAGAAGTAAAAGGCTTTATAGATGACAACGACGAGACTATCAACCTGCACAAAGAAACACCTATTTTTGATGGTCCTTTTTCTAATTTGACTTACCAAAATAGAATTAGAGAAGCTTATGCTCATTTTAGACAAAAGGCTATTGATCAATCTATTATGCACGAACAAGAGACTGTTCTTGACCGTTGGGAGCGTTTGATTTTCCACTTGCCTTATGCTTTTCATGGCAAACGTATCTTTATGGAGATTTTCGTGCAAGAGCTACAACGTTCTGGAAAATGGTCTAATTTAACTGCAAAATACGACTTGCAAATTCCTTTGGAAACACATTTTGATAATCAAAAAAGTTATGATAAAGCCTACGCTAATTTCTTGAAAGGGGTAAGTCAAACAGAAGAATATCGTCATTTAGTAAAAGAAAAGATTGCCAAAGCCCAATATTATTCTGGCGAAATAGGAAATATGTATGCTGCCTCTATTTTTCTAGCACTTATGGGTACACTCGAAGCAGACAGCATCAACAATAGCTTAGTAGAAGGCAAAAAAATTGGCTTTTTCGGCTATGGCAGTGGTTCAAAATCAAAAGTTTTTGAAGCTACTATACAGTCAGAGTGGGCATCAGTGGTCGGTAAATTTAATATTGCTAAAAAGTTAGCAGAGCGCACCCCACTAAACTACGATACTTATGAAAAACTACATAGAAAGCAACTGAAAGACAGTATTTTATCACCTAACGATGAGTTTGCACTCGCTGCAATTGGGCAAGAAGGCGTTACGCTTGGTGCAAGATACTACACTTATGCAACAAGCAAAGTAATGGCTTAAACTCAATGAAGGGGTAATGGTTTATTCTTTATGAATGAACAACTCAACCATGCTAGACGATTTTAGGAAAAACAATCAGCATTTTATCGAACCTAATCATAAAATGCTGATTGCTGTAAGTGGTGGTGTGGATTCTGTGGTGCTTTGTCATTTAGCCGCCGCTGATGATTGGCATTTTGGAATTGCCCATTGCAATTTTCAGCTTCGCGGAAAAGATTCTCTTGGCGATGAACAATTTGTGAAAGCATTAGCGCACCAACTTAATGTGCCTTTCCATACGATTAACTTTCCGACGCAACAAATAGCAGAGGATGCCAGCCAATCTATTCAACTTGTGGCTCGACAACTGCGTTATGATTGGTTGGAGAAAATTCGTCAGCAATTTAACTATGATTTCATTGCTACGGCTCATCACTTAAACGACTCTATTGAAACACTAATTTACAATTTCACTAAAGGAACAGGCATCAAGGGCTTAATTGGTATTCCTCAAAAAAATAAAAATATTATTCGTCCTTTATTATTTGCTACCAAAGCACAAATTGAGCAGTATGCCAATGAAAACCATATCACTTTTCGAGAAGATAGCTCTAACGCTGAGGATAAATATGCACGAAATAAAATTCGGCATCATGTGATTCCCACATTGAAAGTGATTAATCCAAATTTAGAAATTACTGCCCAGCAGACTATTAACCACCTAAAAGATACGAATACCATTTTTGATTGGGCAATCAAGCATTTCAAAGCACAAATTGTACAAGAAAAAGAAGATAAAGTTTTGCTTGACCTACATCAGTTAAATGAATTACCTGCCCCCAGGACTATACTCTATCAAATTTTGGTGGAGTATCAATTCCATGCTGACCAAGTACAGCAAATAATGGAAAGCCAACGAACAGGCAAGCAGTTTTTTTCGCCAACTCACGAATGTTTAATTGACCGCAATAATTTGATTATCAGTCCTATTGTTAATAAACAAACTAATATATTGTGGATTTATCCAGAAACGCAAGAACTACAGCTAGATAAAGGCAAATTGATGATACAAAAAACAGTACCTCCAAAAACTTTTTCCGATGATACTAACGTAGCTTATTTTGAAGCAGATAAATTACATTTTCCACTAAAATTAAGGCGATGGCAGGCAGGAGATACTTTTCAGCCTATTGGAATGCAAGGTAAAAGCCAGAAATTACAAGATTTTTTTTCCAATGTTAAGTTATCTCGCATGGCGAAAGAAAAAGTTTGGATTCTGGAATCAAATGGCGAAATTTGTTGGATAGTTGGCTACCGCATGAGTGAGCGTTTTAAAATTACAACACATACAAAGCAGAGTATTCAATTTGTTTATTCATCCTTATGATACAACGACTTATGAAAAAATTACTACTTTATTCAGCACTATTTTACTTTTTCCCTTTTAGCTTAACTGCACAAACGTTGCAAGTTCCTACGACCCAATATTCCATCATCACCAAAAAAACAGCGACTTGGTGTCCCATTTGTGGTGGTGTATCGTGGACAACTTTTAGGCAAATGATTGATGACAACCAAAGCAACTCTATTCTCATTGCTGCACATTACGATACTGGCAGCAAACTTTATTCCAAAACAGCGCAAGATATTGTTGCTAATTTTGAAGGCGGATTAAGCTATGGTCAACCCGTATTCTTCTTCAACAGTCAACGTTTGACGGGTAGGGACGCTAATACTGCGGCTATGGCACGCGACATGGCACGTACCGCGAATGGAAACACGCCTGCTGTACAAACAGGCATAAATGCTGTTTTGCAAACCAGTACAAATACACTACTCATTGAAACTAAAACTACTTTCTTTAGTAGTGGCGATGGCAATTACCGTTTGGCAATTTATCCAATTCTAAAGAGTGTGGTGGAAGACCAAGCCAGCAGGGGGCGCGACACGCACAAGATGATTTTACTTGATGAAATAACTGGTAATTCATTTGGTCAAATAATTACCTCTGGCATAACTCCTTCGGGAAGAAATATAGACGGACGTTTTGAGACAGGCAACAGCAAAATAGTGGATGCCGCTAAAGAGGATAATCTTCAACTAGCAGTTGTTATTTGGAAAGAAAATGGTATGCGTTTTGACTTTGTGAATGCTTACGTTATTTCTACTATTCGCTTGGAAGTGGTTTCTAATACCAATAATGTTGCTATTCCAAATTTAAGTTGGAATATTCCTTCCTTTCAAGGTTATGCGGAACTACAACTGCATGCAAGTGCAAATATTCCAAATGCACAAATTGACCTATTTGATTTAGCAGGTAAAAAAATAAAAACTATATACAATAGTCAACTTGCTGAAGGTCAACATACTTTTAGAATGGATGCTCCAGCAGGTGTTAAACTGGTAACTATCCGAGTAGGTAATAAAGTAGCGACAACAAAATTTTTGGTTTATTAAAAACATATTTTCATTATGAAAATTTTTAAATGGGTCTTAATTACACTAGGGGTACTGGCATTAGCAGGTTTTTTAGCATTTCCTTACTTACAGGAGCAAACTAAAAAAGCTAGTCCAGAAGTAACAACTAATTACACCAGCAGCGATTTAGATATAAACGTTACTTACAGTCGCCCCTCTAAAAAAGGAAGAGAGATATTTGGTGCATTAGTGCCTTACGGCGAAACTTGGCGAACAGGCGCAAACGAGGCTACTATATTTGAAACCAATAAAGCATTGACTATCAATGAAAAAAAACTGCCAGCAGGTAAATATACTCTTTGGACAGTACCTAACCAAGATAGTTGGGATGTCGTTTTCAATAAAAGTGAATATAGCTGGGGGATTAGCGTGTTTAAAGGTGGAAAAGCTAGTAGGGATGAAGCAAAAGATGAAATTGTTGTAACTGTACCCGTCCAAAAAGTGGAACAATCCATAGAACAGTTCACAATTGCTTTTGAAGAAGGAGAGACATTGATGCTTACACTTGCATGGGACAGGACTAAAGTTGCTGTTCCTATTGTAACAAAATAAAAAAGAGGCTGCCCTTGCGGGCAGTCTCCCAAATGATTAATTATTAAAAAACTAACTCTAACCTTAATTCCTTGTTTGAATTCTAGTACCTGTGTTTGTAGTGTTACGCGAAGGTTCAGAATCCAATATCATTGGTAACGGCGTACTCCCGTCGCTGATAATTACTTTCGCATTTGGCGACTTAGCTAATTCCAAGAACGTTTCAATGGACTTGTATTGCAGTAGCATTGGAGTTAAGCCTTCTGAAATGATTGCTTGAGCATCTCTAACACCTTCCGCCTGAATTCGTTTACGGTCAGCTTCTCTTCTTTCTTCATCCAGGACAAATTTCATTCTTTCCGCTTGTTGCTCTGCCTCCAACTTCATTTCGATTGCTCTCGCTAAACTTGCTGGTAATTGAATACTTTTCAATAAAACAGCCTCAATTTCAATTCCTCTACCATCTAACAATTTCATCATTTGATCGCGAATGGCTACTTCGATGGTTGCACGCTCGCTAGTATGCATGTCTTTCGCTAGAAATCGAGCAGAAACATCAGAAACGGCTGAACGGAAGACTGGTAAAATAATGTTACGCTCATAACTCTCGCCAATTTCTCGCAATAAGGTTGGCGTTTGTCTTTGCATCAACTGGTATAAAATAGACACTTCAGAGCGAATATTCAATCCTTCTTTGGATGGAATGACTAACTCAACTTCAAGGTTTTGTGTTTGAACAGGTACTTTGACAATTGTAGATACAAAAGGATTATAAATTCTCAAACCTTCTGTATAAGGCGTATTTGAATATTTACCGAGCGTTCGCTTTACGCCTACCTCACCTTGTTTTACAACGGCACAGCTAGCGAGTAGTGCAAACGACGCAAACAACATCAAAAACTTTACGTTTCTCATAAAAAAATCAGTTTTAATTAATTAAAAAATATATGTAATCGAATGATTCCCTAAATTGAGAGGTATTGCACTACAAAACCAACAACTCCAGATGACACAATACCTCTATGTATGATGAATTTAATTTATGGCTAAAACCCACAGAAAAGCTGGGCTTTCTCTGCTCCTTTTTCATATCCTAGTGCAACGCCTTGCGCTAAGTCAGCACACCCATCAGACCTATTATAAGCCTTTAATTTTGCAAGTCCTCTATTAAAATAGGCTTCAGCCATATTTATATCTTTCCGAATTGCTTTGTCGTAGTCCTGAATTGCATCGTAGTAGCGACCAATCATCATATACAGATTGCCACGCAGTTTGTACAAAATTGGGTCAATTTCTTCTACTTCAAGCATTATCTCATTAATGTCAACAAGAGCATCTAAAATATCACCAGATAGTTTTTTATCAATCACTTCATTGTAAAGAAATTCAAGATATGGCTCTTCCTCAAAGAGAATTAACTCAGGGTCGAAAGCTAAAATATCCAATTTGTTACCTCCTAAAACACTAGCATACAAACTGATAGAATAACTATTCAGCGAAATTGCCATTTTAACATCTGCTGAAGCCTCCGTTACCCTTCCTATTCTTTTTTTTGCCAATGCACGTCTAGCATAAGCCTCTGCCAAAAATGGGTCAGTTGCAACGGCATTATCATAGGCTAATATGGCGTTCTCAAAATCACCTTGTCTCATTAAGTTATCGCCCTGTACAATATACTTCATTTCATTTCTGCCATACTTCTCGGGATTGACAACCATAATTGCCTGATTTAATGGAACTTGCTGAGCTGTCAAATGGAGCGAAGAAAAAGTTAGTGTTAGTATTATGATTAGTTTATTCATGCTAGTCTATTATAGTGATGTAAAAAAAATATTAAGATCAGTATTTTACTTTATTATTTAATAGTTTTACTACTATATAGACAACATTAACTATTTTTTGTTTAATCTTAAACTACAAAATATCTTTTTTTTTTAGTTAAAATATATTAACAATTCTCTATTCAAAAATAATTTACTTGATAATGAACAAAAAATAAGCAGATTTGTCTTCTAATAAAAAAGTAGTATAATTATATAAAACAATAGTAAAACTATCAATCTATGACAGTTCAAGAATTTTCTTATCAATTCGGAACGATGGAGCATGTACTCAAAGCGTTCGCCATGAAATTGTGCAGTGATAAATTTGATGCTGATGATCTATATCAGGAAACTGCCTATCGTGCTTTTAAATATAGAGGGATGTTCAAATCAGATACAAATTTAAAGGCTTGGTTAATCACGATTATGCGCAACACATTTATCAATCATTATAGAAAGAAGACGAAAAATCGCACTTTATCTGATTGGACTTCCACTGATTTCCTGATTGATTCCGGCGACTACATAACGATTAATGATGCGGAATCAAAAATTGCAATGGAAGAGATAGAAAAAGCCGTTATTAAGTTAGATAAAACTTTGAGCGTCCCCTTCAAAATGCGCTCCGTGGGTTACCGCTACCAAGAAATTGCAGATGAACTAGAATTACCATTGGGAACAGTAAAGAGTAGAATTTTTCTAGCTAGAAAAGAATTACAAACTTCTCTGAATGCTTCTAACTAAACGGGGATTGGTATTTAGGTGTCCATACGAAATAGACATCCAAATACCTGCAAATACAGTAATTAACCTATAAATTTTATGAATCAAACAAAAACAAGTTAAAGTTATGATAAACATTAAGATAGAATTACAAATCAACGATAAACTTTATCTGCGCGATCCGCAACAAACAGAATTAGGTAAAAGAATTGTTCAAAATGCAATTCTTTTGATTGATGAAATTGGCTTTGATACTTTCAATTTCAAAAAATTAGCGACCAAAATAAAATCCACAGAAACTTCCATTTACCGATATTTTGAAAGTAAGCATTTGCTCTTTGTTTATCTTGTAAATTGGTACTGGGAATGGACAAATTTTAGAATAAAGTTCAATCTCATCAACCTAGAAAATCCTATAGATAAGATGCGGCAAGCTATAAAAACAATTATTGATACCTCTCAAAAACAGGCTTCTTTAGATTTTGTGGACACCGATATTTTACATCGAATTGTGATTACAGAAGGTGCTAAAGCTTACCATAGTAAAATAGTGGATGAGGAAAATAAATTAGGATTTTTCACTTCTTATAAAATACTTTGCAAGGAAATAGGGGATATTATTTTGGAAATTAATCCAAATTATACTTATGTTAAATCACTTTCAAGTATGATTGTGGAAACGATTAACAACAATGTCTATTTCGCTGAACATTTACCTCGCTTAACCGACATATCAAAAGGGGAAAACTACTATGAAGAAGTAGCTCAAATGATGGAAGACATTGTATTTAATTGCCTTCAAGTAAAACCTGCTCCATTACAAAAATCTTTTGGGAAACCTCAAAATGGATTTCAAACACACAGCATGATTAGCGAATTACCTAACAATAGTTTTCATCCTCGTTGAGGATGAAAACTATAAAGATGACAGATTTATTATAATTTCCCTTCCCATTCATTATAAAACTCCTCTAGGAATGCTTCTAAGAAACGATGCCTATGAATCGCCATTACCTTGCCAGTAGGAGTGTTCATCCTATCTTTAAGTAATAATAGTTTTTCATAGAAGTGATTAATGGTTGGGGCACTACTGTTTTTATATTCCTCTTTTGTCATGTTTAAATTAGGTTTTATATTTGGGTCGTAGATTATTCTATTTTTATAACCACCATAGTTAAAAGTTCGAGCAATACCGATAGCCCCTAAAGCATCCAATCTATCTGCATCTTGAATAATAGCTAACTCTTTTGAGAAAAAGCTCAACGCATGATTACCACCTTTAAAAGAAATATGTTCAATAATTTGTGCTACATGCTCCACAGTGGAAGTATCTACTTCAATCGAATATAAAAATTCTTTAGCTTTTTTCGGACCGATTGTTTCATCGCCATTATGGAATTTGGCATCGGCTATATCGTGCAATAAAGCCCCTAATGCTACAACAAATTTATCCGCATCTTCTTTTTCTGCAATTCGATTGGCTAAATTCCAAACGCGCTGTATGTGCCACCAATCGTGCCCGCCTTCTGCATTTTCTAAAGTTACTTCTACAAAATGAGCGGTCTTCTGAATTATATTTTCCTGCGTTGGAGTCATCTTTATAATTGACTTGGGGTAAACAAAGTTGGTGCTTCCTGAGCATTTTTCACTTCCTCTGTACTTCTAAAGAGAACATGCGAACCCGTACCTACTCCAATGATTGTACGCATTGCATCTTCAGGTTTGGTGTCTAAAAAAGTGACTTGGTCTTTTCTAACATGAAAAATAAACCCATTTGTTGGATTGGGAGCAGTAGGTACAAAAACTGTGTAAATACCGTTTCTAGTGTCATCAGTTACAAAACCTGTCATCAAAACACCGAAAACATCAACTAGTACAACCCTTGAGAATGAGTCCTCTTTTTTACCAAAAAGTTGTTTCACAGTCTCTTGAATAGTGGTATAAAAAGGTAGTTTAGCTAAATATCTGCGGTTCAAATAGTTAACGATGGCATTTCCAGACTGTGTTCTTACTACAAGCCCTACTACAAAGCAAAAAGCGATGACTATACCTAGAGCAATAAAATTAATGAGGGCAAATGGCAACTCAATTCCTGAAAATAATTTAGCAATAGGACTTATGAATTTAGCAATTAATTGAAGTACAAACCTAACCAAAACAATAAAAATAGTAATTGGTAACAGTACTAGTAATCCACCAATTAAAGTAGTCTCAAAAAATTTTCTTAGTCGCACCCAAAAGTTCTTCTTCATAGAATTGCTATCCATCTTTAATTAAGTTAACGAATGACACAAACAAATAATAGATTTACAGCCAGTAAGTTTAATGCCAAACAAAAATTTCTATTACAGAATGTAATAAAAGTACCAAACGCTCTATTCAAATTTTAATTAGCAAGTTTTAATGTTTTTATTATAAAAAAATAAGTTTTTTACTTTTCAATAATAGTATAACTATTGTTGAAAATACTAAATACAACATATTAAAAATCTGATAATCAATATTTTAAAACATTTAAAATTCATTAACATAGTTCCTATATTTTTAACATAACAAGTCATTTTAATTTCTATACTTTTGATAATAATTTAAGTAATAATATGAAAAAAATGACTTTTATTTTTAATCAATTTATTTGGACACTAAGCCTGCTTATTCTGTTTTCCAACTGTAATCGAATGCAGGAAAAAGCACTTGAATCAACTGTAAATAGAGATGAATTAAACTTACTAATAGCTGGTAATGAACGTTTTGTGCATCATCATTCTGTTCATCCTCATCAAAGTGTGCAACGAATACAAACTCTGGAAAAGGGACAACATCCTTTTGCGGTGGTTATAGGTTGCTCTGACTCCAGAGTACCGCCAGAATTAGTTTTTGATCAAGGTTTTGGTGATTTATTTGTCATTAGAAATGCTGGAAATATTGTTAGCGATTATGAAATTGGTAGCGTAGAATATGCTGTTGAGCATTTGCACACCTCATTAGTGGTGGTACTAGGACATACCTAATGTGGCGCAGTTGGGGCTTTTATTGAGGCAAAACATCATCATCACCATACCGAAGATCACATTCAAAAAATTATTGATTGTATTCAATCAGAACCAGAGGAAGCTGAATTAAATGACGCTGATATAGACTATTATGAAAAAGCAATAAATGCAAATATTGTACATGCTGTTAACACTTTAAAGTATTCCGAGCCAATACTAGCAGAATTAGTAAAAAACAAAAAATTAAGAATTGTTGGCGCACTATTTGATATAGAAACAGGAAAGGTGAAGATAATTAATTGAAAATGAAGAAGTTTGAATTTGTACCAAAGTTTTTTACACTTGCCAAAGAAGGTTTTAAACGAGAGCAAATTGTCAAGGATATTATAGCGGGTACTATTGTCGGTATTGTTGCCTTGCCTTTGGCGATTGCTTTTGCCATTGCTTCGGGAGTTTCGCCTGAAAAAGGCTTGATTACAGCAATAATAGCAGGTTTCACGATTTCTCTATTAGGTGGTACTAGAGTACAAATAGGTGGACCAACAGGGGCTTTTATCGTTATTGTTTATGGTATTGTACAAGAACACGGCATTCAAGGTCTGACCATAGCTACGTTTATGGCAGGCTTTATTATTGTAGGTATGGGATTGGCGCGATTAGGAAATTATTTAAAATTTGTGCCTTATCCACTCATCGTAGGGTTCACGAGTGGTATTGCTATTATTATTTTCTCTGCTCAAATAAAGGAATTTTTCGGCTTAACTATGGGCGATTTACCTGCTGATTTCATAGAAAAGTGGATAGCTTATTTTAATAATTTTAGTAAAGTAAACTGGACTGCTTTTGTCATCGCCATAAGTACCGTAATCATTTCCTTAAATTTTTATCGGATTAGCCCAAAAATACCTGGCTCGATAGTAGCCATTTTATTAAGCACGTTGATTGTTTATTATTTTAAACTTCCTGTGGAAACCATCGAAACTAAATTTGGTGCCATTCCTAACAGTATTCCTTTACCTAGCTTCCCCAGAATTAACTTTGCTATCATCCAACAACTGCTGCAACCTGCCATTGCTATTGCGGTACTAGGTGGCATAGAATCCTTACTTTCCGCTGTTGTAGCGGATGGTATGATTGGTAGCCGACATCGCTCCAATACAGAGCTAATTGGGCAAGGTATAGCCAATATTTTTTCAGGCCTCTTTGGCGGTATTCCCGCAACTGGAGCTATTGCTAGAACGGCTACTAATATCAAAAATGGAGGTAGAACACCTATCGCTGGTATGGTTCATGCTGTTGTACTGCTCTTGATAATGCTTTTACTGGCACCCGTAGCTAAATTGATTCCACTTTCTTGTTTGGCAGGTATTTTAGTCGTGGTGGCTTGGCATATGGGGGAGTGGCAACACTTTTTTTCGCTAATGAAAGGCGAGCGCCTAGATGTTGTTGTTTTGTTAACTACTTTTTTTATCACTATATTTTTTGATTTAATTTTGGCTATCGAAATTGGTATGATTTTGTCGAGCTTTATCTTTATGAAACGCATGAGTGAGGCTACATCTGTCCACAATCCTTTTAAAGAAGATGACGATAGAGAGACGCTGTTTGAGGATGAAATTCCAAAACTGCCAAAAGATATATTGCTTTATGAAATAAATGGTCCTTTATTTTTTGGTGCTGCTCAAAAATTCCAAGAAGTGCTTACCGATCTTAACCAACAACCTAAAGTGCTCATTATCAGGATGCGCAATGTGCCTTTCGTTGATGCCACTGGTTTACATAGGCTAGAAACTACTTGTCATCAATTAAAGCAAAAAGGTACAAGCATTATTATTTCCGGAATTAATGAAGAGATTAAAAAATCATTCCAAAAAAGTGAAATTGGTAAATTACTTGGAGAAGACAACATAAAATCTACCATTTCAGAAGCTATCGAACAAGCAAAAAAAGTTATGGAAAAGATATAAGAGATTAAAACGGAATGATTTATTGCGGTGTTATTATGGTTAAATTGATTGGCCTTTTCCCTTATGAAAATAAATTATCTATTGTTCCTATTGTGGCTATTACCTTTTGTGCTCACTGCTCAATTGGAACAGTTTGACCGTTCTTCCTTACTAATAGTTCGCTTACAAAGCAACAGGAATAAAATAGAAGCTCTGGAAAAACAAACCTCAAATACAAATGCTGAACAGCAAATTAAGCAGTTAGAAAGGATAAAATTTGAAACGGATATGCACAATAGAATGATTGTTAATTCTTTTGTTAATCATTTTGATTACGCTGAAGTTGTATTCATGTATGATACCGCCAGCACCGCACTGAAAAACGGAAATTGGAATAATTTATTATTAGATAAAAATTTACAGCCGATAGATTTTGAACTAACCGAGCGCACCTTTCTAGTAATTAGCGAAAATGTAGCTAGCACTTCTATGGAAGGACTAATACTGATGAATCCCAATCTTGAACGTGTAGCTCATCAACAATTAAAATTTACAAAAATCAACACCTTCTTTTTACAGACCCCTGACCGTATTTTTGAAAAAGCAATCACTAAACTCAATAACCGCTTTTATAAATATCTGCCTATTTCATTAAATTAAACTATTGATTACTAAATATTTACAAATATTGAACATATCCCACTTGCATGGGTAAACCATAGAAATTAATTCCCCAAATTGCACCTTGTCCATCTACACTGTAATACCTGCCATCGGTAAACTGATAACTCCATGAATAGCCCGCCAACATAGGCATTGTGCGCATTGCCACTATCATAGATTGGTTGGTTACTGCATTAAACATCACCACTTGATTATCCTCCAATACATAATAAGCATTCATATCATTATAAAAAAAGCAACGTGCAACATAACGAGGTGTTTGTTGAGCAGGCTGTCGTTGAGGAGGTGTTGGACTTTGAGTTGGGATAGAAGAAATAGGACTAACAGGTGGTTCTTTTTTTCGCTTTTCATAGGTGCGTAAAATATCAAGCAATTTGGCAATTACCACATCCAAATCTTCCTTCTTTGCAATATTTAATCGGTCTTTATGCACATAGTTGTTCCAATTACTTTTTTGCACTAGCGTTTGGTCATACAAATCATAGCAAATATCCTCATTTTCTAGTAGCGCTATCAACTGTTCGATAGCCTCTTCAAGGCGATTGTCCCCAATATAACTACGAATGGTTTTTATGCTAGACATATGGCATTTTAGTTTTGTCATAAACATACAAAAAATTTTGTTTTGAACTACACCGTTCTTAAGAACAATAGTTCAAGCCCATCTATTTTCTCAATGGTGGCGGCTTGTTCTAAAGACACTTGAAGCACCTGCGCTCTAAAGATGAGTAATTTTGCCTCCACTTCGCTTTGTCGAATAGCAATATCTAGGAAAGGAGTTTCTAAAAACTGTTGTTGCAGCACTTCTAGTTCTACCTTTTTAATGGCATTCATCACATCGCTCATTAAAGCATAATCAAACACTAGGCGATAATGGTCGCACACTTTTCTTTCAACAATAGTTGCATGACGCAGCACCTCTGCCGCACTTTGTTTGTAGGCTTGAATTAATCCAGAAACCCCTAATTTAGTACCACCAAAATAGCGCACGATTACCACTAGGACATTGGTTAACCCAAAACTATCTATTTGCCCTAAAATAGGTCTGCCTGCTGTGCCAGAAGGTTCACCGTCATCATTAGCTCGGAAATGGTGCTGCTCCAAACCCAAGCGATATGCATAGCAATGGTGGTTTGCCTTAAAATGTTCTTTTTTCAAGGCTTTGACATAATTCATTGCCTCTTCCTCTTCCACAATTGGATAGGCAAACGCTAAGAATTTGCTACCTTTTTCTTTATATTCTCCAATAGAGGGTTCACTTATTGTTTTGTATTCGTCCAGCACTTTAATCAATTTTAATTAACTTGTTATCACATCTCCTTTTCCTATTCGATGTAAAAACAAATGAATAATTTTACCTTTGCTATTCAATAATCAATCGCTAAAATTAGCTATGCAACATACAGAAACATTACCAACCCTAGACACCGCCAAAAAATTAGGCTTGACAGAAGCAGAGTTTGATAAAATTGTAAAGATACTAGGTCGTAAACCAAATTTCACAGAATTAAGTATCTATTCTGTGATGTGGTCGGAGCATTGTTCCTACAAAAACTCTATCAAATGGTTGAAAACACTGCCAAGAGAGGGTAAACAGCTACTGGTAGGTGCTGGAGAAGAAAACGCAGGTTTAGTGGATATTGGCGACGGCTTAGCTTGCGCCTTCAAAATAGAATCGCACAATCACCCTTCCGCAATTGAGCCTTATCAAGGGGCTGCCACTGGTGTTGGAGGTATTCATCGAGACATCTTCACGATGGGTGCACGCCCAATCGCTGCCCTAAATTCATTGCGTTTCGGTGATTTAAGCCTTGCGCATACGCGCCACTTAGTAGATGGCGTGGTGCGTGGCATTGGCGATTACGGCAACTGCTTTGGCGTACCTACTGTAGGTGGCGAAGCCTACTTCATGGATTGTTATAACCAAAATATTCTAGTGAACGCCATGTCTGTTGGCATTGTGAAGGTAGGCGAAACCGTTTCTGCTATTGCCGAAGGCGTTGGAAACCCAGTGTTCATAGTAGGTTCAGCGACGGGTAAAGATGGTATTCACGGTGCGACTTTTGCTTCCGCCGATTTAACAGAAGACTCAGCCAAAGATTTACCGGCAGTACAAGTAGGCGACCCTTTTCAAGAAAAACTATTGCTAGAAGCTACGTTAGAAGCCATCAAAACAGGTGCTATTGTAGGGATGCAAGACATGGGAGCGGCAGGTATCACTTGCTCCACCTCCGAAATGAGTGCAAAAAGTAAAACAGGAATGCGCATCAACTTGGACAAAGTGCCAACGCGCCAAGCTAACATGAAACCATTTGAAATCCTACTTTCTGAAAGTCAAGAGCGAATGCTGATCGTTTGCCACAAAGGTCAGGAAGACAAGCTATTAGCCGTATTTGAAAAATGGGATTTACAATGCGCCCAAATCGGTGAGGTAACGAACACAGGAATGATAGAATACTTCAAAGATGGGGTTCTTGTAGCACATGTGCCTGCGGAGTCGCTTGTGTTGGGAGGAGGTGCGCCTATTTACAACAGAGAATATAGAGAACCTGAATATGTAAAACGAATTGGTAAATTCAATCCTTCGGTCATTAAAAAACCAAAGGATTATATCCAAGTTGCTAAGACGTTGATTGCTTCCCCAAATATTGCTTCTAAACGCTGGATTTACGAGCAGTACGATTCAATGGTGCGCACCAATACCATGACGACTAACCGTATATCTGATGCGCCTTTAGTGCGTGTGAAAGGCACAAAGAAAGCACTGGTGATGTCCGTAGATTGCAATTCAAGTTATGTATATGCCAACCCTTATGTAGGAGCGATGATTGCAGTAGCTGAGGCAGCGCGTAATATTGTTTGCTCTGGTGGCGAACCCATTGCTATTACTAATTGCTTGAATTTTGGTAATCCATACGACCCAGAGGTATATTGGCAGTTTGTAGAAGCCATCAAGGGGATGGGCGATGCTTGTCGCCGTTTCAACACGCCTGTAACGGGTGGAAATGTGAGTTTCTACAACCAGACGGTAACAAAAGAAAAGGCAGAACCTGTTTATCCGACCCCTACAATTGGGATGTTAGGTATTTTGAAAAATGCAGAGGAGCAAATGACTTTGGATTTTAAGACGCCTGGCGATATCATTTATATGATTGGCACACCAACAAACGACATCAACTCTTCTGAATACGTCCGATTGATTCATCAAGTAAAATACTCCCCTGCTCCACAATTTGATTTAGACGAAGAATATACTGTGCAGCAAAACATGAAAAAGATGATTCGCAACAAAATGATTCGTTCTGCGCACGATATTTCAGAAGGTGGATTATTTGCTGCTCTGATGGAAAGCGCAATGGTAAATCACTTCGGATTCAACATAGAAACCGATGACACTTTCAGAAAAGATGCTTACTTATTTGGAGAGAGCCAAAGCAGAATTGTGGTTTCTACTTTGGAAGAAATGGAAGATGAACTGGTTAACTTTTTAAACTCCAATAATGTTGCTTTTACCAGATTAGGAGAAGTAACTACTGGAAAAATTATGGTGGACAATCAAAACTATGGGTCTATACAAGATTGGAAGTTGATTTACGAAACGGCAATTAGTCGTAAAATGGAAGAGCAGAATATTTGATGAATTATTCGCAATACAGGACAATATTTAGTTAATATAAATTTGGTTTACATGAAAAATTTCTTAGCAATCCTAGTCATTTCAGTAACGGTTTTGTTTCTTGGGAGTTGTGCGCCAACACCTAAAGGCACAACCGTTAAAGGGCAGATGGAAGGTGCTGCCAACTTACAAGTTTTTTTAGATAAAGCGGGTCTTGGTCAACAAGCCAATATGGTACTCGAAAAAGTAAATGCAGACGCATCGGGTAATTTTAAATTTGACTTTCCCGAAGGTTTAGAGGCAGGCGTATATCGCCTTCGTATTGGCAGACAACGCTTGAATTTTATATTAGATGGGAAAGAAAAGGTAGTACAATTTGATGGAAATGTGGATGATATGAATTTCTATAATATCCAAGCCACAGGCTCTACTCCTACTACTACTTTTTTTAACACTATGCAATCCTTAGTAAAGCGAGAAATGAAAGCGGATGACGTAAAAAATTTCGTGGACACTACTGCAAATCCTTTAGTAGCGGTCTTTACCGCTATCAATTCACTCGGTACAAGGGGCGAATATTTGGACACACACAAAGCTGCTTACGAAAGATTAGCTAAAGTTGACCCTAGCGGTGAAGTGACGACTACTTATAAAGCCTTGATTGACGAAGTAGAAATGCAATATGCAGCCCAATTAGCGGAAGAACGCATTCAAGTAGGGCAACCCGCACCAGACATTAAATTAACTAGCCCTAGCGGCAAAGAATATACCCTATCCGATTTAAAAGGTCAAGTAGTAATGCTCGATTTTTGGGCAAGTTGGTGCGGACCTTGCAGAAGAGCCAATCCAGATGTAGTAGAATTATATAAAAGATACAAAAATAAAGGATTCACCGTTTTTAGTGTATCCTTAGATGGACCTCGTGGAATAGCAGGTTTGAGTGGGGAACAACTAAAAGCTCAGCAAAACGATAGTAAACAAAAATGGGTAAGTGCCATAGAAGCGGATAAGTTAGAATGGCCTTACCATGTGAGTGATTTGCGTGGCTGGGAAGCTGCACCAGCAGCATTATATGGCGTAAAGTCCATTCCTAAAACATTCTTGATTGATAAAGAAGGTAAGATTGCTAGAGTGGGGGTCAATCCATTGGCTGCATTAAAACAATTGGAGGAAGATATCAAATCTTTGCTTTAGATATTGGGTGGGTATTAGGCGTTGGGCTTAGCGATAAGACACTAAAATCTAATACCCAACATCCTAAAAAGCTAACTAGCCAAGAAACTGCTATCCAATAAAAATGATGAATCAAAAAGAGGTACTAATTATAGGTGGTGGTATTGCTGGACTTTCAGCAGCCATACATTTACAAAGAGCTGGTTTAAATATACAACTCCTAGAAGCCACTGACCGAGTAGGCGGGCGAGTAAAAACAGATGTTGTAGATGGCTTTCGACTAGATAGAGGATTTCAAGTGCTATTGACTGCTTACCCAGAAGCGCAAGCGTTGTTGGATTACAAAGCATTGGATTTGAGGTACTTCAAACCTGGTGCTCATATCTTGGATGGCAACAAGCAATTTCTTGTAGGCGATCCGATGCGCTGGTTGGGCAGTACATGGGGAACATTGTTCAACTCTGTTGGTACGTTCAATGACAAATTAAAAGTGCTTTCTTTGCGTCAGCGACTAAGTAATAAATCGTTGGAAGCCATTTTCGAGCAACCCGAAATCAGCACTAGAGCAGCCCTTCAACAATACGGCTTTTCGACAAGTATTATTGAAAAATTCTTTCAGCCTTTTTTGCGCGGTATTTTCTTAGAAAAAGACCTAAACACTTCGCGCCGAATGTTTGATTTTGTATTCAAGTTATTTTCCGAAGGGGCTACTGCCCTACCCGCAGAAGGCATTGAAGCCATTCCTCAGCAACTAGCTGCTCAACTAGCAACAGGGGTAATTGAATGTGGACAAAAAGCAGTGCGCATTGACGAAGGAAAAGTGACCACCGAGAAAGGTAAAATATTTACTGCAAAGAAAATACTACTAGCTACTAATGCTTTAGCAGTAGAAAATACAGCTCCAGAAAGGAAATTTCACGCAACGACTAATCTTTATTTTTCTAGTCAAATCGCCCCTTTCAAACTGCCCATTTTGTATTTAAACCCCGATAAAGATGCTTTGGTCAATAATTTGTGCAGTCTTTCTACACTTTCGGAGCAGTTTGCGCCAGCAGGAAAACATTTGATTTCCGTTTCTATTATTGGCTTGCCGAATCGCCCCGAAGCACAATTAGTAAATGCTGTAAAAGCAGAACTAAAACGAAAATTAGGGGAGCAAGTAGCTGATTGGCAACACATTAAGACTTATTATATTCAACAAGCACTCCCTGATTTACCGACGCTAAAGAATGATTTAGGCAAATCAGCAATAAAACTCGACGAAAACTTGTATCAATGTGGCGATTATCTTTTGAATGGATCCCTTAATGCTGCTATGAAGTCAGGTAGATTAGCTGCAGAAGCTATTATTGATGATATTGTTGCTTGAATCTACACAAAACAGAATGTAGGAAAGGAAAATATTAAATTGGACAGCAAAAACATTAGTGTATAGCGGATTGGATACACAAACGGAATAAAAAAAATGAATGGTAAAGTTAGAGCTTGTTTAAAAATTTTCTTTATTTGAAAGTCAATAGTTTGTGGTTCTGACAATGGGAAGGCGAGGGAATTTAGCGGGCTAAATGACTAAGCCTTAATGAAGTCAGGTTCATAAAATATTGGTTTTCAGTAATTAAAAATTTAAACATGCTCTTAAACTCATTATATACTTGTGCCTATTTAGTTTGATTTATTAATTAATCACAATAGACTTCCTTCGAGAGTCCTTTAGCCTTTCTTCTTTTTTCATTTAGGGTAAAAATAAAAGAGACTTAGGTTGAGGATGAGGATAAGAAAGTTACTTTGGCAAAAAGTGTAGTAAATAAGTTAGAACACAGATAGTACAGATTTAGCTGATAACCGCAGATTTTTATTCGTAAAATTCGCTTCACCTGTAATCATTAGCATTCCTATTTAGCCTTTCTTCTTTTCCTATTCAGAGGGAAATTAAAAAGCACTTAGGTTGAGTTGAGGAGAAAAAATTACTTTCGTAAGAACTCTATTATATTAATAATCAAATTCTTATGTTGTAAAAATCAATAAATTAATGCCCAATCATTTCACACTCAAATGCCTTAAACTATAAAGAAAAATAGTGCCATAGCCGATAAATAACATAGCATGAAAAAGAATAAAATCGGTGTTGTGGACTTGTAGCCCCATAATAACAGCTAGCAAAAAGTAGATAGCCAGCATGCCTTCTACCAGTATTGTCCAAGAGAGGCGATGAGTTCTGTATTTCTTTTTGGAAAGAGAATCGGCTAAGCTTTGAATATTGAATTTTGGCGTTCTGACAAAAGGAGAAGTTTTACCTAAATAACCTTGAATAACAGCAATGCTATTGTGCAGGGAAAGTCCCATAGAAAGCGACAAGAAGACGGGAAAAAGAATGATAAACTTGAAGAGTTTCTTAGCGTAAGACTCACTGCGGATAGAACTTTCTACATTGCTAACATAATGAATAATAATAATAGAAAAAAGTCCTGTCAAGAAATAGGCAAACCAAGTGGTGTCAATAGGAATGAACTTGATAAGAAAAATAAGCGGCACGCTAAACACGCCAGCAATGAATACAAACAAAAAAATGGTGCTAGCAAGCAAATGACCAGTGGCATGAATTTTTTGCCCTAAATTTAAATTGGAATGCCAAACAGTGGGCAGCATCTTTTTAGCTGTTTCGGCGCCGCCTTTCATCCAGCGGAATTGCTGCGACTTCAAGCCATTCATGTCGGCAGGCAATTCGGCAGGCGAATCAATATTTTCCAAATAGACAATACGCCATCCCTTGAGCTGCGCTCTGATACTCAAATCGAGGTCTTCCGTTAAGGTATCCGCCTCCCAACCACCAGCACTTTCGATAGCTGCCTTTCGCCACACACCTGCTGTCCCGTTAAATTGAAGCAAATAATTACCTGCTTCTCGCCCTCGTTGTTCTACCGTGAAATGGACATTAAGTTGAAGTGCTTGCAAGCGAGTGAGCAAGGAATAATCCTCATTAATATGTCCCCAACGGGTTTGCACTACGCCTACTCTATCATCCTTAAAATGGGGAATAGTCTTTTTTAGAAAATCTTTCTTGGGCAAAAAATCAGCATCAAAAATGGCGATAAACTCCCCTTTTGCTTGAGGCGTACCATCGCGTAACGCGCCTGCCTTGTAACCTGTTCGTTGCACTCGGGTGATTTGTGCTATCGAGAAACCTTTAGCTTGATATTCCTTTACCTTTTTTTGAACCAGTTCAACTGTTTCATCATTAGAGTCATCCAGAATATGTATCTCAAAACGATTTTTGGGGTAATCGAAATTAGCAACGCAATCAATCAATCGTTCTACAACATATATTTCATTGTAAATAGGCAGTTGAATGGTGACGAAGGGAAAATCTGTTGTTTCTGCATCCATTAATGTGTTGACTTGTTGCTTGTTTTTGAATTGATGTTTTTTGTAGTGATACAGTAAATGAAATTCCAATAAGCAATAGAAAGTAATATATGTCAAAGTGATAATATAAACACTTAGAATAAAGTATGCTAGCGCAACCATATAATAATTTAAAGTAATTTAAAAATAGTCCAAAGGATTTTGTACCCTGCCATGAACGATCCCCTCACTGTTCCAGAAACCTTAGAAACACCAATTCTTCGTCGGTAAGTAACAGGAACTTCTGTAGTTTTGAATTTCATTTTTGCAGCCTTAACCTGCATCTCAACTGTCCAACCAAAATTTTTATCCTGCATGTCAAGTTTAAGCAATTTGTTGTACTTAATCGCGCGAAAAGGACCCAAATCAGTAAAACTATAATTATAGAATAACTTGATAAGATTAGTTGCCAGCCAGTTACCAAAAATTTGTTGAGGTTGCATTGCCCCGGATTGCATATTTCCTAAAGCTCTTGAGCCAATCACCAAATCCATATCCTGTTCTAAAATGGGCAACACCAAGGTAGGCAGTTCTTCGGGGTGGTCGGAATAATCTGCATCTATAAAGACAACAATTTCAGGTTGTTCTCGCTCAGGCTTTTGTAAGATATATTCTATGCCCTTTAAACACGCATTACCGTAGCCTTTATTGGTTTGATGTACTACGGTCGCCCCGAATTGAGTCGCCACTGCTGCTGTTTGGTCGGTGCTGTTGTTATTACAGACAATAATTTCTCGAACCCAATCTTTAGGAATGTCTTTTAAAACATTGCCGATTGATTTTTCCTCATTAAATGCAGGAATAATAACAACAATAAAAGTCTTATCTTTTTCCAAAAGGTTTAGCTGGTTTTGTAAAGTATTTACAAATATAGCGTGATTCTAATACTATATTTTGTCTTGTAATGAACATTACGAAAAAAAAGGTAGGAAAGTTTTTTCTTTTCTACGGAGACTGCCGTTTTTGACAGCCTCCAAGAAAAGTTTTCTCATTTAGAAGCAACAAAAGTAAGTGTAACAAACTTAATACACACACTAAACTACCTCCAACTTTCGGTGTTGGGTTGATTGGAAAGTGCAACTACTCCCCATCCCACTAGAAAAGCTCCCATTACAACGTAAAGAACTAGCATAAACAATTTAATTTAAATAACCCTATAGTAAATATAATCCCTGCCAATGATACAAGCTTAGTGCTACTAAATACAGACGTACACTATTGAAATAGTAACTGAACTAGAATATGTTTATGGGAATGTTGGATAAGAGAATTTTAAGCAATGGGTATGTTCTAATACAGTACAAATATAAGTACACAACTCTTATATTCCAAAAAAAATTTAACTTTTTTTGAAAAAAATTCCATTTAAAGGGCATCGCCAAAAGTCAGATGTTAAGGATAGTTAAAGAAATGTTAAGAAACTACCCGATTCCATGCGCTGTAAGTCGGCACTTTACCCTTAGCAGTTGAGAAATATCCTCTAAGTTTAAGTCGTAAGGTTTATAAACCGAATTATTATCAGAAATTAGCCGAAGTGATTTGACTTGACCATCCTCTTTAATTTGCTGAATGCGTTTTGCCACAACTACATCAGTAACAACGACATAAATATGGTTTTCACGCAAGACTTCTCCCCGTTCGATAGGTTCGCAAACCACAATGTCGCCATTCACCAAAGTAGGGTACATACTATCCCCACTAATTTCGACGCCAATCAATTCGCCTTTCAAATTAGGGACAGAGAAACGAGGCAAGTCAGTTTGTTCCGTAATGCTATTGGTATCAATGGCATGCCCTGCCAATGCTTTATGCGGAATCAACACGATATTAGCATTAGGCTCATAATGAAGTTGGCTTTTGTGTACCACATTTAACCCCTGCTCTATAAACATCGCATCATTCAGCCCAAAGATAAAGTTGGCATTCACTTTGTACTTTAAAAACAAAAGGTTTAATTGTTCTATGGTAACGTTGCGCTGCCCTTTTAGAATACTATTGATGATATGGTTGTAAGTTCCTAGTTCGTTGGCTAAATCTGACTTGCCTTTGATGAGACTTCGGCGCTCTAACTCCTGATAAACTTCTTTAAATCTTTGATTAACAAGGCTTTCTTGATGCTTCGACATATTTTTAAAACTTTTTTGTTTAAAGTATTGCTTTTTAAAAACTTTTTGTTTTATATTTGTACCGTGAAACAAATTAATAACATTTATTCATCAAATACAAATTTTTTACAAACTTTTGTTTTTAATCATCATAAAATAAAATGACATGAACACCAACAGAATGTACTATCAAGCTAATAACAAAAATCTTCAAAAAGACGTACAATATACTATTTTAGACCAAGTAACTCTGCGTTTATTATTTAGAAGAATGATGCACCATGTAAAGAGAATATTTACTACATTAAACAATTTGTTTCATAGTGTAACTTTTGGAACATTTGCTCATGGACGCACTCCTTGGATTCAATTAACTGTAATTGGGTTGATTATCTTTATTGTGCTTAAAAAAGACTTACATTTTCAGCTCAAAATGAATGCACCTTTAAGTACAGCAACAAGCATTACAGAGGGAACATCTACAAGAACAGTGGAGCAGATGAGTCTTTTGCAACCTGTAAAATTGGTGGAATCAAAACCAGAAGTGTTACTACACACTAACCTTGCTCAAGACAAGGTGGAAGATTACATCAAACGATTTGGAAAAATTGCCATCACAGAAAGCAGCAAATTTGGTATTCCTGCCAGCATTAAAATGGCACAAGGTATCCTAGAAAGTCAAGCTGGCGAAGTGGCTGCAGTTCGAGTATTTAACAATCACTTTGGTGCACCTATGGGCGAAATGGATTATGGAAGTGCTTGGGAAAATTGGCGTGCACACAGCCTTTACCTCACTGAAGCGACTAGCCCTTTTCAACCTTTATTGAAGTTTGGAATGGACTACAAAAAATGGGCTAGAGGATTAAAGGATTTAGGCTATTCTAATCAACCGAGTTACGACCAACTTTTAATTGGTTTAATTGAAAAATACCAAATGTATCGCTTGGATGCAATGGTAAAATAAACCTTTACCAGTTAAGTAAAATTAGCTTACTTAACTGGTAAAGATGAGTACAATAATCAATTTTATTATTAAAATGCTGGCTTCATTCCCCTTTTTTTACTACTTTTGTAGAGAATCAAACTAGGTTTTGAATTTGTCGTTTTACAGTAACTTTAAAGAAAAAATAGCACAGCAACCCATACTAAAATTTGTGATGAACTGGATGAAGACACACTCTTTTCCCGGTTTTCACAAAACACCAATATGGGATGTCCTAGTCTTTGTTTGGTATGAAATTCAGAGGGATGATCTTTTTATGAGGGCGCAAGCTATATCTTTTAGCTTTTTCATGTCCCTTTTTCCTGCTATCATTACACTGTTTACAATGCTTCCACTGTTGTTTGGTTTCTATCCAGAATTGGAAGGCTCACTGAAGCTCATACTAGCCACTGAAATTCAAACGCTTATGCCAGGCGATGCTGGGAATACACTCTATGATTTCATTGAAAACATTTTAACACAACCTCGATTAGCCCTACGATCATTTGGATTTTTATTGGCGATTTATTTTAGCTCTAGCGGCATGGTTACTCTAATGAAAAGTTTTGAGAAAACTTATGAAGCCATTTTTAGACAACGCAGTTACTTAGAAAAACAGGTTATTGCCATTGGTTTAGTGTTTATTCTATTTTTACTATTGGTTGTTTCCGTTGTGTTTATTGTTGTAGGTAATTTTATTTTAAATTGGCTTATTACTCGTTTTGATTTAAGTGTACAAGCCTATACAGGTCTTGTAATAATTCGATGGGCAGCAATTATTTTTATTTTCTACACTGGCATTGCCTTTATTTTTAGGTACGGTTCTTTCATGCATCGTCCATTCCCATTTTCTTCTCCAGGTACTACGGTAGCTACTTTTTTTAGTATCCTAATTTCTGTGGGATTTTCTTTTTATGTAGATAATTTCGGAGCTTACAATGTTTTCTATGGTTCATTAGGCACACTAATAGTGCTAATGATCTGGATTCAATTTAATGTACTTGCTTTACTAATTGGTTTTGAGCTTAATGTGAGCATTGCCGTACACCGAGACTTAAAAAAGCCAATTATTAAAAAAGAGAAATTTATCGAACAAAAAAACGACCAACCTTTAATTCCTGAAGAAGAAGAAACCTCTGCCCCTATCGGTAGCTAATATTCAAATCATTCAACACGGCATCCAAAATAGGGTCTTCGCCCACGATGTAACCATCTTTCAAGCGATGTCCATAGAATTTAGAAAAAGTATTCCAATAGGTGGCTGTCATTGGTCCACGAAGGTCTCTAATCAGGTCGTACATCGGAATATCTAGTTCGCGCTCAATCATTTTCACTAAGATTTTACCTTGCGTTCTAGTGAGTTGGCGCAAGGGGTCTTCAAATTCTATTTTGAGTTCATCTGTTTTTTCCTTCATATATTT
This sequence comes from uncultured Saprospiraceae bacterium, assembly GCA_937944245.1. GTDB lineage: Bacteria > Bacteroidota > Bacteroidia > Chitinophagales > Saprospiraceae > JAAUTG01. Next base: position 31,838 of record CALDYY010000056.1, on the reverse strand, counting down.
TTTCAACTTCCTCTTTTTCATTTGTTTAGTTTCTTCTTCTACCTCTCGATGAATGCGAATAGCTTCTTTAGCATAAGGAAAAACTTTCAAAGCATATCTTCGATAAAGCATATATCTTTTGTATTCTTCATCGCTATCGAATTTTCGAGGCGAAGAGATGGACATTTCGTCCAAAGTTGAAATAAAAAGGGTATCTCCGTTTTCATCTATCATAAAGCGGACAATTTGACCATCAATTTTAGTGCTACCAATTCTGGACTGAGCCTGCGTAGGTAGGACGTAATAAGCTAATAAAAAAAGGAAAATAAGAATCCTTTGCATTGATTTATAATTTTTACTGAATAAGAACGCTGTTAAAAAACTTACTATCAGCAGCAATAGTTTGAAAGGGAACATTATTATCTTATCATTAACAATTTCAATACTCCCTACTCAACCTTGCACATATACTAAGAACTTTTCTAGAAAATAGTCCTCCTCAAAAAAATCGGAAATCGGCATCAATTCTTTGTATTCGCCTTTGCCGATACTTTTAAGTTCTTCCTTTATAGCACCACCTTTCCATGCAAAAAGTCCGTTAGGATAAGCGTTTTGCTCTTTTTTCTTCAGTAGCGGGCGCGACCAATTCAGCAGTTGATCGAGTGGCGCTACGGCTCTACTTATCACAAAATCTACTTTAGCACCCTTCCATTCTTCCGCTCTAATGTGTTGTGCTTGCACGTTCTTTAAGCCAAGTTCTGAGGCAACTTCGTTAACAACCATTATCTTTTTACCTGTGCCGTCAATCAAATAAAACTGCACTTCCGGAAATAAAATAGCTAAAGGAATGCCAGGAAATCCACCACCTGTACCTAAGTCTAAAATCTCAGTACCCGACTTCAATTCGGGCATAACCGCTGATAAGACCAAAGAATGCAGCACATGTCGTTCATAAAGATTTTCAATATCTTTTCTCGAAATAAGATTAATTCTACTATTCCATGTTTCGTAAAGCGAGGCTAACTGTTTGAATTGTTGTTCTTGTTCTTCGCTCAATTCCGTAAAATACTTGTGAATAATCTCCATACTATTTATTTTGTCATTAAATTTTTGTATCCTTTTTTCATCATTATTTCCGATAAAAGGGTTGTAACTTTACCACAAATTAAAACCTAAACCACGAGAATGAACTTCATTGACATCTTAATTAGTGTTATGTTAGCATTAATCATGTTCGGCATTGGTGCTTCTCTACAACCCAAAGATTTCAACAACGTTTTCTTCCATCCTAAAGCACTAATAACAGGGCTAAGTTTACAAATGATTTTTTTGCCGCTTTTTGTTTTTTTAGTGGCTTGGCTTGCCCCCATTTCTCCAGCATTAAAAGTAGGGCTATTCATCCTATCACTCTGCCCTGGCGGCACAACTTCTAATTTCATCAGCTATCTAGTAAGTGCAGAAGTTGCACTTTCGATTTCGTTGACCATTATTAATAGTGTCCTCATTTTATTCACTATTCCAACGCTCACTAGACTAGGATTAAGCTGTTTTATGGGAACAGAACAACAAATACAACTTCCTGTTTTACAGACGATTACACAAATTTTCTTATTAACTTTATTCCCTGCTTTATTTGGTTTAGGCTTCAACAAACTATTTCCTATCCTTTCTGAGCACATTAAGCAGCCACTAAAGTACATCAACATTTTGCTTTTAGCGTTGGTATTTAGCATCAAATTTTTTGCAGGCGAAAGTCAAGGTGGTAGTGGCATTTCAGCAAGCGATATTTTCAATATCCTTCCCTTTGCACTGGCCACTCACTTAGGTTCAATGATTTTAAGTTATTATTTTGCCAAAGTGACAAAAATTGACAATCGCAATGCTACTACCATTGGCATTGAAGTTGGGTTACAAAATACAGCACTTGCCTTGCTCGTTACAGGTACGCTGCTCCGAAACAATGAAATGACTAAACCAGCGCTAGTGTTTGCAATCTTTTCTTTCTTTACTACCTTAGCGTTTGCTTGGTTAGCCATGCGAAAAGGTAAAAGTTTGCAAGCGGTTGCTAAGTAAATTACTAATCGCTTATCGTCCAGCATATTTAAAAAAATAAATATCCAACATCAATAAAATCAAATTGTGTTACTATGGATTTGAGAGAAGCAAGAGCAAGGCAGGAAATTAAACGTCATCCTTGGGAGTTAGCACGCTTTGAAGTAATGTTGGACATTATCACGCAACATTTTTCACCACAGCAAAAAATAATCATTTTAGATGTGGGATGTGGAGATACTTTTTTCGTAGAAAACTTAGCTCAACGACTGCCTAATGCGCTCCTTTATGGTATAGATATTGAATTTCAAGAAGAAGATTTAATTTATTACAAGGAAAAATTTGAGGGAACGCCTATCCAAATTTACGATTCGCTAGAAAACATGGAAACAAGTTTTCCCTATCCTAAAGCTGATGTAGTCTTGTTACTCGACGTGATTGAGCATATTGAAGATGACGTGGCTTTCCTAAAAATGCTCTATGCTAAGCCTTACATTACAGAAGCCACTAAATTTTTCGTTACTGTCCCTGCTTTTCAAAGCCTTTACACTACACACGACGATTTTCTTGGGCATTATCGCCGATATAACAATGCTTCGCTAAAGCAATCGCTCACACAAGCAAATCAAGAAGTGAAGCAAATTGGCTATTTTTTTGCCTTTTTGCTACCTATTCGATGGCTAAAAGCCTTAAAAGAGCGTTTTCTTACTAAGGATAAAGCGTCAACAGGTCTTGTAGAATGGTCAAAAGGAGAACGAGCTACACTTCTGATGAAGCAAATATTGATATTAGATTACCAAACGACTAAATTTTTTCGAAGAATAGGTATTAAGTTACCCGGCTTATCCAATTTTAGCGTAAGTCATCCAAAAAAAGGACGATAACATGGCAAAACAAACACCAAAAGGAAATAAAAACAAGCAAAAACAGGCAAAAATCAGTAACAAGCCGCTGGAGGTTAAGCAGCAAAAAGCCAAGCTCACAAAGGAAACAAAGCCGTATGCGTCCAAACTAATTTTCAGAACAGTACAAGACCCACCAAATAATTTATGGCGCAACGTATTCATAGGCTTGAGTGCAGTAGCGCTTGTAACTACCATTTTTCTTTCCTTAGGCAGTGGCATCAATGGCGATGACTATTTCCAAAATATTTATGCCGATAAAGTGCTAAGTTTCTATCAATCAATGGGTAAAGACACTTCCACATTTGAAGTGCCTAGAGGCATCATCAAAATTTATGGTGGCTTATTTGAAATCGCTACTGCTACTACTAACGCCACTTTGGGCTATGATGCTCAGGACGAAGCCTACCACAACGTCCGCCATATTTGGAATGCGTTGTTTGGTTTTACTGCCATGCTTTTTACAGGCTTGATGGCGCAATATATTGGTGGCTGGCGTGCAGGAGTGATTGCCCTAATATTCATATTTCTCACGCCTCGTTTCTTAGGGCACTCCCTAATGAATCCCAAAGATATTCCATTTGCCACCGGCTATGTAATGGCGCTGTATTTTATGCTCATCTTCATTCGACAACTACCTAAACCTACTTGGAAGACTATACTAGGCTTGAGTTTAGGCATTGCAGTTGCCTTTGGCGTGCGCGCAGGTGGTATTTTGCTAGTTGCTTATTTAGGTCTTTTTGTAGGCATAGCCTATCTCCTACAACAAGGAATACCTGCACTTTGGAAAAAAAGTCGCCTTACTTTGCAAACGATTGGTATTAGTTTAATTCCAGTGGTTGCAGGACTGGGCTTAGGGCTTTTGGCGTGGCCTTATGGTTTAATTGATCCTTTTAAACACGTTCCCGAAGCACTTAAAGGATTTACGCAGTTCTCAGTTGGTATTAGGATTTTATTTCAGGGCGAAATGATATTTGGTAATGAAGCGCCACCCTCCTATCTGCCTACTTGGTTACTTAATACTTTACCACTTTATATTTTTGCAGGTGTACTTATTGCTATTATTTTTGGTAAAAAACTCCTCCAGCGATATACGCCTTTTTTCCTATTTATGCTCTTATTTGCGTTTTTCTTTCCCGTGCTATTTGTGATTGCGCAAGGTTCTACACTATACGATGGTTGGCGACATTTGCTTTTCACTTATCCTCCTTTAGTTGCCTTTACTGCTTTGGCTTGGGATACGGCTATTGCACAGTTTGAGGCTAAAAAAGCCATTCTTATTGCCCTAATTATTGCAATGGGGGCTATGCTGATTGAGCCTTTAAGTTTTATTGTCAGAAATCCAAGCTATCCTTATGTCTATTTTAATCCTATTGCGGGAGGTATTCGGGGAGCTTACGGCGAATTTGAAACGGATTACTGGGGTGTTTCTGTTAAGCAAGGATTGGATTGGATGGAGCAGCAAGGCATTATCAGTGAAAATATGACGGATACCATCACTGTCATCTCCAATTTCTCTGATGCTTTGGATAAGTACGCTAAGAAAAAATACAAAGGTAAAGTCAAAACAGGGTATGCTCGCTTTCGACAGCGTTACGACCTTAAATGGGACTATGCCCTTTTTGCTTCGCGCTTTGTTTCGGGTACGCATCTGCAACAAGGCACTTGGCCTCCTGAAGACAAAACAATTCATACCATAAAAGCAAATGGTGTGCCTTTGTTAGCTATTCTTAAAAATGATAACGATTTGGCATTCAGAGGTATAGAAGCTGCAAAGAAGCAAGACTGGGAAAATGCTATTGTTTTATTAGAGCAAGAAGTTGCTCAAGCACCTAGCAATGAAGTCGCTTGGACGGAATTAGCCAGAGGATATTTACAAACCAATCAAATCGCTAAAGCCAAAGATGCTGCCGAGCGTGCCCTTGCTATTGAGCCAGAAAATTTACAGGCAACTAATTTACTGGGATTATATTACTTGCGCAATAATCAAATTGCCATAGCACAGGATATTTTCACTAAGTCATTAGTCTTTGAACCTCGTAACTCTCTGGCTTACTATTACTTAGCTATTATTGATGAAAACAACAACAATCTTGCTGGAGCGATTAGCTATGCCTTGAAAGCTATTGATGTTAACAAACAATTCAGAGAGGGGTATCAACTAGCAGCACAGATTTATGAAAAAATGGGTGATAATCAAAATGCGGCTCGCTATCGGCAGGCTTTTGAAAGCATGAAGCCACAGTAAAAGGTTAATGTTAATCTAGCCTACCGTTGAGCAAAGACGATTAAGTTATTAAGTTATGTGCGCAATATTTGTATTGACATAAAAAATCAAAATGCTAACAGTAGATTATTTACAATATAAAGACCAGCTACAAGTCTATGAAAAAAGTGGAAAATACTATATTTTTGATGTTGTCCGGAAAAAGGAGTTAGTATTAACTTCAGAGGAGTTGGTGCGTCAGCTTTTTATTCAATACTTAATGAAAGATAGAGGGTTTTCTATCCATAAAATAGCTGTGGAGAAAGCCTTACTCATTAACGAGCGAATTAAGCGTTTCGATATTTTAGTTTATAATTTTGATTTTCAGCCATTTATATTAATAGAATGCAAAGCACCCAATATCAATTTAAGCACAGCCACTTTTGAACAAGCTGCTTGGTATAATTTTCAATTAAAGGCAGATTACTTAGTTATCACTAATGGAAAGATAACTTACTGTTGTAAAATGGATTATAAAGAAAAAAAATACGACTTTTGTAATTCCATCCCAATCGCCAGCAATTCTTAATTTAAAAAATTGAGCTTATGCCTAACGAAACAACGAATCAAGAAATAACACAAGGTGGACAAAAAAAATTACAACAATTTTTAACTAATTTAGGTATCCCTACAGTTGTCATTTCGGTAGCAATAGGCATTTATACCTTTTACTTTAAAGGGAATGACGATAATGTTATCATAGATTTTATTGATAAAATTGAGCAAAAAGAAGAAAAAACCGAAGACAAAACGAAGAATGTTGATGTAGAAAATTTGCCAAAAGAAGAAAAAGAAGAGTTAGATTTTGTTGAAGTGCTGGAAGACTATCTGCCTACTTCTACTACTGATTTAGTGTTGAATTACGATCATTTTTCCTTTTCTTTTTCCGATGCTCACAAGCAATCCGAATGGATGGCTTATGAATTATCTTACGATTTATTAGACCAAAAGGTAGCTACTCGACACAGTAGTTTCTCAGAGGATAAAAACATAAAAACAGGCTCTGCAAAGCCGAGTGATTACACTAAAAGTGGCTATGATAGAGGTCATCTAGTTCCAGCAGCAGATATGGCTTTTTCAGAAACTGGAATGCGTCAAAGTTTCTTGATGAGTAATGTTAGTCCTCAACTCCCTGCTTTCAATAGAGGAATCTGGAAAGAATTAGAAGAGCAGGTGCGTGACTGGGTCAAGGCAAATCGTCATATGTATATCGTTACTGGAGCTATTTTGACTAAACCTGAGATTGATAGAATTGGTAGAAATAAACATATTCCAGTACCTAGTCATTTTTATAAGGTACTACTCGATTTAAAATTGCCTGAACAAAAAGGAGTTGCTTTTATCATTCCAAATGAAAAAAGTACGCTGCCTCTAAGCGACTATATGGTAACGATTGACTCCGTAGAAACCCTTACAGGCATTACGTTCTTCCCTACGCTACCAGAAAATTTAAAAGAGCAAGTGAAGTCAAAATTTAATCCCTTTCGATGGATTTATGACGAAGACCGTTATAAAATGCGCTTGAGTATCTGGAACGAAGCTGCAACTTATTCTTCTTACTTGGAATGATTAAAATTGTAGGTCATCCCAATACTAGGCGAAATCCCTAAAAATTGATGATAGGAAGAAGCAACATCAACAGTTAACCCATTTTCAAGAACGACGCCTATACCCAAAGTAACTAGCGTAGGAGCAGTTGCCATACCAACTCGAAAGTAAAATTGGTCCAGCATTTGATATTCCACACCAGACCTAAAGCGAACAGGATAGTCAATATCCTTTACCAATTCAGCATTAACAGTTACTTTTTCAGAGGCTAGATAAGCAATGCCTGCGCTATAAATTGTTGGAATGGTCTCTCCTTCAATTAGTTCTATTTGCATAGGACTGTAAGCATGAAGCCCTAATTGCAAATCGGGCAATAAATCCATTTGAAGCCCAATTTCAAAAGTAAAAGTTCCTTTTGAGCCGTAGTCTTGAATTTGTGTATTAAAAAAATCAAATTGAATGCCTAGTCTAAAATTATCAAACAGGTTTCTGGAATAGGCTAATCCAACTTTTTGTTCGTTAAACTCAGCGATACCAAAACTTTGTAAGGTTAATCCAAAAGTGCCAAAATCTGTTGGATAAGCTACCACACCAGCTAGAGATTGAATAGGACTATTCAGAAATCGCCGTTCTGCAAATACAGTAGCACTTGTGGATTTTACTTTTGCCAAGCCTGCTTGATTCAAAAGTGCAGCGTTCACATCATGGAAATTTAAGCCAGTCCCTCCCATACCTGCGCCTCTTGCACCTGCTAAATTAGGCGCACCATTTTGCGCATGACCTGCATACATTAAGAAAAACAAAAGTAGCGGCGTCAGTGTAGTTTTCATACATTTTATATTGGCAAGTAGCCTTGCCCTACTCTATTAATTTTGTTTGCTTACCCCTAAAAGCGAACAGAAAGTCCAGCCAAAGCATTAATACCAAAAGTTGGATAGCGATGCCAGCGTTCCCGTTTGTTGTTCGCTAGATTAAATATATTGATGAATGCTCCAATTTTTTCAGTAAAGAAGTATTCTGCGCCGACACTCACGTCAAAAAGTGCGTTTAACGTGGCTGCTTCGCCTTCATCATTGCGATAAGGAACACCGTTTTGGACGTACATTTCCCCTTTCAATTGTAGCTTATCTTCTAAAGTGGTGTATTGTATGCCCAAGTTTAAATCCAAAGCAGGCAAATGCCATGCTTTTTCGTTAATATCACTTTTAAGCTCATAAAAGTTTTGGTTTAAAATACCCGTGATTTTGAAATCTTCAATATCAAATTGGACTGTTCCTTTGATAAAAACAATGTTCACATCATCATAAAGCACTTGAAAACGATTAAATCGGTCAAGTTGATTTGGTTCATTTGTTGCACTCAAAAATAAGGCTAAATCAGTAGTGGTTTTATACCCAAATTCCCCTTGATAAGCAATGCCTTGTATATTTCCTTTTGCGCCTATGTAGTAGTTATTATAGCGTGTGTTACGAATATCAACCCTTGAAAGAATGTATGGGTTGTAAGCAGCTAGGCTTCTGAAATTATTTTTATTCAAATCACCATGCGCACCAGCAAAAATCGTAAGCAAGTTTTCAATCGCATTAGCACTCAATTCTAAATCGGGGAAAAAAGAAAATTTATCGTTGTTTGTAGCAATATTCACGCCGACTTTGAATTTAAAAGCAGACGAAGTGAAGGTGAAATTAGGTTGTAAAAAGAAGTTGTTGAGTCGTTGCACACTATCAGACGTAGTAGAATAGCGCGTGAAGTCCGTTCTAAGTAGTACGCGCAAAGCATGTTTATTGGCAAACCATTTTTCACCAGCCAATTTTAAATCAAAACCTGTTTCTGCCGATGGCGTAATGTCCCCCATAGCATACAAATCGAAGCCAGCACTATAATTTACATCTCCCGCTGTACGTACACCATTGAACACTTGAACGCCTAAATCAAAAATCGAAAAGGTTTGCTGCACTTCTTCTTTTGGGATAGAAAGCGTGTCGCCACCAACTAAATTTTCTCGTTCTGCATTGTAGCCATAGAAATATACGTTATCCGAAGTGTAGCCCACTTTTCCTCTCAAAGCAAGTCCACTTTCCGAATAGTTCGTTCCTTGTGCCATAATGCTCGTCTTAGAAAACCGCTGGTTTTCAACTCGTGCTGAATTATTGGCAGTGTGGTGGTTCAAATCAATGCCAATATCCAATTTTTCTTGAGCAAAAACATGATAAGTCCCTTTGCCATAAAAGGAATTGGGAAAACCTCCTGCCCCTTTAATATAGCCATTGTAAGAGTCAGGCAAGCGGTCTGATTCAAAAGCTAATGGTCTGATTCTTGGTGGCGGATAATTTACGCTCATGGTTTGAATGGGAACATTGTATTGCTGACGTTTTGAAGTGGTGTCTATTGGGGGAAGTTGAGGCGCAATATCAATTTTTTCACTCTCCAGTAGCGTTGCCTCAAAACTTCTGATGACTTCAACAGATTCTCTTCCCAAATCTCTTTGAGCCAATGCTAGGGAGATTGTAAAAAGTAATAGTGTTGATAAATAGCATTTTATGTACTTCATAGTTAATTATCCTTTTTTGAATTATCTATATTAATTCGATTTCTTCCGTTGCAATCCTAAATGAATGGCAAGTTATTGAGAAATTCTCATCCATCAAAAAGAAATTACAAAGCACATAAACGTTGAGGCGAGAGGATATAGTTTAAGGGATAGCATAAAGGTGCGCCAAATTCTCAAATTGCTCATTTGGCGCACCTCTGATGGAAGGTAGTAACTAAAATTTATATGCTACTCCTGCACTTATAAATCTTGGTAAACCCACTCGAATACCTTGCGGTCTGCGAGAAACTAAGTAACGCTCATCCGTGATATTTTTTACAGCAAGGCTAAATGTAGTATTCCACTTTTTCACATTGTAGGCTACTGTACCATCCATTGTGAAATAGGCAGGAATCTGCCCAATTCTACCACTAGCAGAAGGCACTACGGTATTGAGTTCATCTGTAAATTGATTGCCTATGAAGTTAGCCCCTAGCCTAAAATCGAAACCCGCTAAAGTTTCAATAGTTAAAGCACTGTTGATGATGTAATTAGGTGCGTAAGGTGTTCTATTCCCTGCAAGTTTTTCACCTCCTTGTTGGCGGTCGCCAGTAAAGTGAGCATCAATTAAAGTGATGTTAGCATCCAAATTAATCGCCGTAGAAGTAAGGGAAAGCAAGCGTCCAATTTGCAAATTAGCCGTAAATTCAATGCCTTGATGAATAGTGCTACCGCCATTGATTAAGCCAGCACCTGTGCCACCGCTAGATTCTGAAACAGGAATAATCTGGTTACTGAAATCCATATAAAAACCCGTCAATTCAACAAAAAGTACATCTTTTATCTGCGATCTCAATCCTAATTCGTAGTTAATGCTTTGCTCCGCATCCAATTCATACACAATGCCAGTATCGGAAATAGCATCTTTTGTGCGCGGTGGCGCAAAGCCCATGTGCACACCACCAAATAAATTGATTTGTTCTTTTATTTTCCAATTAAATCCAGCACCGGGAATAAGTTGGTTTAAGCTACTATTTCTAAGTAAAACGGTATCCCTCAACTGTGTAACGCCACCAACATTGAAGTTTCCTCTTCTTATATCTCGTTCGTAGTCAAAATTTTCCATTCTAACACCTAAACTAAAAGAGAGCTGATTGGTAACATTGGTTTGATTTTGAAGGTAAGCACTTAGCGCATTACCAGTTCTAATCTCATCTTCCACCAAATTTCCTGATGAGGCATTGAGTTTTGTACCATTTACACGCTGCTCAAAGGCTCTTTCATATAAGTATCTAGTGCCTATTTTTAGCTGATTTTCCAAGCCAAACAACTGATGGTTGGCTTCTAAACATGGTTCAATACCTGCTACTTCAAATTGACGATTGCGGTTTCCAGTAGAATTACGCATATAAACTGCTCCGTTTGGTACAGATTCGTCCCCCCAAGTTACACCAGTCCAGTTGGCAGGCTTTCTATTTTGGTCGCCGTTCAAAGCAAAATCTTGTCTTCTCCAATTTCGCGTGGTGGTGAAACCAAAAGCAGTAGTTTTCAGCCGAAGATTTTTAGAAAAGCGATAATCATGTACAATACTTGCAGAGTATCGTCGCACGCGCAATTCATCATCGGGCGCCATGTGTACAAAATCTTGTCCGCCTCTATCGAACATAGTTTGCGTTAATCCAATATAAGTCGAATTCGAGACCTCGTCATAAATCCCCATTTTTAAAGACAAGCTTGATTTTGGGCTAAGGTTAAGGACGATTTTGCTATTGAAATCATTGATATCAAAACCTGTCAAACCTACTTTATCAGCACGCTTTTTTAATAAGTTAAACTGATACCCCACGTTGCCTTGCGTGTTGCCATAACTTAACAGGGTATTGAAGTAGCCACCCTCTCCAGCATGAATGCGGATTAAGCCTTCTGATTCCGAAGGAGGATTCAAACTAATGTAGTTAATGACCCCACCAATAGTTTGCGGACCGAAAAGGATTTGCCCCGAACCCTTCAAAATTTCCACTCCTGACATTCTATCTATTGCAGGTGTGTAGTACATTTCTGGCTCGCCATAAGGCGCAAGTGCCACTGGGATACCATCTTCTAAAACTAGTACATTTCTACTTCTATCAGGGTCAAGTCCGCGAATACCTACATTCACTCGCATACCCAATCCTTCCTCGTCCACTACATGTACCCCAGTAACACGTCTGAAAACTTCGTTGCCACTCAAAGGAGCAATTTGTCTTATTTCTTTGCTATTCAAAAAAGTAGCTGAACCGGGTACTTTGCTAAACACACGGTCAGATATACCTAGTACCATCACTTCAGGTAAATCCCAAACTCGGTTTTCAAATTGAATTTCTACGCTTTTTGGCGTATTTTCCAAAATTTCCACTTCTTGGTAAATTGTCTTAAACCCAATCGCAGAAATAACTAATCGGTAAGTTCCACTACCAATATTGTAAAAATAGAACCGACCATTGAGGTCAGTAGCTGTACCAATTTTCGTATTTTCTATTAGAACAGTCGCTCCTATAACTGGCTCATTGCCAGCATCTACAACCCTTCCAGAAAGGATTGGCTTTTGCTCGTCGCCGTTCGTATGTATTTCACCAATAGAAGTAAAGTTTACATTCGATTTGGTACTATCTGTAAAGGCGAAAGCAGAATGGCTGATAGTAAATAAGAAACTCAAAAGAAATATACTCTTTATGAGTAATAGCGGTTGTGTTAGATTATTAGTGAACATACTTTTTTATATTTATTTTATTCAATTTTTATTTAGACAAAGTCTAATTAAATGCAAAGAAAAATCATTTTTAGATAAAACAAAGTATTGCTCCAAAAATTTAACACTTACTTGACAGGACAAAAATTATAGCGCACACAAACTTTTTTTGCACAAAACACTGTTTTTATAGCAGTAAGGCAATGTTGTCTTATTAACTTATCAAATAAAAGTTATAATGCGAACACTGATGATATTGATGTTTGTACTAGGAATTAGCATGTTGAATGCACAAAACATTCTTGGGAAATGGAAAACTTTTGACGACAGAACGGGTGAAGCTAGATCAACAGTAGAGTTCTACGAAAAAAATGGAAAAACATATGGTAAAATAGTAGGCTTAGAAAAAACAGAAGATGCTCAAAAAACATGTACCCTATGTACCGATGACCGTAAAGATAAGCCCATTATTGGTTTGGAAATTGTTAGAAATATGACGAGAAGCGGTAATGTTTGGCAAAGTGGCACTATTCTCGACCCTGAAGTTGGTAAGGCTTACACTTGCAAAATTTGGTTGGAAGATGGCAACCTAAAAGTAAGAGGTTATGTCGGCGTTTTCTATCGCACGCAGACATGGAAGCGCGCGGAATAAAGATGTTGGCACAGTTTTTACCAATAAGTTGCAAAAAAGAGCATACTAAGATGGTTGTTTTTCTAGGCAATAATTAAATCTCGCATTATAAAATAGACGAATGAAATAATCACTTGCGATTATTTCATTCGCTCAACTTGTTTAACTCAATACCTTTTTCACAGCAGCGGAAATGGCTTTTCCATCTGCTTTACCGGCTAGTTCTTTGGAGGCACGTGCCATAATTTTGCCCATTTCTTTTACAGAAGTTGCGCCTTCTTCTTGCACCACTTTCCTGATATAGGCTTCCAATTCTTCGTCGCTAAGTGCCGCAGGTAAGTATTTTTCGATGACTGCAATTTCTTCACGCTCCACCACAGCAAGGTCTTCCCTACCCTGTTTTTCGTATATTTCTAATGATTCGCGGCGCTGTTTAACTAATTTTTGTAGCATTTTAATTTCCTTTTCCTCGTTTAATTCTTCACCGCTACCATCTGTTTTGGCTAGTAAAATAGCTTGCTTAATTGCGCGAATACCTCTTTTTGCAGCTTCATCTTTAGCTTTCATTGCTGTTTTTAAATCTTCTGCAATTTTTGCTTCTAAACTCATATTTTAAAATTATAATTAATGAAATAAAATTCATTTTATAGAAAATGAATAAAATAAACGCTATGTCGTTAGCTTGCTTTTGCTGATGGTTGTTGTCTGCTTGGTGCTTCCCAAGCAGTATCGTGCTTAAAATCAAAGAAAGTAATATCTTCTGACAATAGTTTTTCCTGCCATTCTATTTCCTCTTTCACTCGCAGGATATAATCATCGTGGTCATGGCGACTTTTAGCTAATTTCTTTGTTGATTCTTTATCGTGTTTTATAAATTCTGATGCTTTTCGCGTTAATGTATATTTCCTTAATCCCATTTCATGTAGTACATCTACTCCCAAATTTACAGAAGTTTCTAAGGTTTCTCTGTAAACGTTTTCTATCCCTCTATCTAGCATTTCATAGGCATAGTAGCGGTTTTTGGTGCGCATAAAAATTTTGAGATGAGGAAAATGTTTTTGCACAATGTCCACCAATTCCATGCTTTTCTCTGGGTCGTCAATAGCACAAATAAGCACTTTTGCTTTTTCAGCACCAGCAGCTACCAACAAATCTAATCGAGTAGCATCCCCATAAAACACCTTAAAACCCATTTTTCGCAGTAACATCACTCGGTCACTATCGCTATCCAAGACAGTAGCATATACGCCATTAGCCCTCAAAAATCGCCCAACGGTGCTGCCAAAATGTCCAAAACCTGCAATAATTACCTCATTTTCTTCTTCAATATGATCCATAGCAGCTAGTGAAAGTGATTCTTTCACCCCAAAACGAGGCGCAATAAATTTTTCATTAAGATACAACAAAATAGGCGAAAGAATCATACTGACGGTTACAGATGCCATCAGGAAATCAGAAGAAACGGCATCTGTAATATTCAGTTGTCTAGCGGTAGCGAGTAACACAAAAGCAAATTCTCCAAGTTGTGCCAAAAGCAATGCAAAAAGTATATCTTGGTCAGGTGTTAAGCGAAAAAATTGCCCAATCACCAATAGCACCAACGCCTTAATAAACATAATAGATAAAACAAAAGAAATAATATTTAAGGGCTGAGCAAATATAATATCAAAATTTATGGTTGAACCCACTGCCGTGAAGAATAAACCTAGTAACACCCCTTTAAAGGGTTCAACATTGCTTTCCAATTCATGCCGAAATTCACTATTTGCAAGGACAACACCCGCCATGAAAGCCCCCAAAGCAGGGCTGATACCTACTTGCTCCATTAACCAAGAAACGCCAATAACAATAAACAAAGCAGAAATGGTGAACAGTTCACGCATTCTGACTTTGGCGATAAAATGCAAAAAAGGATTAATCAAAAATCTACCTGCCAGATAGATGAATAAAACAACACCAACAATAACTAAGGTAGCGTAGCCAGCATCTAAGTCAGAGATAAAGTTGGGATGGTCATGTTCAGATTTAGTATTATTTACTGTACCAATAGCCAATAAAGGCAGCAACGCAAGTATAGGGATAACAGCAATATCCTGCAATAGCAACACTGCAAAAGACGCTCTACCTGCTTGTGTTTGAGAAAGCCCTTTTTCTTTTAGGGTTTGTAGCACAATAGCCGTAGAGGACATAGCAAAAGAAAGCGCAATCGCCACACTGGCATTAAAGGAGAAATCCCAAAAATAACGCAAAAAAGGAAAAATCAAGAGCGAGGTAAATACCATTTGCGCCCCTCCCATTCCTAATATGGATTTGCGCATATTCCAAAAGGATTGTGGGTTTAGTTCTAAGCCAATTAAAAAAAGCATCATCACTACGCCAAATTCTGCGGCGTGCATAATATCCTCTCCTTCACTACCTACCCAGCCTAGCACAAAAGGACCAATCAGGATACCCCCAAACAAATAGCCAATCACGCTACCTATGCCCAACCTTTTTGCTATGGGCACACAAATTAAGGCTGCACCAAGAAAAATAACGCTATTCTGAAGTATAGATCCATTCATAGTTTATAATTTAAAATCATTAAAATAAACAATTTCCTGCAATTGGGTAAAATCAAAATCGGGTTGTTGAATTACTTTTAATATCTTGCAATAGTTTTCACTATATATGTTAAGTTCCTCCTCTGTTAGTCTGCCCGCAGCAGGCACAAGAAAAGGAGGCAGATAGTGCATGTGACACAGATAAGCAGTTTGGTCGAAAGAATTAAGAAATTCCCGATAAGTAAAGCGATTTCTACCTGTTTTTTGATACACTTCTAAACTTCCGCCAGAAGTAATCACATTAAAAATATGTTTACCTTCTAAGTTTTGACCATTTCTACCATAAGCCCACCCTAGCTCTAACACCAAATCAATCCATTGTTTCATCAAAGGCGGACAGTTGTACCAAAAAAAGGGATGTTGCCAAACGATGATGTCATGCTTTAGCAACAATTTTTGTTCTTGCTTTACGTCAATATTAAAATCAGGGTATTGCTCATACATATCTCTGATAGTAACATTTTCAATAGTAGAAATGGCTTTTATAAGTGCTTTGTTTGCTCTGCTGTCCTCAAATCGAGGATGAAAAAAAAGAACTAATATTTTTCTAACTGGCATAATTACGCTGTTACATTTTTATGTGTAATAACTTTAATTTTTTTGCTGTACGCTAAAGAATCATCTGCTTAGAGCTTGTTTAAAAATTTTCTTTAAGTGAAAATCAATAGTTTGTGGTTCTGACAATAGGAAGGCGAGGGAATTTAGCGGGCTAAATGACTAAGCCTTCCAGAAGTCAGGTTCATAAAATATTGATTTTCAGTAATTAAAAATTTAAACATGCTCTAAAGTTAAACTATAATATGCTTTATATCAAGAATATCTATACAATCTCAGGAGACTTAGGTTGAGTATATATTAATCTTGTTAATAATCAATCTTTAATTTTAAAAAACACTATAATAACCCAATAAAAACATATCAGATATGCTTTTCATTTTATTATTTCTCTATATTGCCCTTCTATTTTTTACACAAAATAAATTAAAGAAAATATGTCTCCCTTTGTAGGTGAAATTATTGGTACTATGGTGCTTATTATCTTAGGCGGTGGCGTAGTAGCAGGTGTTGTTTTAAACAAATCCTTTGCCAATCAAGGTGGATGGATTGTCATTACTTTTGGTTGGGCGATGGGCGTAATGTTAGGTATTTATGCTGCTGGACAGATTAGTGGTGCACACCTCAACCCTGCCGTTACGATTGCTTTTGCTGCCATTGGTACTTTTCCTTGGTCGGATGTACCCACTTATATTGCAGGACAATTTATCGGTGCTATGTTGGGTGCAACCATTGTGTGGCTTCATTATTTACCCCATTGGGGACAAACGGAAGATAAAAGTACTAAGTTGGCTATTTTTTGTACTGCACCCGCTGTTCCTAGTTTTTGGGCAAATTTACTCAGTGAAATTATTGGTACTTTTTTCCTTATTATGGCACTGCTATTCATCGGTACAAATCAATTCACAGAAGGGCTAAATCCTTTGATTGTTGGGTTATTGATTCTTGCTATTGGTCTTTCCTTAGGTGGTACAACAGGATATGCTATCAATCCTGCGCGCGACTTAGGACCGCGCATTATGCACTTTTTGTTACCTATTCAAGGCAAAGGCAATTCTAATTGGACTTATGCACCTGTACCAATAATTGGTTCTATCATTGGGGGAGTTTTAGGTAGCACAATGTACGTTTGGCTATTTGAGCAAAAAACAAGTTTGTTGCTTTGGTTGAGTTTGGGGGTAGTGTTGATAATAATTTCACTAGCCATTTCACAAACATTAAGAAAAGCCTAGTTGAAATCTCTAAAAAAGGTCTAACTAATTGAACACCGCAAGTATGGTATCTTTACGAATAAGAAGCTGGTAAATAAATACAAAAAGCAAAAATTACATTTGAAAAAACAAGGTTCATTAACTAAGCAGGAAGTATTGCTCAAATTGCAGCACTACTGTGTTTATCAAGATCGCTGCCATCAGGAGGTGCGTTCTAAATTATTGGAATTGTCTGTTTATGGTGATGATTTAGAGGAAATTATGGCATTGCTAGTGGAGGAGAATTACTTAAATGAAGAACGTTTTGCGCGCTCCTTTGCCAGAGGAAAATTTAGGGTCAAGCAATGGGGACGCATAAAAATAAAGCAACAACTTAAAGCGCGTCAAATTTCTGACTACTGCATAAAAAAGGGATTAGAAGAAATTTTAGAAGAAGATTATTTGGCAAGTATTCGCCTCTTAATAAGTAAAAAATTGAATGAGGATACTTCTAATGAAGCTAGGCAAAAAGTGGCACAGTATTTAATTCGCAAAGGCTACGAAACGCATATGGTTTGGAAGACGCTTGATGAATATGCTTGAAGCACCATACAACATTTAAGGCTATTCAGTTATCCGAATAGCCTTGCTCTCAATTTAATTAAAAACTTTTTCTCCTTGTAGTTGATTCTCATAAGCTCGTATCAATTGAGCTTGTTGATCGGCAATTCGATTGAGTAATCTCAATTCTTCTTCCATCAGTTCTTCTTCGGCATCTGTTTTGAACCTGTTAACTTTGTTCAATTCCATAATCCGTTTAATAGACTTTTCTAAAATTGCCTTTGCCCTGACCAGTCGCCTTCGCAACTGAAATTTACTTGAATCGGTGGTTCTCATACACGCTAATGATTTATGTTACAAATATAACAATAAAAACGAAATTTGGATTTTTTATTTTAACACAAAATATGTAATGAGTAAATGGTAGTTTTTTGACTGCAATTGGAAATGAAATGTTAAAATTCACTATTTAATTTTTAAGAAAATGTTAAAAATAAATAGTCAAACAATAAAATTCATAACCACCTAAATCTGTGCTGATGTTCAATGAATGGAAGCGTACATAATGAAGATAGCTCTAGCACAAAGTAAAAAACACCCAGTGCCAGAAGCTATTTGTATAGAAAGCATTATTCTTTCAAAATCACAAGTCGTTTAGTTAGTATTTGGTCTGCGATTTGGATGCGCAAAAAATAAATACCATTCTGATATTTGGACAAATCAAAAGTTTGCGCACTGCGATAATCTGAGTGAACTAACACCTCCAATCTTCTACCCGTTAAGTCAAAAAGTGTTACGGTATATGGTCTTGATTGGTCTTGCTGCAACTCCAAGAAAACTAATCCCGAAGTAGGATTTGGATTCAACGCTACATGATAGTCCACATCGAATCTATTAGTGCTACTGACTTCTAAACTCACTAAATCAGAAGTAGAGAAGCAACCTGAAGCATCTTCTACACTCAATCGGTACATTCCTGGCACTAAGTTTATAATCTCCAACTCATTGCCAACAACAAGGGTTTGTGTTGCCTCTATTTTAACCCATTGCACTTTATAAGGAGCTTTCCCTCCTAAGACTTTGGCTTTAATTGCACCATTGTTTTGGTCGGGTGAAGGATTGATAATCGTTTCAATGTTTACCTCCAACGGTTCTGGTTGGTTTAACCTAATGGTTTCAATGCGTGTACAACCCTGCGCATCCACAACCGTTAGGGTGTAGTTTCCAGCTGTTAATCCAGTATTTGTTTTGGTTTTTCTACCATTATTCCAATCATAGAAAATTGTGCCTGAACTGTTAATTACATTGGCGGTAATACTTCCATCAGCAAAGTTATGGCAACTTGGTTCGTTAGCGACCAAATTGACTTCCAACACCCTAAAATCTACATTGAAAGCACATCTAGCTTCGTTGCCAGCAGCATCTCTTACCATAAACATTTGTTCCGTTAAGCCTGGAGGGAAAATTGAACCGCTTGGCAGCCCCGTCACTAAAGTTGGCGTAAGTGCATCACCGCAGTTGTCGAATGCTTCGGGCGTGAGGAACGTAATGGTTCTATCTGCTTTGCAATCTCTAATAACAATATCCTGATTTAAGCAGTTGATGAATGGCTTAATAGTGTCTAACACATTGACGGTTGCCATCATCGAATCCACATTTCCATTTTTATCCGTTACCTTAAACATCACATTCACAGCACCTAAATCCTGACAATTAAATTTTGTTCTGCTCAAACTTCTCAAGGCAATAGCGCAATTATCATTACTACCATTATCTATCATATCAACAGTTAAATCGGCTGTTCCAAAATTATCAAGGTAAATGGTTGCTGGCTTAACGCGAACTGTCGGCGGAATTCTATCTGGTGCAACACCTATGGTAAAAGTTTCGACAACATTACATCTGCTTGCATCAGTAATCGTAACCAAATAGTTACCTGCTGATAATTGCTGACGTTGATTGCCTCCATTATTGTCTATAGACCAAGCAAAAATATAGGGCGCTTGCCCTCCATTCGCTTGTAAAGAAATGCTTCCATTGTCAAAATCATTACAATCCACATTCGATATCGTAGCTTGCACTTGAATAGGTGATGGAGAGTTAACCATCACTGAATCAATACTGGTGCAACCAACACCATCCGTTACTGTAATTTTGTATTTACCCGGAAGTAAGTTATTGACTGCTCTAATTGTATCGCCTGTTGACCATAGATAGCGCAGAGGTCCGTTACTGCCTACATTTCCCACTTGCACTGAACCATTATTTTCATTGGCACAAGTAGCATCTTTTGCTACCAATTCGATATCAAAACCTGCGCAAGATTGATTTGAAGGTTCAATAGTAACGGAACGCATAGCAGTACAGTTATTTTGGTCTGTTACTGTTACTGTATAAGTACCTGGTGCTAAATTATTTACGTTAGCAGTAGTTGCCCCATTACTCCAATTATAGCGATAAGGTGCAGTACCTCCAACAACCATTGGCATAGCTGTTCCATTATTTCCACCGGCAGAGGTTTCGTTCGTTGAATTGATAGCAATCTGCAAAGCAGAGGGTTCATTCACACGAACAGAAATAGCTGATTCACAACCACCTTGATCAGTAACTGTCACTTGATAGTTACCTGCTGCTAATTGATTGGCTGAATTAGTAGTGCTGATGTTATTTTGCCATCTGTAGCTCAACGTACCAGTAGCACCAGCAACATTAATCGTGATGCTTCCATTGGATTCACCTGCACAAGTAACGTTGTTCACACTCTGGGTAATCCCTAATGTATTTGCAGGTCGAATGGTTGTATTCGTAATTGCTGTACAGCCATTTTGGTCTGTTGCCGTTACGGTGTAATTACCTGCGGCTAAGTTGGCAGTGCTTGGAGTGTTAGCTCCATTCGACCAGCGATAGGTGATATTGCCTGTTCCACCAGCAGCAGTCGCAGTGGCTGTACCCAATGTACCATCGCAATTTACATCTGTTTTGGTGATAATGCTTGCTACTAGAATGACAGGTTGAGCAATGAATACAGAACCCACTGCTTCGCAGCCATTTGCCTCAGATACAGTAACTGCATAACTACCAGCAGTTAAACCATCAATATTTTGTGTCCTTGCTCCATTGGACCATCTGTAAGTTAACTGTGTACTGCTATTGCTAACCTGCACTGTTGCCGTACCGTTATTTCCACCATTGCAACTTACATTTGTACCACTCACAGAAGCACTTATGGTACAAGCAGCTTCATTAATTCTTATTGTTCCTACTTTTGCACAGCCTCTGCTGTCAATGACCGTTACAGAACGCATACCTCCTGCTAAATTTGAAACACTAGCTGTGGTTGCTCCATTATCCCACCTATATTGATAAGGTGCAGTACCTCCAGTTGCAACAACCGTAGCTCTGCCATTACTTGCACCTACGCTAGTTTCTCCACTTACGCCTACGAACGTAATAAATAAAGAGTCTGGTTCTTTAATAGAGAAAGGTAAAGTTATGGTACAATTGTTATTATCCGTTATGGTTACATCATAATTTCCTTTACCTAAATTAATAATTTCTCTAACATTACCACTGCCATTTGACCATGCATAGCGATAAGGTGAAGTACCTCCTCTGGCTGTAACATTGGCGATTCCACTACTTACACCAGGACAAGCCGTATCTTCTATTTGAAGTGTTGCCAACAAAGAATCAGGTTGAGCAATCGTAACGGATGTGGAAGCCGTACAATTATCAGCATCCGTGATGGTGACTTGATACATTCCAGCTCCTATTTGCCTAATAGTGTCTTGCGTAGCACCCGTTGACCAACGATAGGTGAATGGGGCTTTTCCTCCTACGACACCCACAGAAGTCATGCCATTAAGTAAGCCTACACAACTGGCATCCATTTTGGAAGTAATTCGAGCCACAATACTATCTGGGGCATTTAATCTTACGGTTTCAGTTACCTGACAGCCTGCGCTATTAGTTACCGTTACTGTATAATTACCTGCACTTAAGTTATTTATTGTTCTTTCATTTATGCCATTTGACCAGCGATAAGTAAAACTACCTACACCAGCAGCAACAGTGATAGAACCATTTCGACCACCAACACAAGTAACAGGTCGAATATCAGTTACGCGCACTTCAAATTTAGACAAATCATTCACGGTAAAGCAACGATTTGATGGGCAGCCATCTCTATCAGTTACAGTAACGCAGTATTCGCCCGGCTGCAAACTATCAATAGTAGCAGTAGTTTTTCCATTTGACCAAGCGTAAGTATATGGACTATTTCCACCCTCAACGGTTACCGAAATAGAACCTATTACACCATTACAAGTAGGCGCTACGGTGTTAGCAGAAATGTTAATTGCTGTACAGTTAGAAGGTGCAACAACAACTGTTTGTGTCATACTGCAGCTATTGGCATCCAACACTCTGAGGGTGTATTGACCTGGAGACAAGTTGTTGATAGTTCTTGTGGTTCGAGAGAAATTGGAGTTTCCCTCTTTTGACCATAAAAAAGTGTATGGCTGCCTCCCGCCTGTTGGGTCGGCTGTGGCAGAGCCATCATTGGCAATCATTTCATTCATGGCAGAAGCATTCGGCACGATTCGTTCAGGTTGACCTACAGTAATGCCTCGCTCTATAGAGCAGCCGTTCTGATCTGTTGCCGTTACCGTGTAACTGCCTGCTCTTAGATTAGTAACTTGTGCAGTAGTTGCGCCGTTAGACCAAGCATAGGTAAACGTTCCACTACCACCAGCAACAGTAATTGTAGCTCTACCAGTAGCATCGCCGTTGCATAAAACATCATTAACGGATAAATTACTAATGGTCAATGGATTGGATTCTACAATGGTATATTGATTGGTAACAATACATCCTGTTGACATTTCCGTTACTGTAACATTGTAATTTCCTGCACGAAGGCTATTGATGGAAGCAGTTGTCGCCCCATTTGACCAGTTAAAAGTATAATCTGTAATCGCTCCTCTATTTGGCGTAAGTGTAATTCTTCCATTAGCTAGTGTTCCACAGTTAACACTGTTCAAATCAGCGGACAATGTAAATGTTTGTACTTTACCCACTGTTACTGCTTGCGTGGTTGTACATCCGCTATTATCAGAAACAGTTACGGTATAGCTACCTGGCGCAATATTTGTGATGCTTGCAGTAGTCCTACCATTTGACCAAAGGTAATTGTAATTACCATCGCCACCAACCGCTGTAACCATTGCACTACCATCTTCGGTGGCGTTACAAGAGACCTGATTCGATCGAGCAGTCAACGTAATAGGATCTCTGCGCTCGCCGCTCAATGTGATACTTCTCGTAGCTTGACATCCCCTACTATCTGTGGCAGTTACGGTGTAGCTTCCTGCTGCTGGTGTATTTATTCTTGCTAGATTCACTCCATTTGACCAACTGTAGGTGAAGCCTCCATTACCTCCTGTACCTACTGCGGTTATGGCAGTTGGCAACCCTCCAGTACAGCTACTACCGTCTGAGTTGATGGTTACCGATGCTAAAGCAGCAGCTTGTACCGTAACCATTTCTTCAGCGCTACATCCGTCTTTTGTAACAGTTACCGTGTAGCTTCCAGGAGCAAGCCCTGTGATTCGCGCTGTGGTTGCCCCTGTTGACCAAGCAAAAGTTGCGCCAGCAGTTCCTCCAACTATGGATACTTCTGCACTTCCATCATTTCTATCACTACAACTGGTATTTTGAGTATTAACTGTAAAGTTAATCGCATTTGGATCGCCCGGTATGGTAATGGATTTAATATTGTTGCACCCTGTATTATCTGTTACTGTTGCCGTGTAATTGCCGGGTGCTAAGTTATCAGCACTTATGGTAGTTGTTCCGTTTGACCAAGCATAAGTAAATGGCGCACGCCCTGTTGTATTGATAATTGTTGCCTTACCTCTGCGTGCGCAACCTGCTTCGTTGTCAAGTCTGATACCAAAGTCAACGGAGCCAATGCGCACGCCTACGGTTACACTGGCTGTTGCTGTACAACCTATGGCATCTGAAACAGTTACAGCGTAAGTACCTGCCTTCAGTCCTGTTGCTATTTGCGTAGTTTGATTGCCTGTGGCAGCATCCCATTGGTATTTGATTGCGCCTGTTGCATTATTTACGGTTACGCCCGCTTGCCCGTTATTGGTCGTCAAGCAAACAGCAGGTGTGTTGGTTGTTTCCAAAGAAAGTTTACAGCAATCTACGGCTTCCCTTACTCTGATAATATATTTTCCTTGCACCAATGTTCCAGGGAAATCTACATTGCTGGGCGTTGCACCACCATTCAGCCATGCAAGCGCTTTAAAAGTAATTTGATAATCTCTAGCTTGTGCATTAGCCCTAGGTGTACCTGTTAGTACAAAACACGCTAATCCTTTTTGACTAATAGATAAAGATGGCGCCTGCCAAGTAATACCTGGTGGTAATCCAACAACATTACTCATTCTAATGGAATCAATAGTAGCCCCAAAGACTTGTTTATCAAAGACTAAGGTGAATACCACATTTAGGTTTGCTCCCTTGCAAGCCTCTGCTGTTACCAGACCTTGTGCAATTTGTTGGTCAGATAATGCAGATGGGTACAAACCAATTGGTTGGTTAGAAAAGGTAGCATCAGGTACACATTGTGCTTTCAGGAATAATGGAAGTCCTAAAATGAAAAAAAGTAAGTAGAACCGTTTCATGGTACGGATTAGTTTAAAGTGAAAATGATAAAATGGATTGGTGTATCCATCAATGGATGGATAACATTGGATGATAGCATTCAATAATGAATAGCGCTGTCTTTGTTTAACTAGTGTAATGTCTGTTCTCAAAAGTGTTCTGCTAAATGTTTATACTCGTATTACGAAACTTAGCAAAGTTTGTTGGAGCAACAGCATAAAAAAAAATGTTAGATTGACAATTTTAAGACTTTCCTTTCAAAAAAGGTCGAATAATTAGTCGCAACGATTGGTCATAAGTGATGTAGTTCCACATCCAGTTTAGAAAAACAAACACTTTATTTTTTGTGCCAATAATGGCGAATAAATGAACCACTAGCCAAATATACCAAGCAAAAGCCCCATGAAAAGAAGTGCGCGGCAAATCTACGACGGCTTTATTTCTCCCAATGGTTGCCATTGAGCCTTTGTCTTTGTAGGAAAATGCTTGCATTGGCTTATTTTTTAAACGCTGCCTAAAATTTTTTGCCAAATGTTTAGCTTGTTGCAAGGCTACCTGAGCAACTTGTGGATGCCCTTTTTCATATCCTTTTTCTTCCATGTAGGCGATGTCGCCAATGGCATAAACATCTTCTAAACCTTCTACTTGATTGAAGCGATTGACTTTCAAACGATTGCCTGACACCAATACCTCATTCGGCAAGCCAGTTAGACGATTTCCAGTGATGCCTGCCGCCCAAATCAACTTTCTAGTAGAAATTTTTGAACCGTCATTCATTGTTACTACTTTGCCATCGTAGTCCACTACCCTAGTATTGAGTTTTACTTTTACGCCAAGTGCTGTTAGGTATTTCAAAGCAGCATTAGCTGATTTATTGGACATCCCTTTTAGTAGTTGGTCGGAACTTTGTATAAGATGAATGTCTATTTCATGCGCAGCAAGTTCTCTATATTCTCTTGGGATAATATACTGCTTCATCTCTGCCAGTGCACCTGCCACTTCTACCCCTGTTGGTCCGCCACCTACAATAACAATATCAATAAATTCCTGTCGAGTATCAAATTCGCGTATTGTCAAACTATTCTCATAGTCGCTTAGTATTTCGTTGCGCAAAAACAATGCTTCTGCAACAGATTTCATAGGAATAGCATGTTCCGCTATTTTTTCATTTCCGAAGAAGTTGGTATTTGCACCAATAGCAATGACTAGGTAGTCGTATTTGATAAAGCCATAAGAGGTAAATATTTGCTTTGTAGCAGTATTCACTTCTGTTACCTCAGCCATACGCACAAATACATTCTTGTATTTTCTGAACAATTTGCGAAATGGAAAAATAATGGAACTTGGTTCAAGACCAGCCATAGCTACCTGATAAAAAAGGGGTTGAAATTGATGGTAGTTATTTTTATCCACCAAAACAATTTGATGATCAGTAGAAGCGAGTCGCTTCGTCAATTCAAGACCAGCGAAACCTCCACCAATGACAACAATGCGTTTTTGCTCAACTTCGGGAATATTAACGGGCATATTTAATTATCTTTTTGTGCTATTTACAGATTTTTTGCATTTGACGACTGCCTTTTATTTAAGTTCATAGAAACTTAAATTACAATGTCATCAATTTATCGTACCTTAGTTGAAAATAACAAAAAATTAATTCAATTATGAGTGTAATTAATGATTTAAAAAAATTATTTTTCGGAGTATCCTCTGTAGCAAAACATACGGTAGAAAAAGCAACCGAAGTAGGGAAAGAAACAGGGAAAAAAGTTGCTGAGCAAACGGAAGAATACTTGGAAATTGCCAGTAAAAAAGTAGAAGAGATAAGTGCACAAATCAATGAGCGTACTGGTGGGACTCTTGAAAAAGCAAAAAATATTTCTGAAGAAGTAGGAAGTGAAGTGCTTAAGAAAGCAGGTGAATTTTGGGAAAAAACAAAATCTTTTTCAGAAGAAGTAGGCGAAAAAGTAATCGAAAAATCTAAACAAGTAAAAGAACAATTTGACGATTACCGAGAAAAAACTACTGAAAAAGCGGAATCAGCAAAGACAAAAGCAAGCGATACCATGAATGCTGCCGCTGAAACCGCTGATGATCTAGCTTCAGATATTTTTAAGGATGCTACTGCAACGACCGAAACGGTAAAGAGTACGTTAGCCGATAAAGCTAAGGCTGTTCTGGATAAAGGAAATTCCATTTTTGATGACTTGATGGAAAAAGCAGAGGATTTAACCGAAAAACTAAAAGCTAAAGTTGGAGATGATACTCCTGCCGAGCCTAAAATCGGTTATGACAATGTAAAAGGTAGCTTGCTAGACGGCAAAGATGACTTTTTTACACGCGCAGAGCGATTTGCCAAAGGTGACTACCACAATAAAGGCGATAAAGACATCACTAAAGTAGGCGACATTGAAATTTCGCAAGACCCTAACTACGAAAAGCCTGATAATAAAGGTATGGTAAAAGGGTTTGAAGATTTGGACGGCGACGGCGATGAAATGATTGATGAAGCAGAAGTAGTGAAGTAGTTTTGTTTTTTAGTTTTAGTTGGATGTTGAACGTTGGGTTAAACAAAACTCAACATTCAACATCCAAAACTAACTATAAGTTAAAACCACTACTTAATGAACCATGGTTCAATAGTGTGGAAGTTATCCTCAGTAGCTCCAATTTTATTTAGTGCATCTAAATTCCAAACAAATTCTGAATTGTAACGTGGGCGTAAGCGATAGGCAGGCTTACCGTCATTTGCAACAAATAAAAGTGCTGGAAGAGTAAATCCCTTGTACACCTCACTGCTGTAACGATAGCGACGCATATCCACCCAAGTTTCTAATGCACCATGTACCCAAAGGGCAATATATTTTTGCAACATGATGTCGCTCAAAGTCAACGCATCGGCAGATTGAGGTACTGCATCGCTTGCCAAATAGGCATCACGGTCTGCAGCAGCTACCGTAGCAAAATCCATATGAGCTGTTATTCCTTTTTTAAATGCATCAAAAGCTGTGGCTCTATCGCCTTTTTTGAAGGCAGCTTCTGCTTTGATAAATTGAACTTCGGAATATGTAATTATTGGATGTGCTGCTTTATCTGTAAAAATATACTTTCCAGGTATTTGAGCAGCCACTGTTACGGTTGGTGCAACTCCCCAAAGTAAAGGAATACGCATAGGGTTGTTGGTGGTATTGGTTGGGTCACCTACCACTGGAGATACCCCACGATACTCACCATCAGGAGAAGGACTCAACATTTTAGACAAACGCGGATCTTGAACACCGTTAAAGGTTGTACCATTTAATAAGCTCAAGATATATGCACTCTGACGGTACGACCTTAAGTTGTTGCGCGTAGGTCCAAAAAAGTTTCCATCGCTTGTGCTTGTACCTGCGTGAGGAACATTAAAGTTATCCGCATTGGAAGCCAACGCTTTGTCGCAATATTCGATTACTTTATCCGCGTTGTAATTCGATTTGTTAGAAAGGTGATGTGCATTTCTTGCCAAAACAGCATTAGTAAATTTAATCCATTTTGAGCGGTCGCCTTTATAAACAAGGTCACCACGTCCTAAACTTGCTTGGCTTACTGCTCCGTCAGTGCGTTCTAAATCTTTAATGGCTTCTAAAGCCAATCTTTCTACTTCTTTGTAAATAGCCTCTTGGCTATCGTAGTCAAAAACGTAGCGATTAGGCTCGAACACTTGTGAAAGAATCATTTCGCCATAAACATCTGTTGAACTTTGCCAACTCCAAGCGCGAATTGCTTTTGCTGCACCCACATAATCCCATTGTCCTTTTTTAGTGGATTCACTGATAATTAAATCCACATTTCTACCAATAGCCCAATAGTGTTGTCTCCATTTTTCACCTGCTGCATCACTACCTGCAACATAGCCATGCTGATCCCAGACATTATTTGCTGCAATCCAATTCCAATTTTGGATGTATTGCCCTACAAATCGAATATCAAATGCTTCGCCACGCACCATTTCGGAGAACATAGGCGGCAACAGCGCAAACCCTTCCGCTAATTGCGGATTGCTAGGGTCAAAATTAATGTCTAAATAATCGTCGCAACTACTAAATAATAAGGTAGTTGCCACTAAAAATGATAAAAAGATATTGCGTTTCATAATTTGTTCAATTTTAAAAAGTTAGAAAGAAACGGACAATCCTGTTGAGAAGGTACGTGGTAAAGAAATTTTCCCAAAATCCATTCCAAAACCACCTGCACCACCCGTAGCAGGGTTAGTTGTACTCACATAAGGGTCAGCACCAGAATAGTTGGTAATCAAAAATAAATCCGTACCGTTTACAAATATGCTGAGGTCTTTGATTACTTTTTGCTGACCTAACCATTTACCCTTAAAATTATAGCTAATGGTAATGTCGCGCAAACGAACCCAGTTAATATCGCGCTCTATGAAATCTTCTGGCAATAAAACACCTGTGTAAAACTGCTGATTAGCGATTGGCGTAATCAACTTATCGTTTATAGTTGGATTATCTGTTTCTTCTTTTCCATCGCGCAGTACGCTATTGCCTTCTGCAAAAATGAAAGATTCTTCGCGGTTCAATGTGCGCTTACTCAAACCATTTTGCACTAAGAACAACTCATTACCATTAAAAATATCACCACCTCTACGAATATCCAACAAGAAAGAAATAGATAAATTATTCATAATGCGGAAATCATTGACCAAACCAACAGTGAAAGTTGGGTTACGGTCGCCAATGGGCAAAAAGTTGTTGTTAGGAATAGGAAACCCAGTTGTTGGATTGATAAGAATTTGCCCCTTGCTATTTCTCAGATAACTCCAGCCCCCAATAGCTGTTGCTGAACCAGCACCGCGACTGTTCAATGGTGCGTAGAAGCGGTTGCCGGGTGCAGTAAATCTAGCTGCTAATACATCAGCAGGTGAGAAAGCACTAGCTCTTGCATTACCAAATGCCCAAGTGTCGGAATCGTAATATTCATTTACGTTAGCTGGAAGGCTTAATACTTCAGTTTGGTATTTCGTGAAGTTGGTGTTGATGTTCCAAGTAAAGTTTTTTGACCTTACAGGCACTAAACCAAGCTGAATTTCAAGACCTTTTGTGTTTAGTTCTCCACCATTTAATAGACCAAAGATAAAACCTGTACCATAGCTCAAACGCTGCGTAACGATTTGGTCGCGAATGGTTTTTGAGAAAACTGCCACATCCAAAGATAGGCGATTTTTAAAGAAGCTAAGGTCAGTACCTATTTCAAAACTTTCCACTTGCTCTGGCTTCAAGGCTGGATTATCGCCAAAGAAGTCGTAGCTAAATCCACCTCCTGTGGAAGTACGTGGTACAAGTCGTGCGCGAATGCGGTAAGGCGGTGCAGGGTTTCCTACTTGTGCAAAGGAAGCTCTGATTTTACCGAAATCCATGAAGCTCAACTTATCCTGTAAAGCAGGAACATCTGTAAATACAAAAGTCAAACCTGCTGATGGGTAAAAGTAGGAGCGGTTGGCGATTGGTAAAGTGGATGACCAGTCATTTCTACCTGTTAAATTTAAAATTAACCAGTTTTGCCAGTTAAACTCTGCTTTTCCAAATACCCCAATTAAGCGAGTACGTGTTACTATGGTTTGATTGCGTTGCGTGATCGGGTCAGTATTGTTCACACTATTGAAGTCAGGTAAGAAAAATTTCTCACCATAAATAGAATTAGTTTCACTTTCTCTATCATTAATGTTTATACCAGCCACAAAAGAAGTACGAAATTTGCCTTGCGATTTTCTGAATGTAGTAAACATGTTAGTAGTCAAAAGACGACCAATATTTGTATAGTTTTCAGTCCATCCTGCTCTTGGAAATCCAATATTAGATTCGGGATGGAAAAAGCGATTAGCACTTGTGGAAAATATATCTGCTCCAAAAATGCCAGTAACACTCCACCAAGGCTTGATTGTAGCATCTAAAGTAATGTTTCCAATTGTTCTATCGGTATCTTCTTTACGAATGTTTTTGTTCACATCAAAGAAAGGATTAGCATTATCTGTTACGGGAGTTAAGTTGTCTCTTGTCAAACGGCGTGTACCTTCTAAAGTCAAATAGTCACTCATTCTTTGGTCAGCAGGATAACGCAATACCCCTGTCAAATAACCTTGAGTACCACCCGGAGGCAAGATATTTGTATTTTTGGTAAAGCTAAACCGCGTAAATGCTTTTAACCAAGGCAACAATCGCGCCTCAGAGCTTAAAGAAGCGTTAATTTGGTCAAAACTATTGCCGGGAATGACACCTTCTGTTTGTAGGAAAGCAGAAGATAAGCGATAAGTTATTTTATCTGTTCCGCCTTCAAAGGATAAATCATGTCTTGAGTTGCTTCCTCTTTTAAAGAAATCATCAACATTATTGTAAAAAGTAGTGCCAGGTGCATATTTTGGTCCGAAATAGCTTGTGGCGTTAGGTTCTTCTACACCATTTGCACCTCGTCCATACACTTGCTGAATTTCAGGGAAAAGATACACTTCTGACATGGCAGCACGCACTTTGTAATTTACTCTTCCAATGCCAGCTTTACCTTTTCTTGTTGTAATAACAATTACACCGTTAGCACCCTCATTACCATAAAGCGCAGCCGCTTCTGGTCCTTTGAGCACTGTTACGCTTTCAATGTCGTTAGGGTTAATCTCTGCCAATCGGCTACCTGTATCATCGCGATTGTTGTTCACATTTCCATTGACACCAGCACGGTCAGAGTACAAGTCGTGCTGATTAAATGTGCTACTGTTGATAGGCAAACCATCCAACACCACTAGGGGTTGATTAGAACTACCAATAGAGTTTACACCTCTCAAATTGATACTTACCGAACCACCTGCCAGACCACTGGTTGGTGTTAAATTCAATCCAGCTACACGACCTTGTAAAGACAAAAAAGCATTGTCTCGTTGTGTATTGGCTAATTCCTCGCCCTGAACAGATTGATGGGAGTAACTCAACTTCCTACGGTCTTCTTTGATACCAAGTGCCGTTACCACAGCCTCGTTCAAGGTATAAGCTGTTTCTCCCAAAGTAATGTTAATGCTGGTTTGGCGATTAACCAAAACGGTCTGCGTGGACATACCAACCATAGAGAACTCTAGGTCTTGACCAGACGAAGCATTGATGCTGTAAGTACCATTGTTGTCTGTTGTTGTGCCAACCATTGTCCCTTTAACCATAACTGTTGCCCCAATTAGTGGTGCACCAGTTTCATCAACGACTACTCCAGTAATCGTTTGTTGTGCATAGGCAGCTAAACCTGCTGCACAAAGCAGAAAAGTTAAAACACCAAGTTTTAACCCCTTGACTAGCAAAGTGAAAGAAAACTTCATAAAATAAATATTTGATGTTGAAAATAAAGTTTCAATAAGTATTAAGCTAGGAGCGTCATCCCTACTTATCTATATGGGCATGGAATTAAGAAATTTTAAGCACAACTTGTAGTTGGTAAGATGTTTCTCGTTTTTGTTTGTAGTACTAATTTCAAAGCAAATCTAATTGTTTACTTTGGATAATTTGCTGCGCTAAAATATTATTATTTTCTAGAAATCTGGTATAACTCAATTGGGTTACTTGGACGTTGGTTCTAATTTCACTTCAAT
>CALDYY010000055.1 GCA_937944245.1 uncultured Saprospiraceae bacterium | reverse complement strand
CACCCTGCAAGCGACCATCAAACTAGAAAAAGATAGCGATGCCATAGTTGTAAGTAATATGGTATCTATCTGTAAAGGTGAAGGCTATTTCACAGGTGGTCGCCCTCGATTTGTGTCTGGAATTTTTCGCGATACCTTAAGTACGCGCTATGGTCAGGATAGCATTATTGTGACTAACCTTTCCATAATTGATTGTAGCTATGCAGAGTGAGCTATCAAAAGGCTCTTATTATCCCAACATTTGTGAAAATTTACCCAAAAAAACAAAACTGTTAGTGACTTTAGTCACTGACAGTACAAAGAATTTGAGTTAATTTTACACAGATGAAAACATTACCAGTAGCGATCAGAATATTATTAGCTTGCCTAACCTGTGTATTAATCTTTACGCTGCTAGGTTTGATGATTCATCATTTTATTTATTAAAACTAACTCAATTCAAGATGAAAAAAAATGTAGGAACAACAGATCGTATTATCCGACTATTTGGTGCAGTCGCTATTGTAGTGCTTTTAGCTACCAATACGGTAGCACTTTCCTCCACGCTAGGTGTTATTCTTGCAGTAGCAGGTGTGATTTTTGCGTTTACAGGTTTAGTAAACTGGTGTGCTATCTACACTGTTTTTGGAATTTCTACTTGTTCAGCCAATACCAATAAAGCATAAAATATTTTGGCTTATTTTTGGAATCAGCATAAGCCAAAATATTCTTTACTTCACTTTTCTTGCCACTAAGTTGACGATAAGATCGAAATTATTGTAAATGGCTTTGTCGCCCAAACTGCTAAAGAAACCAGATGAGCCGTAATGAACATTATAATCGGTGCGGTCAAGTTGAATATTTGCGCTAGCTTTAATTAGGTCTTGTTCTTCACTAATATTTGCTAAGAAGCTAATCTTCTTTGTAGATTCTTTAATGGTCATATTACCATCAATTTTATACTGACCAGTTCCCTGAGGTTTAACTGAAGTAATTTTAAATTTAGCAACTGGGTGTTTTTCTACTCCAAAAAAACTTTCGGATTTCAGATAGCCTAATAATTTGTTTTTTGATTCGCCTTTTAAATCAGTACAATCAAGGTTAGCCATATCCATCTCAAAATAACCGCCACTCAACGTCTTATCTGTAAACTCTAGGTTGCCACTTTTTAAATTAACATAACCATTGTGTTTGCCACCTACTTTGTAGGCAGTCCAATAAACTTTGCTTTTTTCTAAATCAGCATTGTACTTTAGAATCTCCATAGGTTTTAATGCGATACCCGTTATCGCTACTAAAGAGATAATCATAGTAAGAACAAAAAAATTTCTCATGAGTGCTAATATTTAAAACTAAAAGGGTGATTTTTAAGTATAAATAAACAAGGATTAGGACTTAAAGTTTGTGTATTTAGGGTGTTAGCTTTACTTTTTCGGTGCTAGTATTAGATTAATAATTGTCTCTGATGCGGTCTAGTATCTCATTCATCGCTTGCGCTTCTGCATTAGTTACGTTTTTAAATTGTTGATTTACAACTTGTTCTATTTCAGCAGATGCTTTTTCGAGGGTTTTTAAGCCGAGTATAGTCAATGTAATGTCAACTTGTCGCCTGTCGAACTCACATTCTATGCGCTCAACATATCCTTTTTGGCGTAATTTTTCTACTAACCTTGAAGCATTGGACATTTTATCAATCATGCGCTCAGAAAGTAATTTAATAGTAGCTGGCTGTGGATGCCTACCTTTTAATATACGAAGAATATTAAATTGCTGCCAAGATATATTATAGGGTTTTAATGTGTTATTAGTGTTTTGATTAATCCATGATACAGTGTACAATAAATTAATATTCAATTTTTGATATTCACTCTTAAATTTCTCTTGTTTTATTTCGTCTTCTATTCTCATTCAAAATATGTTTTTATGTTAATTGTTAAGGTTGTTTTGCGACTAACATCGAAGTAAAACTAGCTTATTTATTGGTAAACATCAAATAGGGTGCCACTTTGTTTCCGCTTGAGCGAGTATTTTTTCCTCCTTATTACAAAGTAAGTGAGAGAACTGATGGATAGACTTGGATTCAACATAAGCATAAATATCTTCTTCTAATAAGCACTCTTGTTTGTATTGCATATTCAAAGTGCTGATTCGTAAATGTTTCAACTGTTCTCCAATCGGTTCAATCATCCACTTTACATAAGGCACATTATTGGCATGACCATTAAAATCTAAGTCAAACCAACCTACCTTATAAGTCCTTATTTTCTCTGGATGCTTTGTATAATTGGAGTGGAACTGGCTTCGCGGCAGGCACTTCTCTTTTGGAGGGATATATTTGCTCATATCAAGAATGAAATCGGGAATTTTAGTCATTTTTCGTTGTGTTGTATCCATTAACAACCAAGTGGACGCACCATATATAATGTTGTCGCCATTTTGGTCAATCACCCTATAATCTCGGTAGGTTAGCATTTTTTCAAATCCAGATGGATAAGTTATGATGCTAATGGTTTCCCCAAGTGTGGGTAATCGTTCAAAATGAATGGATTGGCGCATCAGTACCCAAGCAAGATGTAAAGGAGCTAAGTCCCATAAAGACATCTTTAGTTGTATGACATTTTGCATCGCTGTTTCGTGCATGAGCTTGAGTAATGCAATAGGAGTTGCCATTTTATTTGCATCAATATCATAGGCTTGTATTAAATGATGTTGTGTATGACCGATTCTTGAAAGGGAAATCATGTTTCATAAATTAAAAATTAAGCAATCGGATTCTAATTTAGGATTTTATAGCCTTTTGTTACATCCTATGAAGAGAAAAAGAAAAAAAAATGTAGAAATGTGGAAAACATTTGTAAATTAAAAACAGAAAATGTATCTTTGCAACCGCTTAATGAATAAGCACATTAATGTTGAATAAGAAGTAGTATTATGCCTACTATAAATCAGTTGGTTAGAAAGGGAAGAGAGCAGGTAGAGTACAAGAGTAAGTCCATAGCTTTGGAATCTTGTCCTCAAAGAAGAGGGGTGTGTACGAGAGTATATACCACTACACCAAAAAAGCCTAACTCTGCTTTGAGAAAGGTAGCTAAGGTGCGTTTGACAAATGGTTATGAAGTAATTGCTTATATTCCTGGTGAAGGGCATAATCTTCAAGAGCACTCTATTGTGTTGGTAAGAGGTGGTCGTGTAAAAGATTTGCCGGGTGTTAAATATACTATTGTCAGAGGGGCTTTAGATACAAGTGGAG
This sequence comes from uncultured Saprospiraceae bacterium, assembly GCA_937944245.1. Taxonomy (GTDB): domain Bacteria; phylum Bacteroidota; class Bacteroidia; order Chitinophagales; family Saprospiraceae; genus JAAUTG01. The sequence continues at coordinate 35,776 of CALDYY010000055.1, read as the reverse complement.
TGGATAAGCGAAAGAAAAGCCGCTCACAGTATGGTACTAAACGTCCTAAAAAGTAAAGAAATAGGAGCAAGAAAATGAGAAAAAGAAAACCTAAAGCACGAATAATTCAGTCAGATCCTCGTTTCGGAGATCCGATAGTAATGCAGTTCATTAATAACATGATGCTGGATGGCAAAAAGAGTGTTGCGCTCTCAGTATTCTATGAAGCAATGGATATTGTAAGGGAAAAAACGCAACAAGATGAGCATTCTGTATGGAGTAAAGCGTTGAACAATGTAATGCCACAAGTGGAAGTTCGTAGTAGAAGAATTGGTGGAGCTACTTTTCAGATACCAACAGAAATTCGTCCGAAAAGAAAAATGTCCATTGGGATGAAATGGCTGATTAATTTTGCGAGAAAGAGGAGTGGAAAAGGAATGGCTGAAAAGTTGGCAACAGAATTGATTGCAGCTAGTAAAGGCGAAGGGGCAGCAGTAAAAAGAAAAGAGGACATGCACAAGATGGCTGAGGCAAATAGAGCTTTTGCACACTTTAAGGCTTAAGGCAAGTTTGTATATCATTTATCACTTATTATATTTTCTAACTCATGGCGACTGATCTAAGATTTACCCGAAACTTTGGTATTGCTGCACACATTGATGCAGGTAAAACCACTACAACGGAGCGTATTCTGTACTATACAGGTGTTAATCATAAGATAGGTGAGGTTCATGAAGGCGGTGCCACTATGGACTGGATGGAGCAGGAGCAAGAGCGAGGTATTACAATTACTTCAGCGGCTACAAAGACTAGCTGGTCTTGGAAGGATGATAAATACACGTTCAACATTATTGATACTCCAGGTCACGTTGACTTTACTGTTGAAGTAAATAGGTCTCTTCGCGTTCTGGATGGTCTAGTATTTTTGTTTTGTGCAGTATCAGGTGTTGAGCCACAATCGGAAACAAACTGGCGATTGGCAGATAACTATAAAGTTCCTAGAATTGGGTTTGTAAATAAAATGGATCGCTCTGGAGCAAACTTTTTCGACGTTGTGAAAGATGTTGAAGAAAAATTGGGTTCAAAGGCAATTCCTTTACAAATTCCTATTGGTGCAGAAGAAACTTTCATAGGTGTTGTTGACTTAGTGCTTAACAAAGCAATCGTTTGGAATGAAAGTGATATGGGAATGACTTATAATGTAATCCCTATGCCAGAAGACTTAGAGGAAACAGTGCTTGCTTACAGAGAAAAACTGTTAGAAGCAGTTGCGGAATACGATGACACTTTAATGGAAAAGTTCTTTGATGACCCAGATTCCATTTCTGAAGATGAAATGCGAGCAGCAGTTCGTGGTGCAGTCATGGATGCTAAATTCGTTCCAATGATGTGCGGTTCTGCCTTCAAGAACAAGGGTGTTCAAGCAGTCTTAGATGCGGTTTGTGCTTATCTTCCTTCGCCTCTTGATAGAGATGCGGTTACAGGAACAGACCCAAGAACAGACCAACCCATACAAAGAAAGCCATCAGTAAATGAGCCGTTTACCGCCTTAGCGTTCAAGATAGCTACTGATCCATATGTAGGGCGTTTAGCTTTCTTTAGAACTTATTCTGGTCGCTTGGATGCAGGTTCATATGTGTTGAATACTCGTTCTGGAAATAAAGAACGCATTTCTCGGATTTATCAGATGCACGCCAACAAGCAAAATCCAATTGACTTTGTAGAGGCAGGAGATATTGCGGCAGCAGTTGGATTTAAAGATATAAAAACTGGAGATACACTCTGTGCTGAAAATGCGCCAATTATATTGGAGAGTATGGTCTTCCCAGAACCTGTAATTGGAATTGCAATTGAGCCTAAAACTCAAAAGGATTTAGATAAGCTAGGAATGGCTTTGGCGAAACTAGCGGAAGAAGATCCAACCTTTAGAGTTCGCTTTGATGAGGATACAAATCAGACAATTATCAGTGGTATGGGTGAATTACACCTTGAAATCATTGTAGATCGTTTGAGAAGAGAGTTCAAGTTAGAAGTAATTGAAGGTAAGCCTCAAGTAACCTACAAGGAAGCATTACAGACTACAGTGTCTCACAGAGAAAAATTGAAAAAGCAATCTGGTGGTTCTGGTTTGTTTGCTGATATGGAATTTGAATTAGGTCCTGCCGATGAATCTTTCTTGGAAAGTGAAGAATTTAAATCAGGTAAAGATAAGTTGCAGTTCAAATGGGATATTGTTGGAGGTTCTATTGATAAAAACTATATGAAACCTATCCGAGATGGATTTATTTCTATGATGGATAATGGCATTCTGGCAGGTTACAAAATAGAAAGTATGAAAGTGCGTGTTTATGATGGTTCAATGCACGCAGTGGATTCCAAGCCAATCGCATTTGAATTGTGTGCTAAGGAAGGTTTTAAGGAAGCTGCTTCGAAAACTAAGCCTGTATTAATGGAGCCAATTATGAAGTTGACTATCATTACTCCAGAAGAATATGTAGGTAATGTGATTGGGGATTTGAACCGTCGTCGTGGCTTACCAAAGGGGCAAGAATCAAGAAATGGTGGAGCAGTTGAAATTCATGCAGAGGTGCCTTTAGCAGAAATGTTTGGATATGTAACTGACTTGCGTACGATTACATCTGGACGTGCAAGTTCTGTAATGGAGTTCTCACACTATGCAGAAACGCCATCTGGTATTGCCAAAGAAGTAATTGAAAAAGCTAGAGGTACTTCAAAAGCATAATTAAATTAGAGAGAATAATTGATACGGCAGGCTAAAGTGCCTGTCGTCTATTACATAAGTTTAAAATATTAATATAATATAGGTATGAATCAAAAAATTCGCATCAAACTCCGTTCCTATGACCACAGTCTTATAGACAAGTCAACGGAGAAGATAGTGAAAACAGTGCGTAATAGTGGTGCTATTGTAACTGGTCCGATTCCGCTGCCAACAGAGAAAGAAGTGTTTACCGTGCTCCGTTCACCGCACGTCAACAAGAAATCTCGAGAGCAGTTCCAGTTGCGTACTCATAAACGCTTAATTGAAATTTACACACCAACTCAAAAGACAGTAGATGCACTGTCTAAATTGGAACTGCCAAGCGGCGTAGATATTCAAGTCAAGTTGACGTAAATTACAGTTATTAACTAGAAAAAAAGATGTGTTATCCTAGATAGGATAATACAGAAAAAATGTATAAATTAATAAACTCTAGCGAGTCTATAACTGGTGCGAAATTTCGTTTCGTACAAAGATTACTCTGCTATACATCATAAATGTCCAGCATTATGAATGGATTAATTGGTAGAAAAGTTGGTATGACCAGCGTTTATGACAGCAAAGGTAAAAATGTGGCCTGTACTGTTATAGAGATTGGTCCTTGTGTGGTTACACAAGTAAAGACAGTGGAAACTGATGGTTACACAGCTTTACAACTTGGATTTGGTGAGCGAAAAGAAAAAAACACGCCCCAAGCACTTTCTGGGCACTTCAAAAAAGCAGGAACTGGTGCCAAGCGTATGGTAAAGGAGTTCAAAGATTTCAAGGGCTTACAAAAACAGCTAGGGGATGTTATCCGTGTGGATGAAGTTTTTGCAGAAGGTGACAAAGTAAGTGCAACTGGTGTGACCAAAGGTAAAGGATTTCAGGGGGTTGTTAAAAGACACTCTTTCAGAGGCGTTAATGATGCTACGCATGGTCAGCACAATCGTCAGCGCGCTCCAGGTTCTATTGGTGCTTGTTCTTTTCCGGCAAAGGTTTTTAAAGGTATGCGAATGGCTGGTAGAACAGGTGGAGATCAAGTAAAAATGCCTAATTTAAAAATAGTAAAAGTTTTCCCTGATGAGAATTTGCTGGTTATAAAAGGAGCAGTTCCTGGTCATAAGGGGTCATTTGTAATCGTAGAAAAGTAGCGTACCATGCAGATAAATGTAGTTAATATAAAAGGAGAAGATACAGGTCGTACGATACAACTTGCGGAAGATGTATTTGGTATAGAACCTAATGAGCATTGCGTTTACCTAGCAGTGAAAGCGCATTTGGCAAACCAGCGTCAGGGGACACATAAAGCTAAGGAAAGAAGTGAGGTTTCTGGTTCTACAAGAAAATTAAAGCGTCAGAAAGGGACAGGTACGGCAAGGGCTGGGGATATTAACAGTCCTGTCTTCAGAGGTGGAGGGCGTGCTTTTGGTCCAAGACCCAGAAATTATGAGATGAGGTTGAATAAGAAAACAAAAAGATTGGCTAGAAAATCAGCCTTGTCAGATAAGTTCAAGAACAATGCCCTTTTAGTAATAGAGGATTTTGTTTTTGATGTACCAAAAACAAAAGAGTTTAACAACATTCTTCAATCACTTGGTTTAGCAGATAAGAAGTTACTTTTTGTTACAAATGACTATAATAGAGAGGTTTACCTTTCTGGAAGAAATTTGAAAAAAGCAAATATTGCTAGGTCTCAAGATATCAATACTTACGATATTTTAAATGCAGATAAGTTGGTTATTGTAGAGAGTGCGGTGAAGAAAATTGAGGAGAACTTTTAATCTTTTAGTTTTACGGAATATTAAGGAAAAATCATGGCAATAAAAAAAGACATACTCGTTCGACCTCTAATAACAGAGAAATCAGAGTTATTGACTAATAAGTTAAGCCAATATTCTTTTGTTGTTGATAGAAAAGCCAACAAAATAGAGATAAAGAAGGCAGTTGAGGATATGTACAATGTTACAGTTGATTCTGTGAACACGGCAGTAATGCCTTCTAAGGAGAAGACACGCAACACAAAGAGAGGTGCTAATAAAGGAAGAACTTCAGCATATAAAAAGGCTATTGTTAGGTTAGCCACTGGTGAAGAAATTGACTTCTTTGGTGAATTATAGTAGTGTGATAGTTATTGTATTTGAACTACAATTTAGTTAAAAATGCCAACGAAAAAGTATAAACCAGTATCACCTGGTACACGATTCAGAGTGGGTAATGCCTATGCGGAGTTAACGACAGATACTCCTGAGAAAAGTCTTTTAGAGCCTATTAAGAAGACAGGTGGACGGAATAATCAGGGGCGAAGAACTCAGCGTCAAAGAGGAGGAGGGCATAAACGTCGCTACCGCATCATTGATTTCAAGCGCGATAAAGAGTTGATGAAAGCAATAGTAAAGACTATTGAATATGATCCAAATAGAACTGCTTACATTGCTTTGGTGGAGTATGAAGATGGAGAAAAACGCTACATACTTGCACCAAATGGTCTAAAGGTAAACGATACGATTGTATCTGGGCTTGGTGCATCACCCGATATAGGAAATACTCTTTATTTAAGTGAGATTCCTCTAGGGGCACAAATTCATGCTATTGAAATGCAACCAGGTAAAGGTGCGGCTTTGGTGAGAAGTGCTGGTGTGGCCGCTACGCTCATGGGACGTGAAGGTAAATACGCGGTGGTAAAGTTACCTTCCAGTGAGGTGCGTCGAATTTTGTTGACTTGCAAAGCAACAATCGGTAATTGTTCTAACCCAGATCACGGTTTACAAGTGCTAGGAAAGGCAGGTAGGAAACGTTGGTTAGGTAGAAGACCGCGTGTAAGAGGTGTTGCTATGAACCCAGTTGATCACCCAATGGGTGGTGGTGAGGGTCGTCAGTCAGGTGGACATCCTCGTTCAAGAAATAATATCATGGCTAAAGGACAGAAAACTAGGGATGTCAATAAGCAATCTTCAAAACTGATAATAAACAGAAGAAAGAAGAAAACTAGATAGTCTTTTAGGGTAAGTTAATTAATAATAAAAGAATTAAAGAGAATTATGGCGCGATCGCTGAAAAAAGGACCTTATGTGTTCCATAAACTCTTGAAAAGAGTAGAGGATGCGTTAACGGCTAGTAAAAAATCGGTAATAAAAACATGGTCTCGATCCTCGATGATTATTCCCGACATGGTAGGTTTAACTATTGCCGTTCACAATGGTAAAACATTCGTACCTGTCTATGTTACTGAAAATATGGTAGGGCACAAGTTAGGGGAGTTTGCTCCAACAAGGAATTTCAAGGGGCATTCAGGTAATCGTAAAAAGTAATTTATTGAAAACGCTTGTTAAAAGATAAAAAATGGAAGCGGTAGCAAAAATGCGAAATTGTCCAATGTCTGCCAGAAAGATGAGGTTAGTCGTGGATAATATAAGGGGTAAAAACGTTGACGATGCTTTGGCTATTTTACGTTACACGAAAAAAGAGGCTTCTGTGTGGTTGGAAAAAGTTTTGGTTTCTGCTGTTGCCAACTGGGAACACAAACTAGATAATGTAGAGAGTGCAGACGATTTTGATTTGTATGTTAAAGAAGCGCGTTCTGACCAAGGTTCAATGCTGAAGCGTTTCAGACCTGCTCCACACGGTAGGGCGCACAGAATTAGAAAGCACACTAGCCACATTGTACTTGTAGTGGAAAATAGAGTTCCATTGAAAAATGAGCGTATTGAGGAAGTTGAAGAAAAAGAAGTAAACGAAGCATAAATATAACTTATATCGAATATGGGTCAGAAGACAAATCCAATAGGTAATCGCCTAGGAATTATTCGAGGTTGGGAATCAAATTGGTTCGGTAACAAGAATAAAGATTTTGGTGCGAAAGTAGTAGAAGATGACAAAATTAGAAACTATCTACGTGCTAGGGTAAATAAAGGTGGTATTTCTAAAATTGTTATTGAACGCACTTTAAAAAGAGTGACTGTTTCCATTCATACTTCTCGTCCGGGGATCATCATTGGAAAAGGTGGACAGGAAGTTGACAAGATAAGGGAAGAATTAAGAAAATTGACAGGTAAGGAAGCTCAAATCAATATTGTAGAAATAAGAAAGCCAGAACTTGACGCTTTTATCGTTGGTGAATCCATCGCTAAACAGATAGAAGCTAGGATTAATTACCGAAGAGCAATTAAAATGGCAATTCAATCCACGATTCGTGCAGGTGGTCAGGGAATTAAGGTTCGTATTGGAGGTCGTTTGAATGGTGCAGATATGGCTCGTTCAGAGGAATATAAGGAAGGAAGAACACCTTTACATACTTTCAGAGCAGACATTGATTATGCTGTGGTTGAAGCACAAACTGTGTATGGTAAAATAGGTTTGAAGGTCTGGATATTCAAGGGAGAGGTATTAGGCAAGCGAGACTTGAACCTGAATTTTGGGACAGATAAAAAGACAAACCGTAGTGGCGATGGTCAAACTGGTGGTAATGATAGAGGCGGGGATAGAAGAGGTGGCGGTGGAAATCGCAGAGGTGGAAATACTGGTGGTAGCGGTGGAAATCGCAGAGGTGGAAATACTGGCGGTGGCGGAAGAAGAAAAGATAGTTAGACATAAATTGTAGTTTTTCGGAAAATTGATATAATTTTGTTCCACTTTTCTGGAAAGGTTCTGAAATAATTCATAAAGAGTATGTTACAACCGAAACGTGTAAAATATAGAAAGCGTCAGAAAGGTAAGAATGATGGTATTTCTTATCGTGGACACACAGTAGCTTTTGGGTCAGTTGGGTTAAAAGCCGTAACTGAAGCCCGTATTACGAACCGACAAATAGAATCTGCTCGTATTGCGCTTACCCGTTACATGAAACGTGAAGGTAAAGTGTGGATTAGGATTTTTCCGGATACTCCCGTTACCAAAAAACCATTAGAGGTACGTATGGGTAAAGGTAAAGGTGCAGTAGATCACTGGGTAGCTTTAGTGAAGCCAGGTAGAATAATGTTTGAGATTGACGGTGTTCCTTTCGAGGTTGCTCAAGAGGGGCTTAGGCTTGCTGCTCAAAAATTACCCGTGTTGACGAAAATAGTTACTAGACCAGACTATGTGATACAATAAAAAAAGAATTTCTATCGCTGAAAATTATTGCAAGCAATGGCTAAAGAAAATTTAGATAAGGATTTTTCAATTGAGGATTTAAGGGCGGAATTGAAAGACTTAGAGACTCAGCATCAAAAGTTAAAATTTGACCACGCTATACGTGGTCTTGCTAACCCGATTTCTCTTAGAGACAGTCGTAGGGATATTGCTAGGGTACATACTGAACTTAGAAAGAGGGAATTAGAGTTGGCTTCCGCAGAAGATTTAGAGAATAGAACCAAGTTGAGAGCTAGACGCAGAAGAATGCGCAAAGCAAAATAATTTACTTTAATAGCCGAAATTTGAAAGATGGCAGAGGAAATTCAACAATTATCCAACAATAAGACAAGAGTTGGAATAGTAGCAAGCAATAAGATGCAGAAAACGATTACTGTCAGAGTAGAGCGTAAATTGCAGCATCCTATATATGGCAAGTTTATCAAGAGGAGCACAAAATTTATGGCTCATGATGAACATCAAGAGTGTAACATAGGGGATTTGGTTAAAATTGAAGAGACAAGACCTTTGAGTAAGCGTAAAAGCTGGAAGTTGGTTGAGATTATAGAAAGAGCAAAATAATAGTGTATCAGTTTTTGAACTGGTAAATTTTACTTTTAATCATATATAGCTATGATACAACAGGAATCAAGGTTAGGTGTAGCAGATAACAGTGGCGCAAAAGAGGTACTTTGTATAAGGGTGCTTGGCGGTACAAAGCGTAGGTATGCTTCGGTAGGAGATGTTATAGTAGTGTCTGTTAAAGATGCTTCGCCAGGGGGTATAAAAAAAGGCACTGTTTCAAAAGCAGTTGTTGTTCGAACTAGAAAGGAAATAAGAAGAAGCGACGGCTCTTACATCCGTTTTGATGATAACGCTGTCGTGCTGTTAAATGCAGCATTAGAGCCAAGAGGTACACGTATTTTTGGACCTGTTGCAAGGGAATTGAGAGAAAAAGATTACATGAAGATTGTATCGCTTGCTCCAGAAGTTTTATAATAAAAGAAGTATAAAAAAATGGGTAAAGTAAAAAACGTGCTAAAGCGTTTTGCTCCGAAGTTGCACATTAAAAAGGGAGACCGGGTAATGGTAATTGCCGGCTCAAGCAAAGGAGAGTCAGGTGAAGTATTAGAGGTTTTTCCTGATAAAAATAGGGCGGTAGTTAGCGATTTGAATATTGTGAAGAAGCATACAAAAGCTACTAATGACAATCCTGGTGGTATTAATGAAGTGCCAGCACCAATTCATGTTTCTAACTTAATGTTGATTGATCCTAAGACTGGAAAACCTACCCGAATAGGTAGAAAAGAGGTGGATGGGAAGATGAAAAGATATTCTAAAAAATCTGGTGAAATTATTGACTAATGAGTTACATACCAAGACTAAAGACGAAATATTTGGAAGAGGTTGTTCCAGCATTAATGGAGCAATTTGGTTACACTACTGTGATGCAGGTTCCAAGAATCGAAAAGATTTGCTTGAATCAAGGTGTGGGTACAGCTACACAAGATAAAAAGCTGATTGATACAGCAATGCAGGAAATGACTATTATTGCTGGTCAAAAAGCTGTGCCAACGAAAGCTAAAAAATCGGTATCTAATTTTAAGTTGAGAGAAGGAATGCCCATTGGTGTTCGTGTGACACTTCGTCAAGAGAGAATGTATGAGTTTTTAGACCGATTAATTAATATTTCGCTTCCTAGAATCAGAGATTTCAAAGGTATAAGTGATAAGAGTTTTGACGGTAGAGGCAATTATTCGATGGGAATTACTGAGCATATTATCTTTCCAGAAATTGATTTAGACAAGGTAAGTAGAATTACAGGTATGGATATTACCGTTGTGACTACTGCAAAAACTGATGCTGAGGCACTTGCTCTATTAAAGTTAATGGGAATGCCATTTAAAAATTCTAGTAGAAGTCAATCTTAAGATAAATAAAATTTCATTGGGTGTTTTGAACGCTAATGAATCAATAAAAAAAGTATGGCAAGGAAATCCTTAATAGCTAGAGAACGAAAAAGAGAAAGAATAGTTGCTAAATATGCTGATTTGCGTAAGCAATTAAAAGAGGAAGGACGATGGGATGAGCTAGATAAACTACCTAGAAATTCTGCTCCTATTCGTTTACATAATCGTTGTGGTATCACAGGTCGTCCTAAGGGCTACATGCGAAGATTTGGTATTTGTCGCGTGAAGTTCAGAGAAATGGCAAATGAAGGAAAGATACCTGGTGTTACTAAATCATCTTGGTAATTAATTAATAGCTTTTAGGTCAAATTATTTTGAAACCGAGAGCATAAAACTATAAAAATGGCGGTTACAGATCCAATAGCGGATTATCTTACAAGGATAAGAAACGCTCAGATGGCAAGGCACAGAATAGTTGAAATACCTTCTTCTAATATTAAAAAAGGTATTACACAAATTTTGTATGACCAAGGTTACATATTGAAATATAAATTTGTAGATGAGGGAGTACAAGGGACTATAAAAATAGCATTAAAATATGATGCTTTGACAAAAAAACCAACAATCAGGACACTAGAAAGAATTAGTAGTCCTGGATTAAGGAGGTACGCAAAAGCATCAGAGTTGCCAAGAGTAATTAATGGTTTGGGTATTGCTATTATTTCTACGTCTAGGGGACTGCTAACAGATAAACAAGCCAGAGAAGAAAACGTAGGTGGAGAGGTGTTATGCTTTATTTCTTAATGACACGTTGGTTTTCACTTATTTAATCAAGATAAAGAAATATTTGAGTTATGTCAAGAATAGGAAAAAATCCAATATCATTGCCAAATAAAGTGGAAATATCTATTTCCAACGAAAACGTGGTTACAGTAAAGGGACCAAAAGGGGAACTTAGAGAACATATTCATCCCGATATTAAGGTTGAACTACAAGATGGAATGATAGTTGTTACCCGTCCTACTAATCAGCAACGTCATCGCGCAATGCACGGTTTATATAGGTCTTTGATAAGTAATATGGTTATTGGTGTTTCTGAGGGGTACACTAAAGAACTAGAAATGATAGGTGTAGGGTACCGTTGTAACAGTACGGGACAACTATTAGAACTTTTGTTAGGTTATTCACATCCTATTCAATTTATGCTTCCTCCAGAAGTGAAAGTGGAGGCAATAATGGAAAAGGGTAAGAATCCTACGATTAAACTGCAATCCACTGATAAACAATTAATTGGTCAAGTTGCAGCAAAAATAAAATCATTTAGAAGTCCTGAGCCATATAAAGGTAAAGGGGTCAAATTTGTTGGTGAACAGATTCGTCGCAAAGCGGGTAAGACAACAGGTAAGAAATAATTTTATTCATACGGATGGGCACGATGTCCTGTGCGATATAAAGTTTTTAAATGGGGTTTTGGGATTGGTTTAGTAAAACCATTCACTAAAGCTAAAATAAAAAACAATGAAACTAGATAAAAAACAACGCAGAAATAAGATTGCGAAAAAAATTCGTAAGAAGGTAAATGGGTCAAATAGCATACCTAGAATCAGTGTTTTTAGAAGTAATAAAGCTATTTATTGCCAAGCAATTGACGATGTGAATGGTCTTACCATTGTTCATGCAAACTCAAATGATGATGCTGTGGATAAAGAGAAAACTAAAACAGAGCAAGCTAAGATGGTAGGTGAATTATTAGCAAAGAAGATGTTGGAGAAAAATATTGATAGAGCTGTATTCGATCGAAGAGGGTATTTATATCATGGTAGGGTAAAAGCACTTGCCGATGGAGCAAGAGAAGCTGGACTTAAGTTCTAAAAACAGGAAGATAATGGCAAATACTAGAAACAACAATAATACTGGAGACAGAAGGTCAAGTAGAAATAGCAGTGAGAGAGGTGAGGGAAATGACAGAAAAGGTGGAGGTGCAAGGAATTTCAATAAGGAAAAGGGTAGTGAAGATCGCCTTAAACCTGCTGAAATGGAGTTGAAAGAGAAGATGGTAGCACTCAATCGCGTAGCAAAAGTAACTAAGGGGGGACGTACTTTTAGTTTCGCTGCTATCGTGGTAGTTGGTGATGGAAAGGGGACTGTCGGTCATGGATTAGGCAAAGCAAGGGATGTTTCTGAAGCCATATCAAAGGCAGTGGACGATGCCAAAAAGAATTTAATTAAGTTTCCGATTTATAAAGGAACTATACCACATGAGCAGAAAGGAAAGTATGGTGCGGGTAAAGTCCTTATCAAGCCAGCTTCTGATGGTACAGGGGTAATCGCAGGTGGTGCTATGCGTGCGGTATTAGAAATTGGCGGTGTTCATAATGTGTTGGCAAAGTCACAAGGTGGGTCTAATCCTCACAATGTAATCAAGGCAACCATTGATGCACTTTCTAAATTGAGAAATCCTACGGATGTTGCGAAACAGCGCAACATTTCAATAGACAAATTATTTAACGGATAAGATATAATTGAATTGTTTCAATGGAAAAGATTAAAATTACCCAGATAAAAAGCGGTATTGATCGTCCGAAAAGACAGAAAGATACGTTAAAAGCGTTGCGCTTAGGAAAGATTAGTAGAAGTACAGTTCATGAGGTAACGCCCCAGATTATGGGAATGGTGGCGAGGGTCAGCCACTTAGTAAAAGTGGAAAATGTATAATTTTAGCAAATTAAGCTAAGTGTACTGTTTGTATTGTGAGGGAACTTACAAATCAGGTGATAACACGAGGTCTTAAAAATAATCGGAAAATGAAATTGCATAATTTAACACCTGCAGGGGGTTCGATAAAAAATAGTAAGCGAGTAGCTAGAGGTACAGGCTCGGGAAGAGGAGGTACTTCTACTCGTGGGCACAAGGGAGATAAATCTCGTTCTGGGCATAAGGTAAAGAGGAATTTTGAAGGTGGTCAGATGCCAATTCAAATGCGTTTGCCAAAGAGAGGATTTAAAAATCCTAATAGAGTGGAATATGTGCCTATAAACTTAAGTAGATTGCAAGCTATATGTGACAAGTACAACACAAGCACCATTGATATGGATAGTTTAGTAAGTCTTGGCATTGTCAATAAATCAGATTTAGTAAAGGTTTTGGGTTCGGGTGAGCTTAATGCTACCTTGAGTGTAACGGCTCACGCTATTTCTGAAACAGCGAGAAAATCCATTGAAGAAAAAGGTGGTACTGTTAACATACTTAACTAATAACAGATGAAGCGGTTTTTTACCACATTAAAAAATATTTGGACAATTGAAGAACTTCGCAAGCGTATTCTTTACACGCTTGGTTTGTTGTTTATCTTCAGGGTCGGGTCTTTTATACCTTTACCTGGTGTAGATCCAAGCAAATTGACAACTCCTGATAACACGGGCGATTTACTAGGATTAATCAACGTGTTTACAGGTGGAGCATTTAATAATGCAGCAATTTTTGCTCTAGGCATTATGCCTTACATTACTGCCTCTATTATTGTGCAGTTGTTAGGTTTTGCAGTTCCTTATTTCCAACGTTTACAGCAAAAAGAAGGGGAATCGGGTAGAAAGAAACTCAACCAAATCACAAGATTACTGACCGTAGCCATTACTTTGGTTCAAGGAGGTGGATATTTGACCTACATTAGGAATATTCTGAATGCACAGGCAGCGGGTATGCCCGATAGCATATTTTGGATATCCAACATCATTGTTCTTTCAGCGGGAACAGTATTTGCAATGTGGTTAGGGGAGCGCATCACAGAGAAAGGCATTGGCAATGGCGTTTCGTTGTTGATTACAATAGGTATTATTGCTGCACTTCCAGTAGCATTAATTTCTGAATTTCAATTACAGATTACAAATAGTCCAATACTTTTAGTCGTAGAGTTAGCTGCGTTGTTCTTCGTAGTACTTGCGACAGTGGCTATTGTTCAAGCAGTAAGAAAAATACCAATTCAGTTTGCAAAGCGTATGATTGGCAGAGGGTCTGATCAGATGCCTGCTTCAGGTGTAAGGGATTACATTCCTTTAAAATTGAATGCGGCAGGCGTTATGCCAATCATCTTTGCTCAAGCATTGATGTTTTTACCAGCAACAGTGGTACAATTTGTTGCAGGAGATCAGTCAGATTTGGCTACCAGTAGTTTTTTACAAGCAATGGTAAATCCTTTTTCTGCACCATATAGTATAATCTATTTTTTCTTGATTCTGATTTTCACATATGTTTATACTGCCTTAATTGTGAATCCTAAGCAATATGCAGAGTATCTGAAGCGACAGAACGCCTTTATTCCAGGTATTAAGCCAGGACAACCAACAGCAGATTTTATTGATGCTACTACATCAAGAATAACTCTACCAGGTTCTATTGCACTAGGCTTAATTGCAGTGCTTCCGGCTATTGCTTATGCTTTTGGTATCAATCAAGCATTTGCATTGTTTTTTGGTGGAACATCACTCTTAATCCTTGTAGCTGTTGTTTTGGATACATTACAACAGATAGAAAGTCATTTGCTAATGAAGAAGTACGATGGTTTAGTGAAGTCGGGTAGAATACAAGGTAGAAATAGGCTGCAAAGTATAGGTGCAGATATGTGATATGCTTGAGAAAATTGAATTTTCTTAAAATGAATAGATATATAAATAAACTCAAGTTTCAAATAAAGTTGGCTTGAGTCAACTGTTTTAAGATACTTGGGAAAGATTATGATTTACTATAAGACAGATGAGGAAATTGAGTTAATCCGTAAGAGTTGCTTGCTAGTAAGCAAGACGCTAGCAATGATTGCAGAGATACTTAGACCAGGTGTTAGAGGTATAGATGTGGATAAGCTAGCGGAAGAATTTATTTGCGATCACGGAGCAGTGCCTGGATTCAAAGGATTGTATGGTTTCCCGAATACATTAACTATCTCTAGAAATCATGCAGTTGTACATGGTGTTCCCTCTAAAGAAGAATTTAAAGATGGGGAGATTGCGTCCATAGATTGTGGCGTTTATTGGGATGATTTCTATGGCGATTCAGCTTATACCTTTGCAATAGGGGACGTAAATGAATCAGTTATGAGGTTATTGGAAGTGACGAATGATTCTTTATACGCAGGTATTGAGCAAGTGGAAGTTGGTAAAAGGCTAGGAGATGTTGGTTTTGCTATTCAAAGCTACATTAATAACCATAATTACAGCATTGTAAGAGATTTAGTAGGGCATGGTGTTGGTCGTTCATTACACGAAGAACCCAAAGTACCAAATTATGGTAGGAGAGGACAGGGCTTGAAGCTAAAAGAAGGTTTAGTTATTGCTATTGAGCCTATGATAAACATGGGACGAAAAGAGGTTTATCTTTCTGAGGATGGACATACTATTGTAACAAGAGATGGTAAGCCATCAGCACATTTTGAGCATACAGTTGCTGTAAGAAAAAAAGGTGTAGATATTTTGTCTGACCAGAGTTTGATTGAGATTGCGATGCAGAAAAACGTGAACTTGAAAAATATTAACAGGGCTTTGGCTACTGCTTAACAAAAATAAATTGAAATATTGTTTCAAATTATTTAATTTTTTTTCTCGAAATAAAAAAAAACGCTATTTTTGCACTCCAATTCTAAAATATGTCAAAAAAGAAAGATCTCATTAAGCAAGATGGAACAATAGAAGAGGCTTTGTCAAATGCAATGTTCAGGGTAAGGCTTGAAAATGACCATTTGATTACAGCTACAATATCTGGCAAAATGAGAATGCACTATATTAGAATTTTGCCAGGGGACAAGGTTTCTGTTGAAATGTCTCCATATGACTTGACAAGAGGAAGAATTACTTATCGATATAAATAATGTAGAAATGAAAGTTAGAGCTTCTGTAAAGAAAAGATCGGTAGATTGTAAGGTAGTGAAGAGAAAAGGGAAAATATATATCATTAATAAGAAGAACCCTAAGTTCAAGCAACGTCAAGGTTAACTTTTTAGAATAGAAATGTCATTAATCCGTCATTAGCATAAATAGATAAAGATGGCTCGTATAGCAGGTGTTGATTTACCAAGAAACAAGAGAGGTGTAATAGGTTTAACCTATATATATGGTATTGGCATATCAAGGGCAAAGGAAATATTGGATGAAGCTGGTGTTGATGAGAATATAAAAATAGAAAACTGGACATCAGATAATGTTAAATTAATAACATCCATTATTACCAATCAGTACAGAGTAGAAGGTGAGTTGCGCTCTGAAGTACAAATGAACATCAAACGTTTGATGGATATAGCTTGTTATAGGGGCTTACGACATAGAAAAGGGCTTCCATTGAGAGGGCAACGGACACGCACAAACGCACGCACAAGAAAAGGTAAGAAAAAGACCGTTGCAAACAAGAAAAAAGTAACTAAGTAATTATTGAAATGTGATAGCCTTAATTTCACAAGGCTATTAGCACAATTATAGTTTTCTATGGCAAAAGGAAAAAAACAGGTAAAACAGAGAAAGTTGAATGTAAAGGTTGATTCGGAAGGTCTCGTTTATGTTCATGCGTCTTTTAATAACATCATTATATCCTTGACAAACAGGGCTGGTCAAGTTATATCTTGGTCATCAGCAGGTAAGTCAGGCTTTAGAGGGTCTAAGAAAAACACACCTTATGCTGCTCAAATGGCGGCATCAGATGCAGCTAAAGTTGCTTATGAAGTAGGAATGAGGACTGCAGAGGTATATGTGAAAGGTCCGGGAGCGGGTAGAGAAGCTGCAATAAGAGCGATAGATAGTTCTGGAATTAAAGTTACGAGAATAAGAGATGTAACACCGATTCCTCACAATGGATGTCGTCCTCCGAAAAAGCGTAGAGTATAGCACTGATAGAAAAAACATTTGCAACAGATTATTATACATCAACATGGCTAGATATACAGGTCCCAAGGTAAAAAAAGCAAGAGCATTAGGGGAATCAATATACGGTTACAGTAAGGCTTTTGAGAAAAGAAAATATCCTCCAGGTCAACATGGTGCAACTAAAAAGCGCAAACAGCGCTCTGACTATGCTATCCAGTTGACGGAAAAGCAGAAAGCAAAGTACACTTATGGAGTATTAGAACGCCAATTTCGTAATCTTTTCGATAAAGCAAGTAGGAAATCAGGCGTAACAGGTGAGTTATTACTGCAATTTTTGGAGGCTCGCTTGGACAATGTTGTTTTTAGGCTAGGTATCGCTCCTACAAGAAGAGCGGCCAGACAGTTGGTAACACATAGGCACATTTGCGTAAATGGTATTTTAACTAATATTCCCTCTTACCAGCTTAAACCTGGTGATGACATTCAGGTAAGGGGACAATCTCGAAGTTTACAGGCAATTAAGGATTCTGTAGCTAGAAAAAGCGAGGTATATAAATTTTCTTGGCTAGAGTTTAATCCAGAAAAAATGGAAGGTAAGTTTTTAGCCTATCCTCAAAGGGATAGTATTCCTGAAAAGCTGAATGAGCAGTTGATTGTTGAATTATATTCTAAATAACAATATAATTAATGTTAAGGACTTAACCAAAATGATGGTTAAGTCCTTAACTGCTATAATATAATTTCTTTCTGCATTTAGGGGCAATAATATGTCTCTACCTATCAAAGTTTAGATTCTTATCTATGAGCATTATACTTAATTTTCAGAAACCCGATAAAATAGTTCTTCAGAAATCAAATGATTTTGAAGGAACTTTTGAGTTTAAGCCACTCGAACCAGGATATGGACAAACCATTGGTAATTCTCTAAGAAGAGTGTTACTTTCTTCGTTAGAAGGATATGCTATTTCTGCGATAAGGATTGCCGGAGTAGATCATGAATTTGCTACCATTAAAGGGGTTGTAGAGGACGTCGTGGATATTATATTGAATTTGAAGCAGGTGCGCTTGAAAAAAATGATTTTCGATGAAGAACTTGATGAAGAACGTATCTACTTGACTATCAGTGGTCGCGATAGATTTCTAGCAGGTGATATTGAGGAGCATACTAACATGTTTAGAGTGATGAATCCTGAATTGTTGATATGTACCATGGAAACTTTCGTTAGTTTGGAAATGGAGTTAACCGTTACAAAAGGTAGAGGTTATGTGCCAGCAGATGAGCATTTAACAAAGGATGCTCCAATAGGAGTGATACCAATAGATGCTATTTACACGCCTATAAAAAATGTAGCTTATAGTGTGGAAAGCACACGTGTTGGTCAGAGAACAGACTATGAGAAACTAACTATTGAGGTTAAAACAGATGGTACAATTCATCCAGAAGATGCGGTAAGAGATGCTTCTCGTATCTTAATTCAGCATCTAATGTTGATTACAGATGAGAACATCACTTTTGATACACCAAGTAGCCGTCAAGATGACGTTGTGGATGAGCATGTACTGCATATGAGAAAACTGCTCAAGACTTCTTTAGAGGATTTAGATTTGTCTGTGAGAGCATACAACTGTTTGAAAGCGGCTAAAATTAATACGTTAGGAGAGTTGGTGTCTCATGACACCCAAGAGTTGTTGAAGTTTAGAAACTTTGGTAAGAAGTCATTAGTAGAAATTGAGGAGTTGTTGCAAGAGAAGAATTTAACTTTTGGCATGGATTTATCCAAATATAATTTGGAAGAGGAGCAATAGTAATTGCTATGGTCAGACAATAATGCCTAAGCATTAGCAAGGCTGTCCAACATAAATGCAGTAACCGTTCTGAATGTGAATAGTGCTGCGAGGTTCATTCATTTTTAAACTATTAAGTCATGCGACACGGAAAAAAGTACAACCATTTAGGTCGTAAGGAAGGGCACAGAAAAGCCCTGTTGCGCAACTTGAGTATTGCGCTAATTGAACATAAAAGAATTAAGACAACCTTAGCTAAGGCAAGAGCGTTGCGCATTTACATTGAGCCGCTTATTACAAAAGCAAAAGATGGCTCACTGCATAACAGAAGGGTGGTGTTTAGCTACATACAGAATAAAGAGGCGATTAAAGAGCTTTTTGAGTCAATCGCAGAAAAAACAAAAGACCGTCCAGGTGGTTATGTACGCATCATCAAACTTCCAGCTAGAAAAAGTGATAGTGCAGAGATGGCGTTAATAGAATTAGTAGATTACAATGAAGACTACGCAGCTAGTGTAGCGGAAAGCGGCGAGGGCGTTAAAAAACGCAGACGCAGAAAAGCAGGTGGTAACCTTGCTAAGGCAGAACAAACTACTGCAAGTGAGACAGATATAGCAGAAATAGACGAAGAAGAAATAGACGAGAATCAGAAGAAATAGACAGAAGAAACATTATTAGTAGTAAGATTTTTATAAAAAAATAGAAGGTCAAGTGATACAATTATTAATCACTTGACCTTATTTATTTTAGTATATAATTTTTTGTGTTTTGGAAAACATAAGACAATATATCGAAGCACTTATATTCTCGACTGAGCAACCTATTTCATTAGCGGATATTAGACGCTGTGTAGAGATTTTAACTAATGTGCTTTATCGAGAAGACCAAATTTTAGAGCATTTAGACGCACTAAAACAGAAATATGATGATGCACAATTTGCTTTTGAATTATTGCAAATTGGTGGTGGCTATCAATTTTTGACCAAATCGGATTACCATGAAATCATCAGTATTTATTTAAAGCAAACCACTAAAAAGAAACTTTCGCAAGCAGCGTTAGAAACTTTATCCATCGTAGCATATAAGCAGCCTGTTACAAAAACTGAACTAGAGCAAATTAGAGGTGTCAGTTGTGATTATGCGCTACAAAAACTATTAGAAAAAGAACTTGTTTCCATATGTGGTAGAAGCGATGCACCCGGTCGCCCACTCCTATATGGAACAAGCGAGCGATTCATGGATTATTTTGGGATAAATAGCCTAAAAGATTTACCAAAGTTGAAAGATTTTAAACAATCAGATAGTCAAATTGGTGAGGAAGAGGCTTAACTTAAACCGAGTGTTCGATGGCGAATAGCTTTTACAAGAAAAAGTCATTCTAAGTTAAAAGCAAAAAAAGTTATTGTTATGGATCAACCACTAATCAATAAAGTTGCCTCTAGTGGGTTAATTACCATAAATTTAGAGGATTTCTTCCCCAAAGGAGAATGCGTATTTTTCGATTTAAAGGAGTATCTTTTTATGGAACTCATTTTGAAAGAAAAAGACTTTCGGGAGGCGTTGAAAGCCCACTATTGGGAGCAATACAAAGGAAAAAATCTACTTATCATTTGTAGTGCGGACGCAATTATCCCAGTTTGGGCGTATATGTTAGTTGCTACTCATGCAGCACCTTTTGTTAAAGATATTTTTCAAGGTACAGCAGAAGAATTTTACAAAGCTCATTTTTACAATGCTTTGATTCATCTTGATGCTACTCAATATGAAGGTAAACGGATCGTCATTAAAGGGTGTGGCGAGCAACCTGTTCCTGCAGCAGCCTATGTGGCGTTAACGAAGCAACTTCGTCCCTATGCACAAAGTATTATGTATGGCGAACCTTGTTCAACAGTACCTATTTTTAAGCAGACAAAAACTTTAACAAAAAATTAGTTTTTGTTGGGTTACTTTTATGTGGTTTTGACGTTTAAATCAAACAATAAGTCATTGTAAATCCTCAGCAATATGAAAAAAAAATTGTTGCTTTTGTTTTCTGTATGCTTGGTTATTTTGCTTGCGCTGTCCATCACTTATACTAAGGGGGAAATAAAGTTGGACGAATCAGCCCAAGCAATAGAGGAAAGAATTATTCCTCAAATGGTTAAGCCTATTGACATAAAGCAAGAGTTTGTATTTGCTGGTGAACGTATTCCAACAGAGGATTTCGATGTGCTACAAAGGTTAGACAATGAGTTGACACTTAATACTTATCGCCATGCAGCTACGCTGCTGAATATCAAAAAAGCTGCTCGGTTTTTTCCTATAGTTGAGCAAATTTTTAAAGAACGAGGTATTCCCGACGACTTAAAGTATGTTGCTGTTGCAGAAAGTGATTTGCAAAACGCTACTTCCCCTGCTGGTGCAAAAGGATTTTGGCAGATTATGCCTTCTGTTGCAAAAGAGTACGGTTTAGAAGTAAATGATGAGGTGGATGAGCGTTTTAATTTAGAAAAAGCGACAGTGGCGGCGGCGAAACTCCTACAAAACTATAAAAACTATTTTGGCTCTTGGTCATTGGCGGTAGCTGCTTATAATGGTGGTATTGGTAGAATAAAGACTGCTTTGCAAGAGCAAAGAGGTGTCTCTTTTTACGATTTGAATGTCAATCAAGAAACTAGTCGTTATCTTTTTCGCGTTATTGCTATGAAAGAAATCATGAGTAATCCTCGAAAGTTTGGTTATTATCTTAATGAGGAAGACCTCTACCCTGTTTGGAATGATTATTACATTCTTCAAGTGAATAGCAATATTGAGAACTTGGCTGATTTTGCACGCAAAAATGGGGTAAGTTATCGCCAGTTAAAGGCATATAACCCTTGGTTAATTTCCACAAGGTTAACTAATCCTAGTCGTAAGGTATATGAAGTTAAAATCCCTTATATTGATAAATAGTTGTTTTACAGTGCTTTAATGATGCTTCCGTCTGTTAGTAGCTCTACTTCGTAAATCTTAGATTTACTACCGTCATAAGAAAGTTCATCTGAGGCATTGGCTCTTCCTGTAGCTATATTAATCAACCAGTTGTCTTCAATAGTAGCTACTGATTGAGTGAGTATGTTATTCTCCACGCTAGTGCCAGCAATTACTTTTTTGTCAATTAATGCACCGGTTTTTTTGTTGAATGTGGCTAAGGTATATTGATAATTTAACAAATCGGCACGCCAATAGATAATAGCTTGAAAGTCATAATTTGCTGTTGGTATGCGTAGGCACGGGATGAACTCTGTAAACTCATCTACTTCATTTTCTTCTATTGGTATTAAGTATTGCTCCACGACTTGAATTGGTAGAGGTTCATTATTTTGACTAAACGTGTGATGTGTGGATTCGCCAATACTAATGGGTAAGTCCACTTCTGGAAAATATGCTATAAAATGCTTGAACGAAACTTTTAACTCCGAAGGCTTCATAATTTCTTTTTTTCAGTCTAAACATTGCTCTGTAGCTAAATAGTTGAGAGCGTTAGATAAAAGACAAAAAAACAGCCAGCTATTTTTAATAACTGGCTACTTGAAATCAGGATTTTTTTGAAGGCAAATTTCACTTTTGATCCCTTTTGAACAGTTGCTTTATACCCTGCACAAATATAGTAAACCCATTCACAAATTACGATAATTTGATAATTTTTTGAAGGATTAAAATGTCATGCTCTTACTTTGTTTTTCAGATAAAAGAATAAACAAGCACAGTAAAGTGTGTTTTGTAGCCATCCTTTTTTTTACATCCAATACTTTTTCTACCTTCGCTATTTATTATTGAAAAGAGCCGATAAATGATTAGTTATATTAAAGGGTTAATTACTTGGAAAACACCTACTTATATTGTTGTAGAGGCGGGTGGCATTGGCTACCATGTAAACATTAGTTTACAGACTTACACCAAAATTGAGAAATCGGAGCTTATCACCATTCTTACCTATCAACACATTACAGAAAACAGCCAAACATTATATGGTTTTGCAGAGGAAGCAGAACGAAATTTATTCAAATTATTGATTTCTGTTTCAGGTATAGGGTCGAGTACTGCTCAGATTGTGCTATCCAGTTTAAACACTGATGAAATAAAATCAGCGATTGTTGGCGAAAATGACCGTATATTCAGTAGCGTTAAAGGCATTGGACCTAAGACAGCGAAGCGCATCATTCTTGACTTGAAGGACAAAGTGGTCAAAGATTTGGGCGAGGAAATCATACTACTTCCTCAACAGGACAATACAATAAGAGATGAGGCGTTATCTGCTTTAATTGCATTAGGATTTAACAAAATTCAAGTGCAAAAGTTACTAAATCAACTGTTAAAAAGCCCAGAGCACTTTGGTACAGTAGAAGCATTGATTAAAGCGGCATTGAAACAGTTGAGTTGAGTTAGCAAAAAACAAACAGGTTTCCTAATAATGATAAAAACGTTAAATAAATCATTTGACGAATTAATGAAAATTAAGGGTAACTAAGTAAGAACAATGATTGGTCGTAGCCACCCAGTGCAAAATAAGTTTTAGTGCTATATACCTGCTACTCATTGGTCAAATAAAGAAATGAGTGATAATTTTGCTCATTTAACTAAAAGTAACCTAGCCGATTATATGATGAACGCAACATAATGCGTTTAGAAAGTCATTATATTGATTTTCTAAGGTGTTGTGCGTGTGTAGGAGAAAAAACGATAGAAAAATCGTTTTGCTTCTAGCAAAAACAATCGTTAGGTTACATGAATGCAGTTAGAAGTAAAATGAGAAAGAAATTCAAAGGAAGAATGATTAAAAAGACTACTGTTTTGTGGCGAAATGCCATGAAAAGCATACGCCATTGCATAAACTAACTATTGACTTTTTGACAATCAAAAATCGTTATGAAAGGAATATTACTCCTTACAGTGGTTGCCGTTACGATTACCTTTATTGTTTTTGGAAACAGCCATCAACCGCCTAATCCCTATGAATTTGTTGCTGGAAGAGTAACGCAAGATACTATTCCGCAGAAGGATAGAACTGGAGATTTTATCAATAATCCGTCTTCTAATCCTTTTGATTTAAAAGACCCTAGCATCATTACCAAAGAAGTAGAATACGATCCTAATACAAACAGATACATCATTACAGAGCGAATTGGTGATGATTATTACCGTGCGCCAACTTACATGACGTTTGAAGAATACCTGAAATATAAAGCCAAACAACAGGAGCAAAGCTACTTTAATCGGTTAGCGGGCGTAGGGAAAACGGATAAATCAGGTTTAGGTGCAAATAATCCACTGGGTAATGTTGATATTAAAAAAAATCTTGCCGACCGTCTTTTTGGTGGTTCTGAAGTGGACATTCGCCCACAAGGTAGCATTGACCTTTCTTTTGGCTACAACTACTCTAGGATTGAAAACCCGATTTTGCCAGAGCGTGCAAGAACGAATATTATTCCAATTGATTTCAGAATGAATATTCAAATGAATGTTACGGGGTCAATCGGTAGCAAATTGAACATTAACACGAACTACAACACACAAGCAACTTTTGACTTTGACAACATTATGAAACTCTCTTATGCCAGCGATGCCTTCAATGAAGATGATATTGTCAAGAGTATTGAGGCGGGTAATGTGAGTTTGCCTTTGAAAGGCTCACTCATCACAGGTGCGCAAAGTTTATTTGGTGTTAAAACCCAACTTCAATTTGGGCGACTTTACCTTACAGGTGTTGCTTCGCAGCAAAAATCGGATAGAAAGGAAATTCAAATTAAAGGAGGTAGTCAAGTTCAAACTTATGAAGTCTTTGCTGATGAATACGACGAAAATCGCCACTTTTTGCTTTCTCATTTTAACCGTGAATTATTTGAACCAGCATTGAGTAATTTACCCCAAATCCTAAGCCTATTCACTATTGAGCAAATTGATGTTTGGGTGACTAACGACCGCAATGAAACCGCACGTGAAGGACAACCTGGACCGAGAGATATTTTAGCAGTTGCCGACTTGGGCGAGGGTAATATCTTGACTAGTCCCGACAAAGTGAACATCAATCTAGCATCGCCTAGAGATGTTACTGGTAATTTCTTACTTCCCTCCAATACAGTCAACGATATTTACCAAACTGTAACTGCTGATCCTCAAGCAAGAAGAATTGAACGAGCAGTAGCAATCCTACAAAATCGTCTTGGCTTTCAACAAGCTAAAGATTTTGAAAAAGTGAATGCTCGTCGCTTGCGCGAAGGTGCGGAATATACCGTGAATAGAGAATTAGGATTTATTTCCATTAATATCAATCTTCGGCAAGACCAAGTGCTTGGCGTAGCGTTTCAGTATTCTTATAACGGGCGTACTTATAAGGTAGGAGAATTATTCAACGATCAACCTGCTACTGGCGCGGATTCTTCTCAACAGGTACTTTTTGTGAAAATGCTAAAGAGTACTACCCCTAGAGTAGATTTACCCGCTTGGGACTTGATGATGAAAAACTTTTACAACATTGGGGCTTACCAAGTAAATAGAAAAGACTTCAAGCTAGATGTATATTACGAAGACCCAGGCGCAGGACAAAAACGTTTCTTGCCTACTTCCACAGGAACAGTCGAAAGCCGTCAGCCTTTAATTCGATTATTCAATCTCGATAATTTGAATGTACAAGGTGATCCAGGACAAGATGGCGTGTTTGACTTCGTACCAGAACTAACTATTTATCCAAGAACAGGGCGCATCATGTTTCCTGTGCTAGAGCCTTTTGGTTCGCATTTGCGCAATGTACGCGCAAGCGATGGAACTCCTTTGCTCAATGATGAAGACCTTAACCGCTTTGTTTATCAGCAATTATATGACTCAACGGTCATTTTTGCTAGAGAATTTCCAGAGAAAAACCGTTTTGTTGTTCGTGGGGAGTATCGCTCGGCAGTGTCTTCTGAAATTTCATTAGGTGCGTTCAACATACCACCAGGTTCAGTGCAAGTTACGGCTGGTGGAACACTTTTAAAGGAAGGAATTGACTATGAAATTGACTACAATATTGGTCGAGTAAAAATCTTGAATGATGCCTACTTGAGTTCGGGCGTACCTATTCGAGCCTCTTTTGAAGACAACTCCTTATTTGGTTTTCAGACCAAGACTCTTGTAGGGCTTCGAGCAGATTACAAGTTTAGTGAAGAATTTAATGTTGGTGCTACTGCTTTGAAATTGCTTCAACGACCATTCACCCAAAAAGTAAATCTTGGGGACGACCCCATCAACAACAGTATTTATGGCTTTGACATCAATTTTAGTAGAGATGCGCCTTGGTTGACTCGTTTTGTGGATAAAATACCAGGTATTGACACTAAAGCTCCTTCTCGTATTTCTTTCAATGGCGAAGCGGCTATATTAAGACCAGGGCACTCCAAAGCCATCAACGAGCAAGCAGGTGAAGACCAAGGAGGTATTGTTTATATTGATGATTTTGAAGGAAGCGTGAGCTCTATTGATTTGCGCCAACCTGCCAATGCTTGGGTTATTTCAAGTGTTCCACAAAATGATGAACGCAACAATAATCCAGATTTTCCAGAATCTGCTCTAATTGATGATATTAGAGGAGGTGCTAACCGAGCTTTACTCAACTGGTATCGCATTGACCCTCAACTTAGACAAACAGAAGGGGCTGGGTTGCAAGATCCTTACACCTCACGGATTGACCTAACAGAGGTATTCCCCAATAGGCAACAAACGCCTGACCAATTACCAACAATTCAATCCTTTGATTTAGCTTATTACCCTGACCAGCGGGGTTCTTACAACTACGAAATCCCGAATGGCTATCCTGGAATTTCCAGCGGATTGACCCAATCAGGAGCATTGAAAGACCCTAAAACACGCTGGGGAGGTATCATGCGTGCGTTGAATATCAATAACTTTGAACAATCTAATATTCAATTTATTGAATTTTGGGTGCTTAGTCCGTTTTTGAACGAGCCGGGCAACCCCAATTTGGAAGGCGATATGTATATCAACTTGGGCAACATATCTGAAGATATTCTGCGCGATTCCCAAAAATTCTTTGAAAATGGATTGCCAGGACCTGCTAACCCAAATCGTAGAACGACTTCTACTAACTGGTCGGTTATTCCATTGGCACAGCAAATCACCAATGCTTTTGATGTGGACGAAGCTACGCGAGCTTTGCAAGATGTTGGCTTAGATGGCTTAGACAATAGTAAAGAAAGGGAAAAATATATTGATTTTTTGAATATTATTCAATCTAGTGATTTAAGTGCAACCGCCAAGGAAACTATTTTCAACGACCCCTCTAACGATGATTATCGTTATTACTCAGACTACCCTCAAGGAACAACTATTTTAGAGCGCTACACTAGATTTAATCATACAGAAGGAAACTCTCAACCGCCGGTAGATGGTGCTTTTTCTGCCACTAACATTCCCGATTCAGAGGATTTGAACCGCGATCAAACTTTAAATGAAACGGAAGCTTACTTTCAATTTAGAATCCCTTTTCGAGCTAATGGTAATGGTATCCAGCTTAACTCATTCATTACAGATGAGCGCGTGGTGAATGAAGGAACACCAAACGAACGCAAATGGTATCGCTATCGTATTCCATTGAACGACCCTGCTATTCGTAGAAGCGTTGGTGGCATTCAAGATTTTCGTTCCATTCGATTTATGCGGGTTTATTTAAAAGGCTTTGCACAACCAGTTGTGCTTCGCTTTGCTCGCTTCGAGTTGGTGCGCAATCAATGGCGGACTTATCAACAACCCCTTTCTGAGGAAAAACCAGATTTTCCGACCGCTTTTGATGTAAATGCGGTCAACATCGAAGCAAATAGTAGCCGTTGTCCTTTTAACTATGTGCTGCCAGAGGGTATTCGTAGAGAAAACAACGTTGGCGTATTTACTGCGCTACAAAACGAGCAATCCATTTCTTTGGGCGTGAGGAATTTAGCAGATGGTGATGCTAGAGGAATTTATAAGACGCTCAACTTGGACATGCGTAATTACGACCGATTAAAAATGTTTGTTCATGCTGAAAAACTGGGATACAACGAATGTGGTGATTCACAGGAAGATATTTTATGCGACCCTGACTTAAAAGATGATGACGTAACAGTATTCGTAAGAATGGGAAGTGATTTTATTGATAATTATTACGAGTACGAAATTCCGCTTAAATTGTCAAGAATAGAAAATTTACCTTTACTTGGCATTGGTCAAGCAGCTACTTCTGCTTACTTGCGTGAGGTTTGGCGTAAAGAAAATGAATTTGATTTTCCTTTAGATTGGTTAGTAGAAGCAAAGTTAGAACGCAATAAAAATGGTAATGCTGCGGAAGAATATTTCTACGTTCCAGCAACGGGACTTCCTGAAGGACACCTCATCAAGGTAAAAGGAAACCCTAATTTAGGTTATGTAAGAACCATTATGATTGGTTTGCGCAATACTAAAAATGATGGCAAGCCGCATTGTATTGAGATATGGGCGAATGAATTGCGTTTGCAAGGGTTGAATGAACAAGGTGGGGTAGCTGCTCTTGCACGATTAGATTTACAGTTAGCTGATTTTGGAAACATCAGTGTTTCAGGTAATTATAGCAGTATCGGCTTTGGCTCAATAGAGCAACGCGTGGATCAGCGCTCTTTAGAAGATATTAAAGGATTTGACATCGCAGGCAATTTTGAATTGAGTAGGTTTTTGCCAGCTAAGTGGGGCTTGCGACTACCCGCCTATGGAGCATATTCTCGTTCGTCAAGCACACCTAAATTCGATCCACTTGATTTGGATGTATTGCTAGCAGAAAAACTTGCGGACACAGAAACCATACAAGACCGAGATTCCATTCGAGACCTTTCACAGAAGGTAACCGAAATCAAAACAGTCAGTGTTAATAATGTCGGTAAACAACGCACTTCGCAATCAACACCAATGCCTTGGGATATTTCTAATTTTAGTGCTTCTTATGCCTATTCTGAGACCGAAAATAGAGACCCTATCATTGAATATGACAGGATACAAAACCATCAAGGTTCAATTGACTATGGTTTTAACTTAAGGACTAAGTACATAGAGCCATTCAAAAACTTGCCACAATCGAATTGGTATAAACCACTACGCGATTTTAATTTTAATCCCGTACCCAATTCATTTACTTTCAGCACGGGAATGTATCGACAAGTATCAGAAGTAAAATACCGTTTTACAGACCTCGACCCAGTTTTCTCTACATTCTACAATAAACAATTTACTTGGGATAGAAATGTTGGGGTAAATTGGGATATAGCTAAGTCTTTGAAATTCAACTTTGTATCGAATGGCTTTGCGATTGTTGATGAACCTGATGAAGCTAAGCTCAGAGAGCAAGGGCTAACACCTGAACAGGTTAAAGATATTATTCGCGACAGCATTCGCACCAATATACTCGTTGGTGGGCGACCTAAAAATTACAACCACACTTTAGGACTTAACTTTACCGCGCCTATGCGCTCCATCCCAATTTTAGATTGGATTAACCTTCGAGCGCAATATAATGCCAACTATGGCTGGACGGCAGCAGCTTTGAATGTGCAGAATCTGGGAAATATTATCCAAAACAATCAACGCCGACAAATATCTGGTGATTTTGATTTCGAGAAGTTGTATGATAAATCGAAATACCTGAAGCAAATCAATCGTGCGCCTAATCCAAACGCCAATAATACCAGTCGCCGACCGACCACCCCTAGCCCAAATAATAACAATCAGGGTAAAGATAAAAAGGAAGAAAAACAACCTCGTCAAGTAGGTTCATCGGAGCGTATGATACTGCGTCCTTTGCTGGCTATTCGACGTGGACGATTAACTTATTCTGAAGATTTTGCCACTGTTATACCTGGATTTACTCCTCAGACAAGTATATTAGGGCTAAGTAGAGGTTTTGACGCACCTGGACTGGATTTTGTGGCAGGTTTTCAGCCTAATATCCGCAATTTGAAGCCTGAGCAATATGGCACTGCTGAAGACTGGTTGCACCAAATTTCTAATGCTAGACGAGAAAATAGTTGGATTACAAATGATGTATTGCTCAACCAGCAAGTGGCACAGCAGTATCAGCAAAACATAGATGCGCAATTAACGATTGAGCCATTCCGCGATTTCAGGATTGATATTAACGCTAAGCGCAGTTTTGTGCAAAACCACACACAATATTTTAAGGACACATTGGGCGTAGGTGTGCCAAATTGGGTACACGCTGTGCCTCGTGATGTGGGTTCTTTGAACATGTCCTACTTTGCCCTCAATACATTTTTCAAGGACGATATTGGCGAAATAATTTCGCTATTCAGAGAATTTGAACAAAACAGAATTGTCGTATCTCAAATTTTAGGTACAGGTATTCACGCCGATAGCTTGCTGGCGAGACAAGGCTACACGGACGGATATGGGCGTGTACAACAGGATGTTTTAATCGCTTCGTTTATAGCTTCTTATACAGGTAAAAGCCCTGAAGAGGCAAAAGCACAGGACGATTATGTGGGAAATGTACTTTTCAAGCAATTACCATTTCCAAATTGGCGATTGACGTACAGTGGACTTTCTAAAATCCCGATGTTCAAGGATATTTTTAGAAGTGTGAATATTTCACATGGCTATCAATCTTCCTTGCAAATTAATACCTACCAAACGGATTTAGATTTTCTGCAAAATAATGGCGGGTTTAACCCACTAACACAGGATTTCTACTCGCAATTAGAAATACCAGAAGTAGTTATTCAAGAAGCTTTTGCACCATTGCTAGGAGTAGATATGCGCTTTCAAAATAACTTATCCATTAACTTGAATTTTGCAAAATCGAGAACTTTAGCGATGAGTTTTGTAAGTAATCAGCTTGCAGAGACACAATCGCAGCAATATACAGTTGGTGCAGGTTGGAAAATACAAAATGTGCAAATTGGTTTCTTGAAAAAGATGGTAGGTAATGCTCCTGCTGTGGGCAATCAAAATAGAAATGCTGCACCCAATAGCCCACTTCGACAAGGCGGACGCAGAGGTGGTGGTGGTGCCAATGTAAATGATTTGGACATTAACGTAGATTTTGCTTGGCGTGATAATGTCACATTTAATCACATTCTCGACCAGAATATTACAGACCCAACAAGAGGAACAAGGCAAATTAATTTTTCGCCTTCTATTCAATATCAATTGATAGACCAATTAGCGTTGCGCTTATTTTTTGATTATAATAGAACAGTACCGAAGATTTCTTCCTCCTTCCCGATTACCAATCATTCAGGGGGAATTGTTATACGATTTACATTGAACTAGGTTTGGAATATAGCGATAGTGAATAAGTCTAAGGATTTATAAGTAATTGACTAATAGACTTATTCACTTTTTCTAAAGAATATTAATAACTTCATGGTCAGCTTTTTTCAAATTTTAACAAAAGTTTTTGAGGAAAAATTTATATTTGAAAAATATTGGCATATATTTGCTGTCATTAGTGCAAAACAAGCAGCACCGACAGGTGCTAAATCTTATCCAGAAAGTCTTGCTGTCGTGGAAATACGATTTCAGTATTTCAAATTCATTTTAAATTAAATTGCTGTAAAAAATAAACAGGCTTGCTGAAGCATATTACAACTATTGTTTGTGCAATTCTTTCAGCTTCTGAATGTTTAGTGTTCGCCTTCTATATTATTGTCATAGTTGGTGTTCCGATAGATTAATATTAAAGTCTTCGCTGTCATAAGGTGCATTAGAAACGGAGTAAATGCGCTGGATAATACCTATGTCCAGTGGTATCGAAATATTAAAGTTTTTAATTCATTAAATTTGGTTTTTATCTTATGAAACAGGCGAATTTTACTAAAACATCCATCGTTGCAATCAACAAAGTTTTGTTGGCATTGATGGTACTTTGTAGCGGCTTTGCGCTACAAGCCCAGTCCTTCCGTTGTGGGGATACTTTTTTTGACAACGGCGGTGCTTCACTACCTTATGATGATACTAGAACCGTAACGCAAGTGGTTTGTCCAAACGACCCCACTTCGCAGTATGTGCGTTTAGTATTCAACCAGTATGACATTGCCAAAGGAGATTTATTTGAAATCTACAACAACAATGCAGCAACTGGAACGCCAGTATTTACAAGTAAGGGGAGAGAAACAGAAAGCTCTGTATCAAATGTCAACGGTGGTTGGATTGATGCAGATTTTTGCGTTAGCCCTTGTTTGACAGTTAAGTTCACACCGAACAAAGACAACATTAAAGGCGCAGGTTGGATGGCTACTGTACAGTGTTTTGCTTACAGTGGATTCAATTTTGACAACAGAGACAGAGAGTTTACTTACGTAACGAGAGATTGCAGCGGTAAAGTAAGCATTGATTTGGCAATCCCTAGCTATCGCAATGACTGCGAGCCTAATGGAATGTTAATGACTATGAATGATTGTACAGTTGATTTGTCCAGTAGCAGCACTGCTAGTGTTACTAGCCTAAGCGTAGTAAATGGCAAATTAGTAGGTCATGTAGGTATCGGTACGGTAGTGGTTACCTTTAAAGACCCTACTACAAAAAAAGAGGCTAAATACACGATTAAAGTGTTGCCTAAAACATTGGCTTGCAATGATAATTTGAATGTATCATTGCTAAACGAATGTACGGTTATCTTAACACCAGACTTGATTTTGGAAGACCCTTGTTTTGATGATAACATCAAATACAAAGTGTTTTTTACTAATCCTCATGTTAAGTTGATTGGAGAGACCGTAGATGAATACGCTATTGCAGATTTTTCAGGTGTTCCTTGTGGTACAATATTAGATGTAAAAGTAGAGCGTACCATTAAGTCTCAGTGTGGTAAAGATTTTGTGGATGCTTGCTGGGGTAGAATCAGAATTGAAGATAAAGTTGCTCCTGAGTTGATTGCAAAAGTACCTTCTCCAACCATCATGAATGTACCTTGTACTTTTGACACAGACAATTTATTAACTAGATTGAATAATGCTAGAGATGGCGAAACAATTACCCTTCGTCCAAGAAGAGTAAGTGCATCCGCAAGATTGGTTCGTCCTGCTTACACAAGAACAATCACTTTGCCTAGATTAGCTGATGCTTTTGATATTCACGATAACTGTACTGCTAAATTCGTAGTAGGTAAATGGATTGAAGTAGAAAAAGACTGTACAGAAGGTGGTCGTTTTGACTTGTATGGTACTTACACAACTTCTACTGGAATGACCAAATTGACTAGAGATGACATTATTTGGGCATTGACAGAAATTGAAATCTTAAAGCCAGCTTCTATCTTCAAAATGTATATGCGTGTTATCGTTGCAGAAGATGAGTGCGGTAATGTTTCTAATGCACAAGTACAAACCATCAATGTGATTCAACCAGATATCAAAGCTCCTTTGATTGAGATTGATTTGCCTTGTGGTGAGGATGATAGTCCTATTGGTATTTACAACAAATGGGCTTCTGACCCTGAGAAATTCTTCCGCTACGCAGCATACATTCCAACATTTGACCCAACACCTTTAGACATTAACACTGCTATTCCAGAATTGAATATTTGGAACAATGAAACACCATCTCACTTATTAGTTGATCAATTGAGCAATGGTAGCGGTGATGAACTTCCTGCTTTCCCTGACCATGCAGATTGTGGTTATGCGATTGATTGGAAAGATGGTAGAAGAATTAATATTTGTAAAGATAGCTACAAGTTCTTCCGTGAATGGACAGTATTCAACTGGTGTGATGGTCATTTAGAAGTAATCAACATCATTCCACAAGTGGTAAAAGTAGGTGATACAAAAGCGCCTACTATTGTGGACAACAAAGTAGAATTTAGATTAACAGGTAGCCAGTTCTACGATTGTGCTGCAGATGCTATTGTAGAGTTTCAAGTAAAAGATGACTGCTCTGGAAACATCAAAGCATTCATTACTATCAACAGCGGAAGCGAAGTAGAAATGCAAGTAGTAGGTGGTAAATTTAGAGCAAAAAATGTACCGGTAGGTCAAAAGTTCAACTTTACTATCCGTTTGATTGACGATTGCAAAAATACAGAATCTTATTTCTTCCATGATTTCCACGTAGATGACGTGATTCCTCCAGTAGCTATCTGCGAGAAATTTAGAGCGGTATCTATGGGCTTAGAGTGTGAAGTAGAAATTCCGGCAGCGTCATTTGACGATGGTTCTTACGATAACTGCGGTCAAGTTACTTTCACAGTAGCTAGAATGGATGAGTTAAATAGAGCAGGGTTCTTGTTTGGTGAATCTTCAGCAGCTAACAACATTTTCTTTGACGGTGACCAGGCTTTATTTAAGAAATCTGTAAGATTTACTTTGGCGGACATGGATGGCTGTACAGGAACAAAAACTGTGGTATTCCGAGTAGAGGATGGACATGGTAACTACAACTACTGTATGGTAGAAGTAGAATTGCAAGATAAAATTCCGCCAGTAGTTAAAAATAGAAATATTAAATTAAAGTGTACAGAGCCATTGGCTGCTGCTATTACACAAGCTGCTGCTCAAGGAGCTAGTGCGGTGCAACAGTTATTGAACGGTGGTACGTTTGTTGATGCTGCTGGTGTAGCATACATCACCGCTGAATCTGACAATTGTAACAACGCTACATTCTTAGTTGACTTAGTAAGAACAGGTGGTTTTGATGCAACTTGCCGTCAAGGACAGATTGTAATTAACTTCCAAGCAGTTGATGCTTGTGGTAATGTTTCTTTACCTGGTAGAGCAACGATTGATATTTGGGAATTTAGCGATTGGGCTATGCGTTTCCCTATGGATGCTAACATCTTCTGCGACGAGGGAGTTACTATTCCACAGGCTAGAACGATTGATCAGATTTTAACAAACAATGGTTGCGACCACTGGGCGTTAAATGTAAGCGAAAAAGAATTTAATGGCGTTGCTGATGCTTGTTTTAAAATTGTACGCGAGTATCACTTTATCAACTGGTGTACTTGGAATCCTTCTAACACAGAAGTAGCTGTGGTAGAGCGTCCAGAGGATTTAATCCTTGATCCATTCTACACAGTGGCATTGCGCTATTTGGATAAAAACGAGAACGGTATCAATGACATTGATGATGGTGATGAAGATGCAAATGGTACTAGATTGTACTCTGCTGCTCGTACTGCTTATCAGCCAATTCGCATTCCATTTACTGCTGCTCAGTTGAGAGGTATTCAAGATAACGCTGAAGCTAGAAGCTGGGATCCATATGATGTAACAGACCAAGCAGATGATGCGGATTATGTATTGATTGATAACTATGACGTTCCTTACGATGTCTTCAGAAATAGATTAGGAGAGAATAGATTCAGAGGCAACCACGTTTCTCAGTTCTCTGGTGATGTTGAAACCTATGTATCTGCACAGCAATATGGTAACATTGTTTACCGTCAGATTATCAAAGTAAATGACATCAAAGCACCAGTAATTGTTGGTCAAGAGGTGAAAGAACCTTTCTGTGGTGGCGATAGAGAAAGCGTAGGTGGTGTGTGTAGTGCACCAGTACAAATTCAATTCACCGCTACGGATTTATGTGCAGAAAATGTACAAGTGTCTTACCGTTTAAGACCTTACGGTGGTAGAGATATTATTGCTGACCCATTCGGTTCTCTTGCTAAAATTGGTACTAATCAGTGGAGAATCACTGGTAATTATCCAATCTTAGAAGGTGGTCGTTTGACAAGACACTTCTTTGTGGTAAGAGCAACTGACCGTTGTGGTAACTTCTCTGAAATTGAGATTCCATTTGAAGTAATTGACTGTAAAGCACCAACACCTAAATGTATCTTCGGTCTAAGTGTTGATTTGATGGCAAATGGTAGAATTACTATCCCAGCAGTATGGTTTGACAAAGGTTCATTCGATTTCTGCGATGATAACTTAGAATTCTTCTACGCCAACCCAGCAATCTTCCCAGATTCAACTTCTCGTACTTTCGACTGTAACAGAGGTGAGCTAGGAGTTGTACCAGTACAACTTTGGGTAAGAGATAACGCTGGCAATACTGCATTCTGCGAAACATTCGTGAATGTACAAGCTAACCCACAAAGTGGTCGTGGTGCAGGAGCTGATGCTTGCTTCACAAGTGGTGCATCTATCGAAGGTTCTATTGAAACAGAAGATAAGCACGCAGTAGAAAATGTAGCCGTTAGACTTTCTGGTAATGCTAATTTAACTAGCATGACTGGCAACACAGGTGTATATTTCTTTGCAGGTTTGGAAGCTACTTACGATTACTCCGTAACACCAGTATTGGATGAGCAGCCATTGAACGGGGTATCAACATTTGACCTTGTATTGATTTCTAAGCATATCTTAGGAGTACAGTTGTTGGATTCTCCATACAAATTGATAGCAGCGGACGTAAAC
>CALDYY010000054.1 GCA_937944245.1 uncultured Saprospiraceae bacterium | reverse complement strand
TTTACTTCTTCTTTTGTTGATTCATCAAAAATATGGTAGGAGAGCCTATCGCATCAGGTGAGTATTGCGACCTTTATCATAAGCACCTGTATTGTAGGTGAAGAAACGTAGGAGAGCCTATCGCATCAGGTGAGTATTGCGACAATGTACTGGTACAATTTAAATTAAATTTTAGTTTGTAGGAGAGCCTATCGCATCAGGTGAGTATTGCGACGAAAATCTTACTTATTGAGGGTTTCGCTTGGAGTGAAGTCCTCAATAAGTGGATTTTCATTCAACATTTATCGCTCAAATGCTAAAACCCACCATTCACTACCCACAACTATTTTAATGCGTTTATCCTAAGAATCATGTTGTTAGGGTGAAATGTTGGATATACCATTCTATATTTGCAGCCGTAAACTAAACGCAGGGGCGAAAATGTTAAGCTAGTAGCCCATAAAAAGTATGTTTTTTATTATGTCGAAGAATTTATTGATTGTTGAGTCGCCGTCTAAAGCAAAGACCATTGAAAAGATTTTAGGTAAGGATTTTACTGTAAAATCGAGCTATGGACACATCCGCGATTTGGACAAAAAGAATGATAGCATAGATGTTAAGAATAATTTTGCCCCAAAATATGTCATTTCTCCCGATAAGACCAAAGTGGTGAAGGAACTGAAGGAGTGGGTTAAAAAAGTGGATGATGTTTGGTTGGCAACGGATGAAGATAGAGAGGGCGAGGCAATTTCTTGGCATTTGTGCAAGGTGCTAGGACTGGATGAGCGCAAGACCAAGCGCATTGTTTTCCGCGAAATTACTGCACCTGCCATCAAAAAAGCCATCAAACAACCCCGAACAGTGGATTTGAACTTGGTAGATGCCCAGCAAGCTAGGAGAATTTTAGACCGCTTGGTTGGTTTTGAACTGTCGGAGTTGCTTTGGAAAAAAGTGCGGGGCGGTCTTTCGGCTGGTCGGGTGCAATCGGTAGCCGTTCGATTGGTGGTGGAGCGCGAGCGCGAGATTTTGAATTTCAAATCAACACCATTTTACAAAGTTACTGCCAATTTTGATGTGCCAAATGAGCAAGGCAAAATGGTGAAGCTAAAGGCGGAACTACCTGAAAAAATAGACCTTGAAAAGGATGCCGCTGCCTTTGTGGCGAAAGCCAATGGCGCGATTTTCAAAATCAACGATATTCAAGTTCGACCTACTAAGCGCAAGCCAACTGCGCCTTTCACCACTTCGACCTTGCAGCAAGAAGCGAGCCGAAAATTGGGTTTTTCGGTAAAACGCACCATGACCAATGCACAAAAACTATATGAAGAGGGACACATTACTTACATGCGTACCGATTCTATTAGTTTGAGCGAGGTTGCCATTAAAGATATTGCTGCCGAAATTGAATCGAAGTATGGAAAGCAATACGTGGAAGTGCGTAGGTTTAAAACCAAAAAAGAAAGTGCGCAAGAGGCACATGAAGCCATTCGCCCAACGCGCATACAAAACACCTTCGTTACAACAGACAGAGACCAGCAACGCCTATACGATTTGATTTGGAAACGCACGATTGCTTCTCAGATGGCGGATGCTGAGTTGGAGAAAACAACGGTAAAAATAGGAATTTCAACCTTGAAAGAGCAACTTCAAGCCACTGGCGAGGTGCTTAAATTTGATGGTTTCCTGAAAGTATATCTGGAATCAAACGACGATGAAGAAGAGGAAGAATCAGCGGGCATTTTACCGCCATTGAAGGTGGGGCAGGTCATTGATTTGGATGTGTTGCAAGCCACAGAGCGGTTTACGCGCCCTCCTGCACGCTACACGGAAGCGGGTTTGGTGAAACAACTAGAGGAATTGAACATTGGTCGCCCTTCCACCTATGCGCCCACCATTAGCAAAATTATGGAAGAGGGTAGGGGCTATGTGGTAAAAGAAAATAGAGAAGGGGTTGAACGAAAATATACGGTTTACACCCTCAAAAAAGGGAAAATTACAAAGCAAGAAGAAACAGAGATAACGGGTGCTACCAGCAATCGCCTTTTCCCCACGGATATGGGAATGATTGTGATAGACTTTTTGACGGAGCATTTCAACCGAATCATGGATTATGGCTTCACGGCTTCTATTGAGGAACAATTCGATGAGATAGCAGAGGGCAGTGAGCAATGGACAAAAATGCTACAATCCTTTTATGAACCTTTCCATTCCGATGTGCTTCAGACTTTGGAAGAGGCAGAGCGTGCCACAGGCGAGCGCATATTGGGAAAAGACCCTGCAAGCGGAAGAACTTTACTGGTGCGCATGTCCAGAAATGGCGCAGTAGCACAAATTGGAACGCCCGAAGAACTCGGTAAAGACGAAAAGCCAAAGTATGCCAATCTTAGAAGAGGGCAAAATATTGAAACCATTGAACTGGAGGAAGCACTGGATTTGTTTCAGTTGCCTAAAACGGTGGGAACGTATGAAGACGTAGAAGTAAGTGTGGCGATTGGACGTTATGGACCTTATGTAAAACACGGCGACGATTTTATTTCTATTCCAAATGGAGAAGACCCGCTTGATGTTACTTTGGAAAGAGCCATTGAGCTTATTCAGCAAAAAAGAAATGCAGAAGCCCCTATTGCTATGTATCAAGGGCAACCTGTAACGCAAGGCAAAGGCAGATTTGGTCCTTTTCTGAAATGGCAATCGCTATTTATCAATATTCCTCCAAGATATAATCCTGATAAATTGAGCGAAGCAGAAATGTTTGAACTGATTGCTGCTAAAGTGGCAAAAGAAGCGGAGCGCGTGATTCAGCAATGGGAAGAAGAAGGCATTTTTATTGAAAATGGTCGTTGGGGACCGACCATTCGCTATAAAAAATACAAGCCTATTGATATGAAAGATGAGGCAGGTAAACGCTTAACGAAAGAAGCTGCTGCTGATATGACTTTGGAGCAGGCTAAGGCAGTTATCACCGCACAATATCCTGATGCGTTTAAGAAGGCTGCACCTAAAGCAAAAGCGGCAAGCAAAAAAACGACGACGACAAAGAAAACAACAACACCTAAGAAAGGTAAAAAGTAGTTTTTGCCAACGTGCGAACTAATTGTTGTTTTGTTGATGTGAATAGCCCACGAATTTATTCGTGGGATAAAGAATGCCAATGATTAAAATGGCTTAAACCATTTTTTATGTTATTGCTCCTATTTTCTAAAAGTCAGGATAAATTGTTCTAGTCGCTGCATGGCTACTTCCAATTCGGTGGTAGCAAAGCAGGTATGCACGAGTCGAAATAGTCCTTTTTTAGTGTGTCCAAAACCTTGACCTGGCGTAAGCAAGATGCCTGTTTCGGTATAGCATTTTAGCCAAAGTTCGTCTTCGGCATTTTGGGTATTTGCTGCCAAACATTGAGACAAATCGAGCCAAACAAACAAACTTCCTCTTGCAGGTGTGTAGGGAATGTTCAGTTTTTTCAACACACGCACTACCGAGGCGTAGGATTCAGTTAAAAGTCGTTGATTTTCACTGATATAGTGTTGTACAAAGTCATCTTCTTCTAAGATGCGTTGCAGCAGCCATTGTGCATAATTGGACACTAAATGGGTATAGTTTAGATTTTCGTAGGCTTTCAAAAAGGAAGCATTGTAGGAATAAACCAAGCCTACTCTGAAACCAGAAATGCCAAAATCTTTAGAGAAAGCATACCACAAATGCAGATAATCGCTTTGATATTGTTCCATAATTTGTGCAAACGAAACAAAAGGAATTGCTACATCATAGTCTTCGCGAATGGCTGGGTGCTGAGTATCTATTAACGATAAGCCATATATTTCATTGACCACCAAGTGAATTTGATGTTTTAAACACCACTCTGTGATTTTTAATAATTGCTCATAAGTGTAGATACCGCCCGTTGGATTATCTGGATGGGTCAACACGAGCATTCGCCAGTTTTTTCCTTTATCTTTTATAGCAGCAAGTGTTTGCTCTAAATGAATGGTATCTAACAAGAAACCATTTTTAATACTGCTTGGATAGTGATGCGTAATGATGTCATAACGTTCCACTTCAGGAATATTTTGAATATCTTGTTTATAGACAGGATAGGCAGGTGCAGGAAAAGCTGCTACATCTCCTGCATTGCAAAGGACAAAGGCAGTCATTTCAATCACACTGGCTGCTCCAGCAGAGCAGGCAAGTCGGTTTGGGTCAATAGGGCATTTGGTCAGGAATTTGGTCATAAACTGAGCTACTGCCGCACGAAATCTGAAATCGCCTTTCCCGGAAGTGTAGGCTGCTACCCAGTCAGGGATATCCTCTGAGCGAGTAATTTCTTGCATTTTATTGCGGAGTAGATACCAAGTCAATTTATTTTCTGCGACATTAAGCGGAAAAGCCCCTTCTGGATTGTCTTGAGGATGGTATATATTTTGAATTGCTTCAAAATAGGCATTCATGTCCACGCGCAAAACGCTTTTGTTGCCAGATGCACCCCTTTGAGAAAGGCTATTTGTGTCGTGTTGGTTCATACAAAAATAATGATGAATAAATGCGGCAAAGGTAGCGATATTGATAGTTAAAATACAAAGATGAGATTTAATGTTTGTGGTAGCGGTCTAATATCAAATTTCTTTTTTCTGTTATTTTAGAAGTAATTAACAAAAGGCTTACAATAGGAAGGGTACTTCACAACGTTGTTTAAAAGTATCAAAAACATAAAGATAATGAAGAAAGCTGTGTTAGCTTGCCTATTATTTTGCCAAATTGCTTTTTTCGCTACTGCTCAAGATGGACAAATTGAAATTGCACGAAGAGATATTTCTTTGAGTGAGCATGTCCATTTTAACTGTGGCTGGGGCGGAGAAGGAATGCTGTATTTAAAGGATTTTCGAACGGAATCGGAGGCGATTACTGTAATGGAGAACATTATTTCTTTTACGGGTTTACCAGCTAATTTCAAAATTCAAGCAGCTAAAGTTCCCAATGCAGCAGCAGTCGTGTATGGCGATCAGCGATATGTGTTTTATAACCCAAAATTCATGCAAACTGTCGAAGAAAGTACCAATACCAACTGGGCATCTATTAGCATTTTGGCACATGAAATTGGGCATCATTTGAGTGGACATACTTTGAAAGATGGCGGTAGCCAGCCCGATATGGAGCTGGAAGCAGACGAATTTTCGGGATATGTCCTGCGCAAAATGGGGGCTACCTTAGAGGAAGCACAGGCAGCTATGCGCAAGTTAGCAAGTCCTCGACCTTCGGCAACACATCCCGCTAGAGATATGCGCCTCATTTCGATTGAAAGAGGCTGGAATAAAGCAGATGCGCAAATTGCGAGGTACAGTTCGCGTAACACATCAAGCCCTACTACGAAAATAGAAAATCCACCTGTACCTAATGCTGAGCCAAAGCCTGAGCAAAGAGAGACCACCAATAATAGCGACGTTAATCATCCGGCTTTTGCTGCTTACAAAGTGGAAATGATTAAAAACCCAAATGTAATCTATTATATCAGTACCAACGGTGCTTTTGTGGTATTGCGCAGTGGTCGGGTGAATCAACTTGGAAAATTAATGGCAACTAACAATGAGCATTATCCTTATAAAATTGTATTTGAGGATGAGCAAGTAGGGCATTTGCTGGTGAGCAGGAGAGGCGAATTGTACAACGCTAAAACAGAGGTAGTTGGTCAACTTTCCAGAATAAATCGCTCCAAAGTACAATCCTTTGCTTTTGTAGATGAATTTGAATTAACGATTGATGTAAGAAATTAAGCTAAAATGAGCAAATGAAACACAAGAGGCTCATTACAAATTAACGGTAATGAGCCTCTTTATGTATTAGCAATCAACAATATACAAACTAATCTTTATTATCATCTGAGATTTCTCTCACTGTTCTGGTAATGGTAGTTTGTTGCGTCATAACTCCTTCGCGGTATTTTCGCAACTGATTTTCCAAGTCGGCGATAATATCCTCATAATTCTTCTGTGCCTCTCGGATACTATCATATCGGCGCTGCAAAGAAGTTAATTCACTCATATAGTTGCTAATTTGCATGGTGTATTCCTCCTCAATCAGTCTTGCTTTAGCATTAGCTTCTTCCACTTGTTGCGCACCGCCTTCACGAGCGCGTGCTAGTTCTGCTTTCAAATCTGCCAACTGTGCATTTAAGCGCTTATTATCTTCTGTAAGTTGAGCATATGTTCTACCTAGTTCATCTTTATCGCGACTTATTACCGTGAGTTGGTCGTTCAGTCCTTGTATCTGTTTTTTCAAGATTTCATTTTCTCCTTTGATGTCGCTTGTATATTGATTTAATTCACTGACTTTACGCTCTAACGTGGTGTTGGTCTTTTGCAACTGCTTAAAGCTACTTTGAACATCTTTTAATTGTTCCTCAAGCCCTTGTTTTAGGTTGCCTAAGTTATTGTAATTACCAACCAATTCATTGAAATTCAACTCCATGTCGCCAAATCGAGCAGTTAACTCGCCATTATCTGCCTTTGCCATTTGTAGTTGTTGTTCTACATGCTGATAGTTAACTAATAATTCATCGTATTGATTGCGTAAATTATTCAAATCAGCCCCCAAAGCGTTAGCAATTTGAACTTTCTCTTGCTCTAAGTTATTAAGCGTAGATTTGGCTGCATTCAATTCGCCATCCAAAGTCAAGTAGCGCGCTTC
The DNA here is from genome assembly GCA_937944245.1 of uncultured Saprospiraceae bacterium. Taxonomy (GTDB): domain Bacteria; phylum Bacteroidota; class Bacteroidia; order Chitinophagales; family Saprospiraceae; genus JAAUTG01. The sequence goes on along the minus strand of CALDYY010000054.1, from coordinate 287 downwards.
CCAATCTTTTAGTAGGTTGGCTTCTTTTGCTTGTAATTCTTTTATGTACTTAGTAGCTTCCGCTAATTCATTTTTGATGTTGCCGTATCGAGTTTTCCATTCTTCGACAGACTGTTCACCTTGTATGGACATCAATTCAAACTGTTCTTTTACTTCGCCCAGTTCTGCCTCTAAAGTTTGGTAACGTCCCAACCAGTATTGCTCTAGTTCTGCTTTTTGTTGTTCTAAACCGTTGATGTAGTTTTTGGCTTCGCCCAATTCTTGTGCTAATTGGTTGTATCGTCCTT
>CALDYY010000053.1 GCA_937944245.1 uncultured Saprospiraceae bacterium | reverse complement strand
GATGTACCAAGAATGTTTGGTATTGCGTTGCTTAGTTTACTGCCATTAGCCTTTTTATTTGCGGCGTTTCGCCCTTTTTTCGTAAAAGCTTACATAAATGTTGTCAGTCCGACTCGATTGGGGCAAAGCTTGAGAGATATTAATTCCGTTGCATTGATTGCCAATACATTATGGTATATAGCTACTATAATAAACATGGGTATCTTTCTCGCTTTAGTGCTGCGTTACTATAAAATATCCATTACTTCAAATATTTTTTTTGATGTTTTGGCTGGAATTTCGCTAGTGGCAACGCTTATTGTACTCAAGCATTTGGTACTACTTTTCTTGCGATTTATTTTCCCTGTTGCTAAAGAAGTCCGCCTTTATGAGCATCTTATTGTTTCCTTTGGTATAGCACTAGGCGCACTTTTAGTACCAATTAATGTGGGGTTACTTTATGCAGAACCCAGTATTAAAATAGGCTTATTATGGGCAGGTATTACACTATTTTCCCTATTTTATGCTTGGCGAGGGGTTAGAGGCATTATTCTTGGCAATCAATTTATAACTTCTTATGGGTTTCACTTTTTGTTGTATATTTGCGCTGTCGAAATAGTCCCGACATTAATGATTGCTAAACTCGCAATGATAGCAATAGGATAATCTTTAGTGATTTTAAGAAGGAATTAAAACAAAACTACAGCTGAATGGCAGCAGAAGGTAACGCGCAGGTAGCAGTTTACAAACCAGTTAGAACAATTCTGGTATCTCAACCCAAACCTGATAGATCGCCCTATTACGAGTTGGAGCAAAAATATGGACTTACCATTGATTGGAGACCATTTATCCACGTAGAGGGTTTAACGGCAAAAGAGTTTAGAAAGCAGCGTATTCGCCCTAATGAATATTCGGCTGTTGTTCTGACAAGTAAAAATGCTATTGATCATTTCTTTCGTATTTGCGAAGAGATGCGCATTGAAATGCCTTTGGATACTAAATATTTTTGTTTGACAGAAACGATTGCTAATTATCTTCAGAAGTTTATAACCTATCGAAAAAGAAAAGTATTTGTCGGTAGAAAAGATATCGAAGACTTGGCTACTGCATTGACTAAGCACAAAGCAAAAGAAAAGTTCTTATTGCCTTGCTCCAATTTAGGGAGTCAATATGTTTCGGACTACTTAACGAAGGAAAATTTCGATTGGCAAGAAGCCCTCATGTTCCGAACGCTAAGTAGTGATTTGTCCGACTTGAGCGATGTTACTTATGACATCCTTGTGTTTTTTTCTCCATTAGGGATAGAATCATTGTATGATAACTTTCCTGATTTTAAACAAAATGATACACGAATTGCAGTTTTTGGTAATATCACAGAAAAAGCGGTAGAAGATAGAGGGCTAACCGTAAACATAAAAGCACCTGCTCCAGGCGTTCCATCTATGACTACTGCTTTGGAACAGTACATACAGAAAGTAAATGCTGGGCTTAAATAGGGTAGCATCGGCAGTGCAACAATCTTGAACATAAGTAGTTATGCTTTTTATGGCTCAAGAGAAAATAAGTATGTTGATTAAAAATCTAAGGCAAGCACTACAAAAACCACTGCCTGGCGTGGACGTTCAGACCAAAATGGGTTACGTTAATAAAAAAATGATTGCGAGTGCCCCTGCAACTGCTATACCTGCCAGTGTCATGGTGTTGTTTTACAAAAAGGAAAAACAATGGCACATTCCTTTAATTCAACGCACTTCAAACAATCCGAACGATAGACACAGTGGTCAGATTAGCTTGCCGGGCGGGCGATATGATGACACCGACATTAATTTTGAGTGGACGGCACGGCGTGAAGTAGAAGAAGAAATCGGTGTGAAAGCTACCGAAATTCAAATACTAGGGCAGTTGAGTTCATTGTATATTCCAGTCAGTAATTTTTTAGTTTATCCTTTTGTAGGCTATTTAGCTAGCGAACCGCGCTTTCAACTCCAAACCAGCGAAGTTAGAGACTTAATTGAAACGCCAATTTCCATATTATTGGATAGAAGCAATGTTAAATATACAGATATGCTAATGCCAAGTGGTATCCACTTGAAGAGTGTTCCTCATTTTGATGTGAAAGGAAATGTGGTTTGGGGAGCTACTGCTATGATTTTAGGAGAATTGTTGGCTTTGCTAGAGCAAATTAATTAATTGGAAAGACGTTTTACTTCGATTGGTAAATCATAGTTTTCTAAATTCCATATTTGAGGCGTAGCATATTCTGATGCTTGCATTTGCTCCACTATCTCTCTTTTCAATTCGGCTTGATATTGGACTAAATTATCAGGTAATTCCAACCAAAGTACAGGGACTATTTTTTCGGGTGCTTGTTGAACCTGCTCATGTAGCCAAAGCCAAAATAAACGGTCATTTTTTAGTAACAAATACTTTGCGCCCATTTTCTTAAGCAAAATATACCACAGACGATACCATGTGCTTTTATAGAAATAAGTGGCAATAGCATTGATGCCTATTATGGTTTCTTCTAGTTTTTGGACAAATGAACGAGCTAAGCCTTCTTCGTGATTGCGCAACAATGCGGTAATGTGAGGAAACTGCGACGCTGGACGATGACGGTAATTCTTAATCTCAATTAGTAAAATGGTGTTCTCTTGAGTTACTACAATAAAATCAACAGCAGATAAGCCAACCCCGCTCATCCCTTTGTAAAAAGGATGAGTGTCGTATTTTTTGATTATCCAATGTTTTGGAAAATCGAAAACTAAGTTACTTTCTGTGTATCTCATGCCTCGCTGATGACCGTAAACATTTTTTGTAATGGATTGAGATGTGCTTTTAGCGTATCAAAAAATTCTGTACCATGCTTTAAATAAATGCCCAAGAAATTATCATATCGTTCTTGTAAACCATTTCCTGGAAATAGTTTTTCTCTGACATTACGAATTTGATTAATCGTAACATCATACCGATTCTTTTCGGCACGCATCAATTTAGCTTCCAATCCATTCAGTGCATTTAATACTTTTGCTAACTCTGCCGAAGTTGCTTTTTCGAGTGTTGGGTCAACCTTAATGGCTTTTTGTAGGATGCCTTCAAAGATTTTTTCTACTTGCGTTTTTTCTGTCGTTAAATTTAACTCTCGCTCGGAGTTTTCTTGCACATATTGTTTAATCAATAATTCTACATCCCCAAGCAGTTGCTCAATGCTTAAATTTAGCTTTTCTAAGCGATTTTGTGTGCCTTTATCCACCCAAAGTACTGAATTGCGCCGCACTAGCATAGGATAATTCACCTTAAAATGTTCAAATTGAGCTAATCGCTCTTGCCAATATGCCAACTCACCACCTCCACCGATATAAGCTAAATTGGGTAAAATAACTTCTTGATAAATAGGACGCATCACTACATTGGGGCTGAATCGTTCTGGATGGGTTTCAATTTCTCGCTCTATGGCTTGAGCAGTAAAGGTAATGTTAGTGTTTAGCACTTTAAAAATACCATCTTCTTGCACAATGCGCTCGCGCAACTGCTCAGATAAGTAAAAGAAATTGATGTCTCTTGGTATAGCTTGTGCATTGAATCCTACTTTGGATAATGCAATTTGCGTTTGTTCAATAATTTTTTTAGAAGGCTGGTGAAAAATTTCCTCCTTTATATATGGTATAAATGCTTGTTTGAGCTTTGAATGATTCATATTAAAAACAACTAAACCATAGTCCTTGAACAATTCATGCAAAAATGCCTGTGTTGCTGTGCCATAGGTTGAATGCGTAGTGAAGCAGTGTTCGATAAGCTGAAAA
>CALDYY010000052.1 GCA_937944245.1 uncultured Saprospiraceae bacterium | reverse complement strand
AAAACCAATATTTTATGAACCTGACTTCAGTAAGGCTTAGTCATTTAGCCCGCTAAATTCCCTCGCCTTCCTATTGTCAGAACCACAAACTATTGATTTTCCCCTAAAGAAAATTTTTAAACAAGCTCTAAGAACCATCGCTGATTAGTTAAAGTACACTTAAAAAGTTGAAAGTGCCTTAGAAATACCTCAATTTTAGGCTTTAATTAATCATTTCATAAATAATTTCGTATGAATATCTCAAAAATTTCTTTCACTCTATCCTTATTATTTTCCCTTTCATTTGGTGTAATGGCTCAAAATGCCGATTTCAAAAGCAATCTATCTGTAAATGCTGGCTTAACTGTTATTGGTGCAGGGTTCAAAACATTGGATGGTAAGAATTTTGAAGATTTCGCTGATGTAACTAGCGAAACTGAAATATCAGATGTACAAGGCGCTTTCTCGGGGAGAGCTACACCTGCGATACAAATTAACTACGACTATGCTGTAGCAAAATGGTTTAGTATTGGTGGTGGCGTTTCTTTTCAAAGTTTAGGTTTCGATGTAAGTGATTTTGCTTACACTAACGATGAAACCAATGAGCGTACTACTGCTAGTGCAATAAGTGCAGACATAAATCGCTTCAACGTGGCAGTTAGAGCACTTTTTCACTACGGTAATAGCAATAGAGTAGATATGTATTCTGGTTTCAGAATTGGTGCTACTAGATATGGCTTGAAAGTAGAAACAACTAATCAATCCATAAAAGATGATTTAGGAACGGGGTTCATGTTACCCTCTGTTCAGATTATTCCGTTTGCATTGCGTGGCTATGTTACGGAGAACATAGGTATTAGTTTTGAAACAGCTATTCTAGGACCTCACGCTTTGGCGTTAGGTTTGAATTATAGATTCTAAACCAAACTTGCTCAAACTAAAAGAGGTGTTTCGCCATAACAACGAAGCACCTCTTTTTACTAGGTAACTAACCAAAAGCTATATTAAGCCAAATCAAAAATTTTGGCTTATATTTTCTTATCCTCTGCTTTAATTGTACGTGTCCAAATTTCCTGCCCATTACTATCAAACACACTTAGCTTTAGCATGCGTTCCGCTCTTGCACCTGAGAATTCCATTGTACCAAAATTGCGACGTTGCTTCACAAAAGTTCCTTCCACTCTGTTGTTGTTTACTTCTGCATCGCTACCTCCAGCACCTGAGGTGAGTGGCGAAACTGTGAAATCATAAATAGCATATCCATTTTTGTTGGTTATTTTGCTCAACTCGGTGTGGTGGCGGTCGCCATCTACAAAAATGACATTTCGCAACTGTTCTTCTTCGATGCGTCGAAGCAAATAGGCACGCTCGTCAGCATGGTGATGTGCATAGTTCTCATACACCGCAGCGTCGGTCAACACTTGTCCACCAATGGCAATTACCTTAAAAGTAGCTTTGCTAAACACAAGTGCCTCAATCAACCATTCCAACTGTGCTTTACCTAAAATAGTAGCTTCACAATTCTTACAATCGTTCGGGCTTCTATAATAGCGATTATCTAGCAAGAAAAATTCTACATCGCTCCATTGGAAATGACTTGTGATGCCTTCAGGTGCTTGAGGAATGCCGTAGGTTGGATTTGCCCAAAAGTATTCAAAAGTTTTTTTTGCTTTGTCCTTGTGTATGAAACTGCGGTCAGAATCGTTAGGACCAAAATCATGGTCGTCCCAGATGGCATAATGATGCGTAGAAGCCAATAGGGGCTGCATTTCTGGTAAGGAGCGGGTGTGGGTGTAGCGATGAAACATTCCCGTTTGAGAATACCAATCTACTTCTCTAAAATAGGTGTTATCGCCTAGCCAAAGCATAACATCAGGGCGTTGCTGATGAATGTTAGTAAAAATATAATAATCATTGCCGTAAGGAGTGCCTGGACGGTCGTACTCTGGCTCGCTCACATAAGAACAACTCCCTAAAGCTACTTTAAAATTAGGTGGGTCGGTACGCCAATTCCAAAGCACTTGGGTCTGAAAAGTAGTCGGATAATCAAAAGTCAAAGGCTGCTCATTGATATATACTTGGTAGTCGTATTGCTTGCTAGGCTCAACTTGGTCAGCTAATAACTTTGCTGTGAATGCTTTATCTGCACTAGTGTTTATCGTGGCAGTATATTTTACTACTTCTGGCTTATCTTTTTCCCAGTAAGCAATTTTTACAGCAGCAGGTGCATTGGTTTGTACCCAAAGCATTGCCTCCATCATATCAGAATAACCCACCATAGGTCCTGACTGAAGTAGTGATTGTTGTGCCAATGCACTAAAAGAAACAAAGAGAATATTAAAAACAATCCACAAATTTTTCATAAAATAATTTAATTTGATGTATTTTGGCTAATCTAGGTGGTTCTTACCAGTTCCCCAAGAAGACTATATTAATTTTATATTAAGGATAAGTCCTTAATTTTACCCTTTTATTAAGACAACAAACATTCATGGCGTTATTGATCTGTATAGAAACGGCTACGGAAGTTTGCTCTGTGGCGATTAGCGAAGACGCAAAATTACTCGCACTTCAAGAAGTAGAAGATGCTTTTGCACACAGTGCTAAACTCACTTTATTTATCAAGGATTGTGCAGCATTGGCTAATATAGCGTTAACGGACTTAGCGGCAATCGCCATAAGCAGCGGACCAGGTTCTTACACTGCCCTCAGAGTAGGTATCTCTACGGCGAAAGGTTTGTGTTACGCATTAGGTATTCCACTTATCGAAGTCAATACTTTGCAAGCGCTTGCAATGGCTACGGCAAAACAAGTACAAACACCTGATGCGGTTTATTGCCCCATGATTGATGCTAGAAGAATGGAAGTTTACACAGCGTTGTTTGATGCTTCGGGCAATTCCTTGACAGCAACACAGCCTTTAATTATTGAAAATAACTCATTTGAGCATTACTTTAATTTAGAACAAACGATTGTTTTTTCAGGCAATGGCGCTGCAAAATGCCAATCAGTGCTTAATTCACCTTTTGCACAATTTGAGCATATGAAATGTTCGGCTGCTCATTTAATAGACCTAGCTTTTGGGAATTTTCAAGACCGTAATTTTGTGGATGTAGCTTATTTTGAACCTTTATATGGTAAATTACCGAACATTACTACACCAAAAAATAAGTTGAACACTTAGAATATAAAACTAATTGTAATTGGGTTGAACCTAAAGGCAACTTTCATTTGTTGTACTTTGAGAAATATTTGTAAATAAAAAGTAAAAAAATTTATTCTTTAGCAAGGCAAAAAAGTAGAGTATCCTTTTGTCTCTGTTGAATCCAACATAATAACGAATGGCAGAAATTAGTCTGAATAGTAATAAAAAAGTAGGGTTTAGACCAAATACAGAAAAAGCGGTTCTAATTGGGTTAGTGCAGGAAAACCAGACTGTTGCGCAGGTGGAAGAATATTTGGATGAATTGCAATTCTTAGCAGTAACTGCTGGTGCTTGGTCTTTGAAACGGTTTGTTCAAAAAATGGATCGCCCTGACCCTAAAACGTTTATTGGAAAGGGAAAATTAGAAGAAGTAGCTCGCTATATCGAAGCCAATGAAGAAGTAACGCTTGCCATATTTGATGATGACCTCACAGGAAAGCAAGTGTCTATTCTCGAAGAAGCATTAAAAGTTAAAATTATTGACCGCAGTAGTCTTATCCTAGACATTTTTGCAAGCAGAGCGCAAACCGCCCAAGCAAAAACTCAAGTAGAACTAGCACAAATGCAGTATTTACTACCTCGATTGCGCGGTCTTTGGACGCACTTAGAACGTCAGCGAGGGGGTATTGGTATGCGTGGACCTGGTGAGCAAGAAATTGAAACTGACCGTCGTATTGTCAAAGATAGAATTTCATTGCTCAAAAAGAAATTGGAAAAAATTGACCAACAAAATCTAACACAACGCAAAAACAGAGGGGAATTAATTCGCGTTGCATTAGTGGGTTATACGAACGTAGGTAAATCTACTTTAATGAATTTGTTGAGCAAATCAGAGGTATTTGCTGAAAACCGCTTGTTTGCTACATTAGACACTACCGTAAGAAAAGTTGTTTTTGATACAACACCTTTTTTATTGTCCGACACCGTAGGATTTATCCGAAAGTTGCCTCACCATTTGATAGAAAGTTTTAAGTCAACCCTTGACGAAGTAAGAGAAAGTGATATTCTGCTACATGTAGTGGATATAGCGCATTCAAACTATGAGGAACACATTCATACAGTCAATGAAACGCTGAAAGAAATGAAAATAGGTGAAAAACCTACCTTACTCATTTTCAATAAAATGGATTTATACAGAACACGTTATTTTGATGATTTTTTAGATCCTGTAACTAGAGTCGAATTAGAAGAAAGCCTACAACAAAACCTTAAAAATCAATTTGAAGTGGATAACATTTTTATATCTGCTCAAGAAAAAGAGAACATAGAAATGTTGAAACATCGCCTAAAAACTATAGTGGAAACGCAGTACAAAATAAGATACCCTTATCAAGTGCGGACATGGTAAATATTAAAAAAAATCATATCTTTGAAAAAAATTGAATAATTAAAACTCAAGAATTAAGTCCGCAATGAACATTTACACCGCCTACGCTAAACTATTACTTCACTATTCATTGGGTTTGAAAGAGAAAGAAAAGCTATTCATTCATACTACCACATTGGCAGAACCTCTCGTAAAAGCAATTTACAAAGAAGCAATTCAACTTGGAGCCATTGCAGAAGTAGATTTAATTTTCAATGGTAAAACACGCATATTAGTTGATAATGCTATCAATGATGAGCAATTTGCGTTCATCTCGCCCAACTATAAAACTGCTATTGAAGAATTTGATACCTACTTGTTCATTAAAGCACCCTTTAATTTAAGGGATGAGCAGAATGTAAACAGAGCCAACCAAAATAAAAGGCAGCTAGAATGTGCACCATATAGAAATACTTTCGCAAAACGAACTGCTAGTGGTGCGCTCAGACGTTCTTATTGCCAATATCCCACTCAAGCTGCTGCTCAGGAAGCGGGTATGTCTTTAGATGAATACGAAACCTTTGTTTACGAAGCCTGTATGTTGCACAAAGACGACCCCATTCAGGCCTGGACGGACTTTGGCAAAGAACAACAAAAAATTGCCGACTACCTCAATAAATGCAAGCATGTTAAATATATCGGTGAGGATATAGATATTTCGTTCAGTTGCGAAGGCAGAAATTGGATCAATTCCGCAGGAACAACCAATATGCCCTCAGGAGAAGTTTTTACCTCGCCTGTGGAAGATTCTGTAAATGGTGTTATTCGATTTGGAATGCCTGCTATCTTTATGGGAAATGAAGTAGAAGATGTAACCCTTTGGGTGGAAAATGGGTATATAGAAAAGTGGGAAGCAAAACGCGGCAAGCCCTTTTTAGACTATGTTTTCACGCTACCGGGTGCAAGATATTTTGGAGAAGTTGCCATAGGTAACAACTATAATATTCAACAATTTACTAAGAATATTTTGTTCGATGAAAAAATAGGAGGTACTATTCACATGGCAGTCGGACAATCTTATGAACAAGCAGGTGGAAAAAACGTATCTTCTATTCATTGGGATATGATTGCAGATATGCGAAATGGTGGTGAAATTTATGCAGATGGAGAAAAAATTTACGCTAATGGACACTTTTTAATACATTCATAGCATTTAATTTATCTATACCGTTGATGTTCTGAAAGATAATTATTTACTTTGTAATTCATTGAACCAAAAACAGTTTTTAAAACATACTATGCCTTTACATACTGCCAAAGTTTTTTCACTGCTGAATAGAGGCATTATTTTTTTATTGAAACACTATATTTGAAAAACCGTGAGCAAAAACATTACATTCCTCGAACTGAAGTATGGAAACATCTACGGCGGATACCCCAACTTCTACGCTATTAGCGATGCTTCATTGCTAGTTTATGAAATTGAAACAGAGCGCATCTTCATTGAGAGTTGGTCAAACAACCTAGATGTGGATATTGTGAGTGTCTATTCAAAAACCGATGAGCTAGGACACACTGTTGGAAAGGCAAAAGAAGTCATTAATCTGCGCACTAGACGAAGAAAAGTTTTTAAAGAAGATTTTCGACTGGATGAAAATGCTATTGAAGATGCTTTTCGCAACTTGCGACCAACCAAGAGCATTATTAAGAAATTTATGCTTAAAAACTTCATGAAATACAATGTGCGCAACATTCTAGTATTTGATGGAAGAAGAGATATTTTTCTATTAGAAAAATGCCAAGTTGACTTTGGACGCATCCGCATCAACGATTTACAGAAAGAAATCAATCAGGCAACAGATTATCTTTTCTCTTTGAATAAACTAGAAAAGGTAATTAATTTTTCTGTGGATTCTCATTTGCGCTCTACGAATTTGCAATATTGGCTGCACCCAATCGCTGCTAAACAAGTTATGCCAAAATCAGCAGCTTACGATGCTGCTCGATTGTTGATGGTAAACAATGAATTTAAGTTTCATAAAGATAGCTTTTTATTGAATGCGCAGCGTTTGCTACTGAAAATTCAGCAGCAGGAACAAAAAGATGGGGACAAGTAAGCTCACCCATTTTTAAGAGAACAACTGTTGAATGTATGAAAGGCTGATACCAACGATTGAATGCTTTTTTATATGTGGTTTAAAACCTAGAGCATTACCTTGTTGGTATCTAACTCATGAAACCATTTTCTTGAGTTCACTCAACTTGAGCATACACTCAATAGGGGTCATGCCATTCAAATCAAGTGCTTCTAGGGCTTGTTTTATCTTTTCTAGGGCGGGGTCGTTTGCCTCAAAAATACTTAATTGCAAGGGGGTATTTATTTGCTTGGTATTGGCATTTTTATTCGGTATGCCTTCCATGTTGCCTTCATCTTGTTGAATAGATTTTTGTTCTAATTGTGGTAAAATGTGCGCTGCTCGCTCCACAATGCTTCTTGGCATACCCGCCATTTTTGCTACATGGATACCAAAACTATGCTCGCTTCCACCGGGCACGAGTTTGCGCAAGAAAATAACTTTTTGATCCACTTCTTGCGTGGCAATATGATAATTCTTGATGCGTGGAAATTTATTAGCCAACTCATTCAGTTCATGGTAATGTGTGGCAAAAAGCGTTTTGGGTCGCGCTTGTGGATGATGATGCAAATACTCTGCAATAGACCAAGCGATGGAAATACCATCATAAGTGCTCGTGCCTCGCCCAATTTCATCCAACAAAATAAGGCTTCTATCCGAAAGATTATTCATGATGCTGGCAGTTTCGTTCATCTCGACCATAAAGGTGGATTCGCCAGAAGAAATATTGTCCGATGCGCCTACTCGCGTAAACACCTTGTCCACCAAACCTAAGGTAGCCGCATCAGCAGGAACAAAACTCCCCATTTGCGCCATCAAACAGATAAGTGCTGTTTGGCGAAGCAAAGCGGATTTACCCGCCATATTGGGTCCAGTGATCATCAAAATTTGTTGCTCTTCGTGGTCTAAGTAAACATCGTTGGGGACATATCTTTCACCAATCGGCATTTGTTGCTCGATGACAGGATGCCTGCCCGCTTTGATGTCAATGGTAAAATCTTCATTGAGGATGGGTTTACAGTAATTATTTTTTTCTGCCACTTTGGCGAAGGCAAGCAAACAATCGAGTTGTGCAATTAACGTTGCATTAAATTGAATGGGTTGAATATAATCCAATAGTTGATGGACGAGTTGCTCAAATAGACTAATTTCTAGTGCTAGAATTTTCTCTTCAGCACCTAATATTTTGCTTTCCAGCTCTTTAAGTTCCTCGGTGATGTAGCGTTCTGCATTGGTAAGCGTTTGCTTACGCATCCAGTTGTCGGGAATCAGCCCTTTATTTTTGTACTTATTGGTTACTTCCAAATAGTAGCCAAATACATTATTGAAACCAATTTTCAAGTTGTCTATTCCTGTTTTAGCTGCTTCTTTTTGCTGAATACCAATCAGTAAATCCTTACTATTCTTGACCAAATACCGAAGTTCGTCCAATTCTTGGTGGCAACCGTTAGCAATAACATCGCCTTTTATCAACAGCGCAGGCGGTTCAGCCACAATTTGCTGTTTAATTTGCTGGCATAACTTTGGGCAAGGATTCAAGCCCTCTGCCAATTTTTCTAAAAAAGGTTGTCCCGATTGATTAAGCCATACTTTTATAGGCACTATGGCTTCCAATGCCTTTTGCAACTGCACTACTTCTCGTGGATTGATTTTCCCCAATGGCACTTTAGAAATCAAGCGTTCCAAGTCGCCCATCAATCGAATGTTAGTTGTCATTTTTTGAGCCAGTGTGGTTTCTTGCAAGAAAAATTCCACCATGCTCAATCTGGATTCAATCGCTTTTAGAGATTTTAATGGCAACACTACCCATTTTTTTAGCAGCCTTGCGCCCATTGGCGAAACCGTTTGGTCTAATACTTTGATAAGCGGTATGCCGACATCATTGGCGGTACTTATTAACTCAAGATTGCGAATCGTAAAGCGGTCTAGCCACACATATCGCTCTGGCTGTATGCGGCTAATACTTGAAATGTGTTTGAGGTTTCTGTTTTCTGTTGTTTCTAAATAGTGCAGAATAGCGCCCGCCGCTGTTTGCGCTAGTGTAAGTTCTTCTAAACCAAAGCCTTTTAGCGTTTGTACTTCAAAATGGGTAAGTAACTTTTCCCTACCAAAATCAAAATGAAACGCCCAATCTTCTAAGGTAAAAGTGTAGTAACGTTCACCATGCTGCTCCTGAAAAGTTTTAGCATATTCCTTGGAAAAAATAATTTCTGCGGGTTGCATACTTTGAATCAACTTTTCTGCATGACTTGGATCACCTTCACTGGCTAAAAATTCTCCAGTAGAAATATCCAAAAAAGCTAATCCGATTTGTCCTTTTTTTCCGTAAGCCAATGCCGCCAAGTAATTGTTGCTTTTATTATCCAGCAGTTTATCATCCGTAGCAATACCCGGCGTGACGATTTCTGTGACACCACGCTTGACGATTTTTTTTTCTTTGCTTGGCTTTTCTAGCTGCTCGCAAATAGCGACACGAAAGCCAGCGCGCACCAGGCGAGGCAAATACATATCCAATGAATGGTAAGGGAAACCTGCTAATGGTATATCGCTCCCACCGTTGTTACGCGAGGTGAGAATAATGCCTAAGACTTTAGAAGTCGTTACAGCATCTTCCCCAAAAGTTTCGTAGAAATCGCCTACCCTGAACAGTAAGATAGCTTTAGGGTATTTTGCTTTCAAGGCAAAATATTGCTTCATCAAAGGCGTAACTGCATTGTCTTGCTTTTTCGTTTTTACTTCTATCAAGTTTTTAATTTTCTTTATTTGTAATTTGTAGTTTAACGGAAATAGGATAACAAATATAACCCAAAATAAGGTGGTTTAACAGCAACCTATTACATTTTTTATCTTCACAGAACTGAAAGCCCTATGTTTGCATTTCCATTACAAGCAAATTACAATCGAATATGCAAGCCATCAATTTAGAACATAACAAAAATGAAGACCACCTCAAATTACTCATTTCTAAAATGCAGCATCGTCTAGCGCAAATTAAATTGGGCGGTGGTAAATCAAAAATCGAAAAAGAACACCAAAAAGGAAAGTTAACGGCTAGAGAGCGAATAGATTTACTTGTTGATGAGGGTAGTTATTTTTTAGAAATTGGTGCGTTTGCAGGCTATGAGCTATATGAAGAACACGGCGGCTGTCCAGCAGGAGGGGTAGTGGTAGGCATAGGTCGAGTGAGTGGTCGCCAATGTGTGATTGTGGCTAATGATGCGACGGTGAAGGCAGGTGCTTGGTTTCCGATAACAGGTAAGAAAAACTTGAGAGCGCAAGAAATTGCTATGGAAAATCGCTTGCCCATCATTTATTTGGTGGATAGTGCCGGTGTATTTTTGCCGATGCAAGATGAAATATTTCCAGATAAAGAACACTTTGGTCGCATTTTTCGCAACAATGCAAAGCTCTCGAGCATGGGTATTCCTCAAATTGCGGCTATCATGGGCAGTTGTGTGGCAGGAGGTGCTTACTTACCCATTATGTCTGATGAAGCATTGATTGTGGATGGCACAGGTTCTATTTTTTTAGCGGGTCCTTACTTGGTGAAGGCAGCTATTGGCGAAGATGTGGATACAGAAACACTGGGTGGCGCAACCACGCAATCTGAAATATCGGGTATCACCGATTATAAAATGCCGGATGACCCAACTTGTTTGGCAACCATTCGCCAATTGGTATCGCAATTTGGTCATTTTGAAAAAGCAGGTTTTGATAGAATTACGCCAGCACCACCAAAAGAAGATTATAAAGAACTACTAGGTTTGATGCCTAGCGATTCTAGTAAACCCTATGACACTTTGGAGCTACTAAAAAGAATAGTAGATAACTCCGAACTGACGCAATACAAAGAAAATTATGGCAAAACCATTATCTGCGCTTACGCTCGCATTGAGGGCTGGTCGGTAGGTATTGTGGCGAACAATCGGCAAATTGTGAAAACAGCAAAAGGCGAAATGCAGTTTGGAGGTGTCATTTATTCAGATTCAGCCGATAAGGCTACTCGCTTTATTTTGAATTGCAACCAAAAGAAAATTCCATTGGTATTTTTTCAAGATGTAACAGGATTTATGGTGGGCACGCGCTCAGAGCATGGTGGCATTATTAAAGATGGCGCTAAAATGGTGAATGCCGTAGCGAATTCAACTGTACCAAAATTTACTATCATCACAGGTAATTCTTATGGTGCGGGCAATTATGCTATGTGTGGCAAGGCTTACGACCCACGCCTAATTGTGGCTTGGCCCACCGCTAAAATTGCGGTAATGGGTGGAGCGCAAGCCGCCAAAGTGTTACTACAAATTCAGACTTCTACCCTCCAAGCAAAAGGACAAACTATTAGTGAGGAAGAACAGCAAGAACTGTTACAAAACATTTCACAGCAATATGAAGCGCAAACTACCCCCTACTATGCAGCAGCTCGACTTTGGGTGGATGCCATTATTGACCCTTTAGAAACTCGACAAATTATTGCGGAAGGCATTGAAGCAGCTAATAATGCCCCCATTGAACGCATCAATGTAGGTGTTTTGCAGGTGTAAAGATTCCATTTTGAAACTATTTATTGAAACGAAAAAACAACGTGAAGAAAACGTTTAATGCCAACACATTGCGTCCTTTTTTGATGGAAAATCTGGTAGAAGCAGGCTGCGATGAAGCTGGGCGTGGTTGTTTAGCAGGTCCTGTATTTGCGGCGGCTGTGATTTTACCGCGCCATTTTAGTCATCGGTTTTTGAATGATTCTAAGCAATTAACAGTAAATCAGCGAAATGAATTGCGATTAATTATTGAAAACCAATCTATTGCATGGGCGGTAGGTATGGTTACCGCTTTAGAAATTGACCAAATCAATATTTTAAATGCTTCTTTTTTAGCCATGCACAGGGCAATTGAGCAGTTAACCACTCGCCCAGACCATCTTTTAATTGATGGCAATAGGTTCACACCCTATTTAGGTATTCCGCACACTTGCATTGTAAAAGGGGATAGTCTGTATAGAAGTATTGCAGCAGCTTCTATTTTGGCGAAAACACATCGCGATGAGTGGATGCTAAACGCTGCTATACAATTCCCTAATTATGAATGGCATAGCAACAAAGGCTACCCTACTAAGGCGCATCGAAAAGCCATTGCACTGCATGGTGCAACTGTTTTACATCGGCGTAGTTTCAGATTGCTAGAGTAATTTTTGTTGATGCTAATTATCAAAAAAGCCTGCACTGGTTGAAGTAGAAGGCAAGCCTCCTATGGTAAAAGGGATGTTAAATCCAACAAACCCATAGGGAGCATCCACACCAAAATTCCAGCCCCAACCCACACTCATAATATCTCGGAAAGCAGTCATCATAAAGCCTGTTCCAAATTCTGGTGTTCCATCGAGGTTAAAATCAGGAGAGGAGAAACTCAATCCAACCCCTAGGCTAACCACTTCATTATAAAATTTACTTTTCCTACTGCCCCATTTCATCATCACGCCATAGGTAGGTGCAAATTGGAATTGATTGCTCAGGGTAATCGCACTATTACTTTCTCTGTTATATGGATTGGCAAGTACCAAAGAACCACTCATCCTAAAATGTGCTGCTATACGAGTGATAGTGACATAGCGTCTAAAAATTTCCTTTTGCTCAAAATTCCGATTTCCACGACTTCTGCCTCGCTCCAGCACGGCTTTGATGAGAATTTCGTCGCCCATTTTGCGTTCGCCAATGTATTTGAGTTCAATAAAACCTGACTCTGGAATTTCGCCTACTGTGAATCGGCGAATGGCTTCTGTAAGTTCTTCATTTTGCACATACGTTTTACGGAAAGGCGTGATAAACTGTTGTACCTCCCCGAAAATAGTGCGAATACCACTAATTACCTCGTTCGTTATCCTGATGTAATTGCTGTAAGCGGTATCTACTTGCCTCAATTCCAACAAACCTGGCGTTGTGCCTGTGAAAGAACGAATGTTCACATTTTGCTGATACAAACTCACATCTTCCACATACTTTCGGTAAGCCAAATTGAGTAGTGATTCCAGTTCATTCAAGGTATTTTCTAATGTGTTTTCCCTAAAAAGTCCATTAGGAAAAACCCTCTGAAATTCTTCAAAACTATTTTTTACTACCTGATAGGTTCTCCCTACTCGCTCAATGTTCAGTTCGTTATCCAGTAGCACTCCAGCAGCGGGTTTTGTGGTGGCATCGCTATTGAGTTTTGTTAGCGAATTATTAAAGGTTTTACGCAGATTCAGTCTCGACTCATCCGATTTTGGAAATACTGCGTTGAATTTACTTGCAAATACACTTTTCATATGTTCGGAGAGTGTATTGGTACTAGTTTGTAAGCTATCGTGCAATCGCTTATTCAAGTTTAGCGCGTCTTTTTCGTCTTCTGAAAGCGGATTTGCAAATCGAGAAACTTCAATATATTCTTCGGGCGCATAGGTATCAAAATTTTCAACATGTATAGGTCGTCCACCACTTCTGTTTTTCAAAAAAGCCCCTACTCTAAAATAAATCATCAATGAGCTATCTACTTGACCATCAACGCCTAAGTCAGCAAGTAAAGCATTTCTAAGTGCTTGTGTTTTTCCTTCCAAATAGCGAATGACAAAAATAATGTAACTATCTTTGGACTGGTTAAATGCTTGTTCTACTTCTGGACTCGTCAACTCGTTAAACATTTCATCATCTAATTCAATCTCCTCCAGTAATTCTGTAGAAAGTGCTGCTAATTCTTGATATACAGCAAAAGGTTGAGTATTTGAGTTGGCAAATTGAGTATTGATGAAGCGAATAATTTTGTTTTTAAGTGAGGTGAGTTCATTCAATTTTCGAAGCCTTCCTAGACGGCTATCAGTGGCTTTAATGCCTTGAAATCTAAACATTTCTTCCTCTAGTCGAGCGACATCAACTTTTATTTTTATGATGCTATTGATATCCACAATAGCTGGACCACTCTCAGGCAAATTTCCTTGATATTTGCCACTCGTGCTTTCCTCCGTAAGAATGATGAGCGGTTGCGCAATCAATCCACCACAAAAGCATAAACAAAATATGAACAAAAGAAAAAATGTTCTCATATAAATGGTGTTGGTTGATGATTAGGATTATCTGTTGAGTCGGTGCTTATTGTTTTGAGAATGGCAGCATTGAACGCCAGTTGCATCTGAAAAGTAGAAATGCGCTTTCTTTTATCTTTTGGATCAGGCGAAAGGCTAGGGTCAATGTAGATGATATAGGTCGGTTTTTGGGTGGTGGGTTCAAATGAAATGGCACGAATGTTGTCCATATAAATTTCTTTATCGGGAAATGATTCTTTCAACACCTGCTCCAGAAAGGGACGTACCGCAGATATTTCTTCAAACGATTTTAACCAAAGAATACGCTGTTTAGGGTGCGCTGTGGCTTCAATACAAAGTTTGTTGCCGTTACTGAGCAGTAGTGTACTGTTTTCAAAACCACCAAGTATAACCAAACTAATGTACTGTTTAATAAAAATTTTTAATTCTTCCAGTGCGTTTTCTGCACCATTGAGTTGGTGTAAGCGGGTTAAATCTGGGAGGATTAAAGGAAAAGAGGTCTCCATAAGCGTACAGGGTTTCGTTAGTTTATGTCAAATATAAGCAATCATTTTTATTATCGAAAAGATTGTTATCTCTTCGTCAATTTATCTTGAACAATTATTATTATTGAAAATCAAGAAATAAGTTATTTGGATTTTTTTAAAATTAGAGAAGAATTACAATTAATTGATAATCAATTTTTTTTTCATTATAACTCATCTAATATCTCCCTTTTGTCTGGTTCTATTTATGCAAAATCGTCTTTTATTTTAAATGCTACAACCTTATATTTGTGACGCAAAAAAAGGCTACGCTAAATCAAAACTTGCGACTACGCTAAAATTGTCGTAACTATTAAACTTATAAGCTATATCATTCTGATATAGCTTTTTTTATTCTGGTACTAATAGCGCTGCACCAAATACACCTGCACTATCTCCCAGTTTAGGTTTGATGATTGGTGTGCTAAAATTTGGATTAAACACGTTTTTTTCTATTTCTTTAAGTCCTTCGGTATAAAGCAAATCAATATTTCCAACTCCACCGCCAATTACAATCACGTCGGGGTCGAGGATATTAACCACCACAGAAAGAGCCTTGCCAAACATGGTAATCAATCGCTGTACTGTTGCTGTTGCGGCACTATCTAATTGTGCTTGATGAAGCTGGACAATATCATACAATTTTTTATTGATACCTGTTTGCTCAAAGTAGTAACGCTCAAGCGACGTCCCTGAAATGACGCGCTCCACGCAGCCCGACTTGCCACAATAGCAAGCTCCACCAGAATCATCGAGAAAATTATGCCCCCATTCGCCACCAATACCATTGTTGCCATTCCAGCCTTTTCCATTAAAAACTACGCCACCACCCACGCCTGTCCCCATGATGACGCCAAAAACTACTTTAGCATTGGGAAAAGATTCAGGAACAGCGCCCAAATTAGCTTCTGCCACTGCGAAACAGTTAGCATCGTTCGCCATGAAAACAGGAATGCCCAGTAATTGTGCTAAGTCTTTTTGTAAGGGTTTTCCGTTTAAGCAGGTTGTATTAGAGTTTTTTAAGTTATTGGTGTAGGGGTCTGTTGAGCCTGGTGTGCCTATACCTATGGCTTGGGGAGAAGCCTTAGCTTCTAATCTCAACATTTCGACGAGCTTATAAATTTGTTGCAGGATATGCTTATAGCCTTTTTCTGCTTCTGTCGAAACTCGTTTTCTTACAATAGTGCTTAAGGTATTTCTATTCTTTAAAACAACGCCCTCTATTTTAGTTCCGCCTAAATCAATCCCCCAGACATAATTGTTCATGTTAAAGTGAATTATAATTTAAAATTAAATTTTTGTTCCGTTATTTTTGTCTGATTATTTCATTATTCTAGGTTTGGTAGGGCTATTTACTCAATTCTATCAACAAATTAAAACTAAACAAAAATCAATGTTACAATTTATTTACCAATCCGATTGGACAGATTTAACTAAAAATGTACTTCTGCCTTTAAATGTCAAAGTAATAGAAACGGAAGAATTTGCTACTTTTTGTGAAAAGAACTTCAACATTCCTGTTGCAATATTTAGAGAAGATTTTAAAGGTGAAAAAAACGAAGTTCATATCATTAATAGCAACAAATACAAAATCTTCTTACTAGGATTGGGCGACACTGAGAATAGTCTTCAAATAGTGAAAATATTTCGCCGATTTTCTAATAAATATCACCAGAAATTTTCGACTGCCTTAGCCTTAGATTGTTCCTTTCAAGATTCTTCAGCGTTTGTAGAATATGCTGTGAATGGATTGATTTTAGGATCTTACCAAATTGGCAAGTTTAAATCGGGAAAAGATGAAAGCTCGAACCATCCATTTACTCAACAAGAGGCTACATTAGCGATTGTTTCACAAATGCCGATTGATGCTGTTCAACGAGCAACAAAAAAAGGTTTAGCTATTGCCGAAACGCAGATGTCTATTATGGATTTGGTTAATGCACCAAGCAACAAAAAAACACCACAAGTGCTGGCAGCATGGGCATTAGAATCAGCTAAAAAATATGGCTTTAAAGCGACCATCTGGGATAAAGCAGAAATTGAAGCAGCAGGCATGGAAGCATTACTTGCCGTAAACAGAGGTAGTGAACATCCTCCTCATTTTATTATATTGGAATACATCAGGCAATCCCCTATGGCAAAAGTTGGTTTGGTAGGAAAAGGAATCACTTTTGACACTGGTGGTCTTTCCATAAAGCCTTCAGAAGGAATGTATTATATGAAAAGCGATATGGGTGGTGCTGGCGCAGTGTTGGGGGCTATGGAACTGGTAGCAAAGCTAAAGCTACCTGTACATTTGATGGCTGTTGTACCAGCGACAGATAATCTAGTGGATGCGTTATCTTTCAGACCTAGCGATGTTATTTCCTCGCACAGCGGAAAAACGATTGAAATTGTAGATACCGATGCTGAAGGGCGTTTGGTTGTTGCTGATGCGCTTTCTTACATCGTAAAGGAATTTCAACCAGAAGTGTTAATTGACTTGGCAACCCTCACAGGAAGTGCAGTGAGAACGCTAGGTTATCATGCTGCTGCTTTGTTTACCAATAATGATGATTTGCATAATGCGTTGACACTAGCAGGGGAAAAAACTGGGGAAAAGGTATGGCGTTTACCACTTTGGCAAGAATATGAAGAAGATTTAAAATCGGATGTTGCTGATTTGAAAAATTTTAGTGGAAAAGCTACGGCGGGTGCTATTTCAGCAGCAAAATTTTTAGAAGTCTTTACGGACGACCATCCCAACTGGGCACATTTGGATATTGCAGGAATGGCATTTAGCGATACCGAATTTTCAAGTCAGAAAAGTGCAACGGCTTATGGCGTAAGACTGTTAGTGAATTACTTGGAGCAATTATGTCAAAAATAAGTACGTTTAGGTGCTGAATATTTCTATTTTTATTGAAGTAAAAATTTCCAACTTATGATTTGTCGTCTTTCATCTATCCTATTGTTCTTTTTTATAAGTATCAGCATGGTTAGTGCGCAAAAAAGCCTTTCCGATAGCGTTTACGTCTTGTACGGACAATATTTCAATATGTTAAAATTGGCGGAGCAAACTTCAAAAGAGTTGGCTCAAAAACTGGATTCGATTTCAAGGACAGTAAATGCTGATGTACAAAAAGTGAATCAAAACTACCAGTATTACAATGAGGTGCTAGAAGCTAATAACAAAAAAATTAGCAGTATTTCTGAAACACAACTCTACACGAACAAAACCCTAGTGGAGCGCAATATAGCGCGTACAGTAAGTTCTGCCGAATTTGTGGAAGCGGCTTCTACTGCACTCAATGCACTGGATTTAACCAATCAAATTTTTGTTTATACTGACCAAATCACAGCACTCAATAATCCTGAAAATACAGACTTAGGCTTTTCTTTGACTAGAAGAGTAAATACTATTTTAGAGCAGGAAGTTTTCAAAGGTAGGACTAAAATCAATAAGGTGAAGAAGGATAGATTTCTTTCTTTAGTGGATAATATTCTAAAAAGCCCAATCACTAACTCTTTCATGGAGGGGCTACCAGTGGTAGGTTCTATCAAATCAGTTGTGGATTTGGTTGTCAATTTATCTATGCAAGGCGAAGAAATTAGCGTGCTAGAAGTAGCTGAATTAAAGAATAAACTATCCGACTATGTGGCTTACTATCAAGGATTGGAAAGGGCTTTACGTCAGTTTGAATCAAAGGTTAACTCGATTAATGTTAGAACAGAGGCTTTGAAATTACTGTTGAAAAATTATGTGCAAGACCGTGTAAAAACGATTTATCCTAAAATACAAGCGGCAAAATTAGAAGAACCACTCAATCGAATATTGATGGATAACTATAATTATCCACAAGTTCAAAAAGAAATTCGACGAATTTTAGCAGAGGATTACACCGATGCGAAAAACAATGTCTTTTATTCTTTGGCAGTGAATGATCAACGATTGCGTTTTCCAGATTTTGCGGTAGGGCAAGCTCGTTTTATCGCAGATGAAATCGAAACTATTGTTAGTGAATATGAGGCTGCTCTAACCATTTATCAAAAAACGCTAGAGGAAGTGTTAAACAAAAGCCGCGTTATAGGCAACGATGATAAAATCAATCAAAAAATTGCTGATTTGAAAAGCTCGAAAGATAACGTAGTGCAAGCAATCAAGCGCAACGTCAATTTGGGTAGAATCAAAAAAAGCTACCAAGCATTAGTTTGGGATGTAAATTAGAATTTTGTAACTAAGAGAATGATGGGTATTTTAAAACGCCCACCATTCTCTCCAATAATTAAATCAACCCTTGCCAGCCTTGTCGGTACTCGCGCTTCACAAACCCATTCGCAGGCTCATAATTGGTAATTCTCATACTCTTACCGTCCCAGAGTAATTTCTTTCTTCCGTCAAATTGCAATTGCCCTCTATCATTTTTGCCAGAAGCAGTTTGATAGCTTCTAATTGCCAAATTACCCATCAACACAGTTTCCGTCATTGGACCAGCATAATCAAAAGAAGACGTTAGCGACCTATGTTTTTCGCTATCAAAACCTGCTTTACAGGCTTCTGTCCACATCAATTGATGTCCATATTCTGGTTTCGTGAAGGCATATGCGTTACCTCCATCAAAGTCTTTAGGCATTTCTAATTTGTCGCCATTGTTCAGCCACACTATTGGACTAGCTCCGTAAACGCCGCAAGTCATAATCCCTTTATCGCCAATCATAATTACCCCATTATCACTACCGGTAGCCGAAAGTGGCTCATCGGCAGGAATCAAATCAGGATGGAATGGACGAATACCGCCGTCTGACCAAATAAGGGTAACTGGACTATCATTTTTTGTAGTTGATGGGAACGACAATTTCACATAAGAGGATGGTGGACAGCCCTCTGGAATGTACTCTGGTGTCCAATCTTTAGTAAATACCTGACCTACGCTACATTCTACATCGGTTGGATAGCCTAGACCTAGCACCCTAAACGGTGGGTCAATAAGATGACACCCCATATCGCCTAGTGCACCTGTTCCAAAATTCCACCAACCACGCCATTTGAAAAGATAATATAGAGGGTGATAATTCAACATTTCGCCAGGTCCGATGTAAAGTTCCCAATCTTCTTCACTCAAATGCGATGGTCGCTCATGCTTATCTGTTGGCACAGGAATACCTTGAGGCCAAACGGGGCGATTGGTCCAGCAATGCACCGTATGAACCTTGCCAATTAAGCCTTCATTGAACCAGTTCATCATTTGCACCTGACCAGGGTTGGAAGCGCCTTGGTTTCCCATTTGCGACACGATTCTATATTTTCTAGCTCCTTCAGTGAGCATTCTAGCTTCGTAAATGTTATGTGTCAATGGTTTTTGCACATAAACGTGCATTCCTTCTTGCATGGCTGCCATAGCTGCTATGCCGTGCATGTGGTCAGGACCAGAAATGGTTACAGCATCAATATCTTTGCTCATTTCATCAATCATCCTTCTAAAATCCTTGTATTTCTTGGCTTTATCGAAAGTGGTGATGGCTCTGTCAGCATGTTTAAAATCAGTGTCGCAGATAGCTACGACATTGTTTGCCCCATCAGCATAAGCGTTGTTAATGTCTGACCAGCCTTTACCACCAGCACCAATAGCAGCTAAGTTTAGTTTATCACTTGGTGGAATGAATCCTTTACCTAGTACATGTCTAGGCACAATCATAAAGCCAGCAGCAGTAGTAGCACCAGCCTTAATGAAGTTGCGACGTGAGGAAAATGTTGATTTCTTTGTTTTGCTCATAATGGATTGAGTTGTTCTATATTATCAAAATAAAATACCATTTAAGTATCTTAAAGGATAAATTTAAGCATTATTCTAAAAACTAAAAGGAATATTGGTGATTTTGGCGTAAAAAAAAGCCAATGCTATCAGATAAGGCATTGGCAAAGAATAAGTCAAAAGTACTCAGCAGTATGTTTCTTAATATTTCAATCTAACCTTAACATCATTAGTATATTTTCTAGGCAATTCTTTCTAATGAATTACAATTGTAAAATAAGTCAGTTTTTACATAACATACTCGTCAGATGTTTGAATGACCAGTATGATTGAGTGAAAGCACAAATTGAGCGGTTGAATTGAAAAAGATAATGTGTAGTTAACATCCAATAGCTTAATTTTGAGTGAATTAACTTAACGTTACTATGACTATGAGAAAACTTTTGTTCCATGCGCTCGCCTGCATTTTGATTTTATCGTCTTGCAAGAAAAAGCCTGATAAAGATGCACTCAATATGACAATTAGCATAGACTCGCTTGCGGTGGATTCTTTGGTGAATGTAGTTGATTACTACTCCCTGAAAATCAAGAAAATAATTGAGGTCAAAAACAAGCAACTCGAAGCATGGTACAAAGCAGGTTTGGTTGATTCGATTGTAACTTTGTTTACGGATACCACCCTACAAATGCCGCCTAATCAAGCGCCTATTCGAGGAAAAGAAGCCCTTAGGAACTCGTGGTCGCAGTTGACTGATCTTGGAGAATGGGTTTTTTCTATTACGACAGAAGAAGTGAAATCAGTGGAACACCTAGCAATGGAACGCGGCAAATACAGCATCAACTTCTATCCTAGCAATAATTTAATTATTCCGCCGATGAATGACAAAGGCAATTACATGGCGTTGTGGGAACGTATTGATAACGAGTGGCAAATACAATGGTATGCGCCTGTAAGTGAATTGCCTTTATTGACAAGGTAATTTTCCATTCCTGACAATGAGTTGATAATTTTTTCAAAAAAATGGGTACGCTTTTTCGGTGCTTAACACCTATTAGCGAAATCAAAATTTTTAAGAAAAAATTAACAACAACCATGAGAACGAGAATTATTTTTAGCACTTTAGTTGCCTTTGCTTTATTTTTTACTGCTTGCGAGCAAGATAGTTTAGTGGACACTATAGATGACGTTACTTCCTTATCCGAGCAGCCACTTACTTTACCAAATGCACAAGAAGCCATTGATTTAACCAAAGAATTTTCTGAACCTGAAATAGATGAGACAAATGAATTAGAAAGCCGTTCTACCCTAATTTACTCTACCATTCAAGAAGTTGGAGTAAACACTTGGTTCGGGCATTTCATTAGTAAAGCCGCCCTTTGGGACCCCAAAACGACTAAGTATGAAGTGGTGCTTACGCCCATTACAGGTAACCCTGACTTGTACTTACATGGCTACGACCCTTCTTTAGTAGGCGATGCACGTTGGAGAGTACTCAGAGGCGTAGCAGCACCTAGTGGAGTGGAGAAATTAACTTTCCGTCGCTCCGATTTAAAAAGTTTTGGCAAGAATGAAACCTCTATTTACATTGGGGTTTGGGGAAAAACAGCCACAAGATTTAAAGTAGAAATCTTCAGAAAAGGAGTGAGTTGCAAAGAACATCCTGCTGCTGACCAAATTACGACGCTGGAGTATGCTCCTGTCTGTGGATGCGACGGTGTGCAGTACAGCAATCCAGGACTAGCTTTTATTTCAGGAGTAACTTCTTGGACAAATGGACCTTGCCCTGAACCATGCGTATGCGGCTCTGGTCTTGGCACAGTACAAATCTGTGATAATTTTGAAACTTACAACACGGGCTTGCCTTTAACCACTCAAGCAGCACATTGGAAAAAATGGAACGCAACTGCTCTTGAACCTCAGTTCTTAGTGGCTTTAGCTGGTGGACCAGGCATTAGCCTTAAATTTACCGATATGCTGATTGAGCGAAAAGCAGGCAGCGAACAACCTGATATTTTGCTAACTGTAGGCAATAGAAATTCTGGTATTCATCGCTTCAAGTGGAGAATGCTTATTCCAAATGCTAATAGTGGCTACTTCAACATCCAGCGATTTACTACACCTGGACAAGAATTTGGTGAGCAGTTCTACTTCAATACTAACGGTACGTTGAGTTTGCAGTATGGAAACACTGTTTTTGCAAATGTTAGTTATCCAAAAAGCACTTGGTTTGAACTAGAACTGATTGTCAATTTGAATACTCGACGCTACGTCTTAGCCATTGACGGAGTAACGAAAGTAAAATGGCACAATCCAAATGGCTCAAGCAACTTAGGTGCGATTGATTTTTACCCAGCACTACATAATGCTTGGTTTAGAATTGATGATGTTTGCTTTGAAAGAAACCTAAGTGCCAGCCCATACAGCCAAGTGAAAAACAATGTGGCAGAAATGGCGGAAATAGAATTAAAAGCAGCCGATTTAAGCCTTAACACCGGCAAGGAAGTGAAATAGTGAATCAATGAACAACTGTTTTTGTGAGTGAAATGTGTGAGGGCGAACCCAACGACAGGGTTCGCCTTTTGTTTTTACCTTTAATCTCCTAATGCAGAAATATTGCCCTTACTTTATCTCAAGACAATTACTGATTTTGCCTTGAACTCCGTTACCATCCATCATCATTATTGCAAGGTCTTATTCGCAAACTAAACCTCCTTTCTAACAACCTTAATTCAAGCCAAATTTCAAACCAAAAAACACTGTTCTAGGTCGGCTAGGTCCGTAGATGTAGTTTGCGTCTCTTTCTGCACCGAAGTCAAAATCATCTTGGAAACTATTGAATATGTTTTGTAAGCCACCAAAAAACTCCATTCGGTAATTTTCTTCGGTTTTAATTTTATAGGATAGTTTCAGGTTGTGTTCAAAAAAAGTCCGTGTTGTTTTAATCACAGTGTATTCGGTGTCGGGGTCAATCACATGAGCGACATCCATGCTACCTGTGTAAATGCTTGAGTAAGAAAAAGCTATCTTTTCGTTTGGTGTATAAGTAGCATTTATATAGCCGTAAGCATTAGGGGTTCGCAGTATCCTGTTAGTTGTTGTCGGTGGCAAAGGTTCATCTGCTTCTTTTGGTGACCAAAGAGTTTCTTCTGTTTTGTACAATGCGGATTGTAGCGTGATTCCTGATTGAATAATCCATTTTCTCGAAAAGGCAAAATTGGATTCTAAGTTAGCGCCTTGTACACTAGCACCATCGCCATTGCGCTTAGTAATGACGGCTACACCACTAGGTAATTCCACCTGGTCGGAAAGAATGAATGGATTGTTGAGCTGTGTAAAAAAACCTTCTAGCACCAAGTTGACTTGTGCTTTGTTGATAATTTTCGTATAGTTTAATGAAGCGGTTAAGCTATTGGAACGTTCTGTGATTAAATCGGGTGAAAGACGAACAAATTTAGCTGCTCCTCCCACTGTTTCAACATGTAAGTCCTCCTCAAATGCTTGAGGTGCGCGATAGCCTTGTGCAAAAGATACTCTAGCTTTCATATCCTCGCGAAAATTGTACATCATGGAAAGGCGAGGCACAAATACATTCAAGGTTTTTTCTTCTTCAAATTGCTCTGCTTGCAAATCGTACAACCCTTTAATATTCACTAAATCATATCTGCCTCCTCCCAATAGCGTTATTTTTTCGTTTGGCTTCCATTCTATTTGACCATAAGTCCCTAACGTCCCCACTTGTTGGTCAATCGTCCGACCATAGCCTGGCATCTCATCCAAAACATCATTGTACTGATATTCACTGCCTAAAGTAAGCAGCACTTTATTGCTCATTTCATAAACATATTGCAATCCGTTTACAATAGAAACATCACTAGATTTTCCATAGGCATTGATAGCCAACACATCCTCTGGCGTTAGTATGTCTTCTTCTTTCAGCACACGTCCACCACCTCCATAATAGCTATCCCTACTAACGAATTGAGCGGAGCTATATAGTGCCATTTTATGTTTGTAATCCTTAGAATATTGCTCGAAAGAAAGATTTGTCCCTAATATGCGGTGGTCAAGTTGTTCTGTAATGTCTGTTTGATGAGGTGCAAGGTCAAACCCATTTCCCCCTCTACGAAATTCACTGACATTGTAAAGCCCGAGCTTCAATTTACTTCTTGGCGAAGTATTCCAAAACGCATCTACACCAAAAGTTGTATTATTTATTTTTGTCATCTCCGAAAAACCATCGCCATTGGCATCCCAAGGATTTCGACTTCTGTTATAGCCATAGAAACTAATTCCTTTGTCTAAATACTCTCCTACAACTGCACCGTTGAAAGTCAAGGTTCTATCAGAAGCATCAAAATCAGTGAACGCTTGGTTTAAGCCAACTTCAAAAGAATTTTGAATAGGGTCTTTGGTCAAAATATTAATTGTTCCCGCAATGGCATTACCTCCATATAAAACCGAACCGCCACCACGCACTACTTCTATTCTATCCACCATGTTTGCAGGCAACATATCCAAACCATAAACCCCTGCTAGTGCAGAAAAAATAGGACGACTGTTAATAAGAATTTGGCTATAAGGTCCTTCTAATCCATTGATTCTAACTTGTGTAAAACCACAATTTTGACAGTTGTTTTCCATGCGCAATCCAGGTGAAAAACTCAACCCTTCAGAAAGGCTTAATGATTGAGTTGCCTCAAAAGTCCTACGCGAAATGGTACTTACAATAACAGGCGATTGATAAGTCGGCACTGCGTTTCGAGTTCCTGTAACTACAAATTGCCCAAGATTGATAGCATCTGGCTGCATTTCAAAATCCTGAATGTATCGTTCATTTTCTTTAAGCGTAATTTTTTCACTAATGGTTCGATAGCCAACATAAGTAACGTTAAGCGTGTATTCGCCAGCAGGTAAATTATTAATGTTATACGCTCCTTGTTGGTCAGAAACAGTACCTTTCCCTAAAGATGGCACAAAAATAGCTACTCCTTCTTGGGGATTTTCCTCAGCCATTATTTTTCCCGAAATACTACCAAGTTGAGCTAAACTTAAAGAAATGAGGAGGAAGAAAAATGAAGTAGTCAAAGTGATTCTCAACATAACATTATTTTTTAGTCAGGACTAACGCTTTATTTTAGACTTGTCTAACAAACGATTAAACTTTTAGTTGCAAATTTAGTGCAATTTTGTTGCATATTGAACAGGGAATATTCTTCAATTACAGCAATTTATTGATACACAATGATATTTCAAAATAGACGCATAGTTTTACTATTTTGTGAAAATAATGAATTGTTTTATCGAATGAAAATTGAATTATGGATGATTGGCAAGACCAATTTTGATTATTTATCGGAAGGAATCACACTGTATGAGAAACGTTTGAAGCATTATTTGAATTTTGAACTTGTGATATTGCCCGATGTAAAAATCGGTAAAAAGGAAAGCATCGCGCAAATTAAAATAAAGGAAGGAGAAGCACTGCTGAGTAAATGCAGCGATAGTGATTATCTCATTTTGCTAGACGACAAAGGCAAACAATACACCTCTGAGGCATTTGCGCTACAAATGGAGCGATACTTGCAAATGAGTGTAAAAAAAGTAGTTTTCATTATTGGTGGAGCTTATGGATTTTCAGAGGAGGTATATCAACGAGCGAATGCAAAAATATCGCTCTCTACCATGACTTTTTCACATCAAATGGTACGACTAATTTTCGTAGAGCAGCTTTATCGCGCCATGACGATTCTGAAAAACGAACCTTATCATCATCCATGAAACATCGGTGTTGAGTATTGGGATTTTAGGCGTTGTGGTATTAAGGCATAGCTATTAGAAATTGAGCAAAACTCAATTTCTAATAGCTTGTAAGTGTCAAATTAGTTCAATTTCTTTTTCCACTCGCGAATGGATTCTTCGTTATTGCGGATATAAGGCTCGTAACTGGCTTTTTCTGCTAACTCTTTAGAAAGTGTTGCTGTTTCAATAGCTGCACGATAGTTGCCCATAGCTGCTAAGATTTCTGCCTCTTTTCTTACCATCCAGAATTTTAGGTTATCTTTATCTGCATTTGCTTTTCTAATCCAAACTAATGCCTGTGCTAAGTCTTTATTTGCTTCGTGGTAGTAACTTGCTGCTGCATAATACTCATTTTGACCTGGACCAGCCATTGCCTTTTCAATAGAAGCCATCACTCGACTGTCCACTTCTACTTTCAAGGGAATGCTTATTAAAAAATCATCCCAAATGAGGTCAATCGTCGCAGATTCATTGCTAATGTTATTAAGGTCAATAGTAAAAGTTTCTACTTTTCTACCATTTTTTTGTACTGCAATAGGTGCTTCTAAAACAGGCTTTTTGTCTGTGTAGTACGTCCATTGACCAGAATCGTATGGAAAAAACTGAATTTTCCACTGTGTTTTTCCAGGTATCGTAATGATGCTGTAAGCACCTTTAGCTAAATTCTTCCCTGCAATTTTTACGTCGTCGCTGAATGTGAATTTAGTTGCTGTGTTTGCACCTGTACGCCAAGGCTGGTCGTATTTTTCCAAAGACTGCTCACTAGCAGTGCCAAATACAATTCTTTCTTTGATACTAGGGCGAGAGTATTCTACTGTGATTTTAGTAAGCCCTACTGTTTGTGTTAGTGTAGCACTTGGACTTGCACTTGGTGTTACAATTTGAGCAAAAGCGTTCATCACACTAAGTAATGAAACAATAGTTAAGGTGAAAAAATATCGCATGTTGTTTAGTTTTGTGAAAACTCAATTAAAAACCAATGCAAAGTTAATAAGAAGCAATCATAGTTTAGCTCAGGAAGCGAATTGATTGAGGGAACGGCAAAAAAAATAACCACTAATACGTTGTGATTAGCGGTTATCGAAAAGGTTATCTAAATTAAATGCTAGGTCTAAAATTCTTATTCTTTTATTGTTGAGGTGTCCAAAATATTTTTTTAGTTTCCTGCCATGTCTTGGTGCTCATTTGCAAAAAATAAACACCTGTTGGTAAATCATCAAGTTTTAATGTGTGCATGGTCGCTTGCTTCTCATAAATCATTGTTTTCAACACTTGACCATTTACATTGACAATACTTATTTTCAAAGGCTCATCCCAATCTTCTTTTCTATACAACAGCAACTCATTCGCTGTAATTTGCCAGTCCGTTCGTTTACGCTCAGCGATTTGCTGATGTTCTGTTTGAGCAATTTCTATTAATGGGAATGATGCGCCATTAGAAAGAATAACCCTCAACTGAAAATCAGTACCGCTATCCGAAGTGAAAAAGAATGCTGATTTACCTTTCCAAAAATTAAAGTTTACTTTATATGAACGGCAAATTTGCCCACTAGTCAACTCTAAGTTTAATACTCGAAGCGCAGAAAAATCTTTGTAATTCCTTGTTTGTCCGAATAACAGATTGCTGAATTGGCGTGTCCCATCTACCCAAATATCTAAATCTGGAATACTGGCACTACCGTTGGCAAATGCAAGTGAAACAGAAGCGTTGTCCTGTGCTTCTAATTTCGCATTTTCTTGTATAGACAACGCAACATTAATCATTCCATCTAACGCAACTCCATTAAAAAGTAACACGTTGTTGGTATTTTTTTCAATAATTACCTTGAATTTTTGCACAATATCCTCTGCTGAGGTGCTATTTCGAGGCGCAATTCCTATTTCCATTTCTTGCTCAGCAGGAAAGTTGATAAATCCAGTAGCTTGTCTAAAAATTAAATTATCTTGCCATAGCATTCCACTTAGATAAATATCCAAGTTTTCTTTAGCAGCATTATGAATCAGTTGCACTTTTGCAAATCCTGTTTCGTCTGCTATTTGTATTTCTTCCAATGGAAATGTCGCTCCATTAGAAAGAGTTACATATGTTTTCAGAGCTGGATAGCGACCGTCGGCATAGCCAGAACTAAAAATAAGTGCCGAACGTCCTTTCCAAAAGGAAAAATTAAATCTATTTCTGATATACACTAAACTTGGATTATTTGCTTCGGTCAGTTGTATTTCAAAATCAATAGCTGGCACACTTACAAAAGCACCATACTCGCCAAATTGAATGTTATTAAACAACGAAAATCCTAGCGTTACAAAATCCATGCTTGGTACATCAAGCGCTCCATTAACAAATGCTACTCCAATTGTTGATTGAGTAACTGCAAAAGGACTTGCTCCAGTGTATAAAAATAACGCTGCCTGCTCCGCACTTTTTCCACCAATCATAGCAATATAGCCTTGCAAGTTTGCTAAATTAGGCGTAAATGTTTGATATGCACTAGCAGAACTTCTGCTATTACTAGGAGCAACCTTTATTGTTACTCTCCCTGCTGGCACAAAAAAATAGGTTGTAGCTTGCCTAAAAATTAGGTCATTTACCACCAACTGGTCATTGACGTAAATGTCAATAGCTTTATCGGGGGCGTTATTAATAAATTGCATCTGTGCTATTTGCTGGGCAAATAGGAAACAAGCACTAACTAGCAGACTAAATGTTAATAGTAGTTTTTTCATGTTTAGCGGCACTTATGTTAATAGTCAGTTTAGATAATTTGCACTACTTGTTGTGTTACCGCTCGCGTAGTCCTTTTATTAATTATTTGCAAGAGGTAAGATATTGTTTTACAAATATATTAAATTATTTAAAATAAAATAATATTACATGTATCAATCGGCTAAAAATGTGGTAGATATGCACAAAGAGGAGGATAAAAGCTAAAAAAAGCCTTACCAAATGATTTTTTACATTCTGTAAGGCTTTGAAAATTAACAATTTACTTAACAAATGCTTCATACCACGCCAATATACCGCCTGTCACATTTCTGACATTGGTGTAGCCTGCTCTGCGGAAAAGTTCTTGTGCTACGCCACTTCTCGCACCTGAGCGGCAATGAACAATAATTTCATCTTCTTTATGTGCTTCAAATTCATCCATACGCATTGGAATTTCTCCTAGCGGAATAAGTTTTGCGCCAATGTTAAATTCTGAGTATTCATGTGGCTCTCGCACATCAATAAAAATAAAGTCTTCGCCATTGTCTAACTTTTGCTTTAGCTCCTGTACTGTAATATCCATAGGGCAGTTTAAATTTTAGTGGAATAAAAAAAACATGATTACTTTACGCTTCAATTACGATAAAGTTGATGGATACAAAAAATAGATAATCGGATTAGCTGATTTATAGCTCTAGGCAATAGCTTGCTTTCCTAAATGCGAAACTTTATTTTACTACTTAAACAAAAGTTCCAATCAAAAAAATATCTTGCATTCCAGATAACAATTTTTGCTCTTAGACTAAATTAAAAGACAAATAAAACAACATGAAAAACAAGCTCTTCCTCTGGTCTCTTACTGTAGCTTTAGCAGGTTTTCTTTTTGGTTTCGATACAGCAGTCATCTCAGGGGCAGACCAGCCTATCCAGAAATTATGGAACACAAGTCCCGCTTTTCATTCTTGGTTTATTATGTCTATGGCTTTGTGGGGAACAGTATTTGGGTCTTTGTTAGGTGGATTTCCAACGGATCGTTTAGGCAGAAAGCGAACTTTATTCTGGATTGGAGTTTTGTATTTTTTGTCCGCATTAGGTTCTGCTATTGCTTGGAATCCAATATCGCTTTCTATTTTTCGCTTCATTGGCGGTATTGGCGTTGGCGCATCCTCTGTGGCAGCACCAACTTACATTTCAGAAATCTCACCCGCTAAAGACCGTGGGCGATTAGTTGCCTTGTACCAGTTCAATTTGGTTTTTGGTATATTAATTGCTTTTTTAACGAACTACCTTATCGGTCAATTTCTTGGTGTTGACAACTGGCGTTTAATGCTTGGTTTGGAAGCAATTCCTGCATTTGCTTACACGTTGCTTGTGCTTACTGTGCCAGAAAGTCCGAGGTGGTTAGTGTTAAAGAAAAAAGATGAAGCCACTGCAAGAAAAATACTTGCTACTCTTAATCCTAACGGCAACGTTAATCAACTTATCGCAGAAATAAAGCAAACCAAAGTAAAGAAGCAAGACCGCATCTTTTCAGGTAAATATAATTTTTCTATTTTACTAGCATTTTTGATTGCCTTTTTCAATCAAGTTTCCGGTATCAACTTTGTGTTGTATTATGCGCCAAGAGTGTTTGAATTAGCTGGTTTAGGCGCAAGTACAGCACTACTTTCTTCTACAGGAGTGGGTTTAATTAACCTTATTTTCACTTTTTTCGGTGTTTACTTGATTGATAGAGTTGGTAGGAAACAACTTATGCTTTGGGGTTCACTAGGTTATATTGCTACGTTGTCGGCTCTGGCTTGGGCATTTTATACTAATGCTGGAGGCACTTTCGTTGTTGCTTTCATATTTGGATTCATAGCCTCCCACGCTATTGGTCAAGGTGCAGTCATTTGGGTCTTTATTTCTGAAATATTTCCCAATCAAGTGCGCGCACATGGGCAAGCACTGGGTACAGGCACACATTGGGTATTTGCTGCACTTATTACAGCAACGACTTTACCTATCATAAAAATGCTAGGAAATAATCCATGGAAGTTGTTTGCCTTTTTTGCAGGCATGATGGTGCTACAACTTTTTTACACGCTGTTTTTAATGCCTGAAACCAAAGGCATAAGTTTAGAGGAACTGGAGAAAAAATTAGTGCGAAAAGATT
Source organism: uncultured Saprospiraceae bacterium (assembly GCA_937944245.1). Classification (GTDB taxonomy): domain Bacteria; phylum Bacteroidota; class Bacteroidia; order Chitinophagales; family Saprospiraceae; genus JAAUTG01. The sequence goes on along the minus strand of CALDYY010000052.1, from coordinate 18,614 downwards.
AGTCTCAAGAATACTAATGTAAAACTTCCGTTTTAACTTACTATGTTCTAAAAGTTCACCAAAACTGAAGCCCTACTCATAGGACTATGGTTTAAATGCGTCCCAAAGTCCAGACCTAGTTAGATGATCTTGAGTCGTTAAGCTACTAACAGAGAGCAATACAGGTCGGCGTTCATTGGGTTTCACTTGAAATTCATAGACCATTACTGTGACATTAGAATCATAGATGCTTTTGTGGCGATATGGTTTGTTGATTAAGGCTTCCGAGCGAAGTCCAGTGCTTTCGCTTTGTACCATTTGGGTTCTGCTTAAGCTATAATCCATATCTCCATAGGTTTGCCTTGGTGCCGCTTCCACATAAAATACGAACATCCTATACAATCCTACCTCTGAAAGAAAAAGACTACTCACATAATTTTGAAAAGATAAGCTTTGATTGAAAGTAATACCCGATGGGTAGCGATATTGCGCTGCCTTTGAAGTGCCGTTGCTGTTGAAATGTTCTAGCTGGGTAGCAATCATGAAGCCATTTTCAAATTCAAAGTATCCTTTGTTATCATATCCTTTTTTATCCAAAGCATTTACAATTAGGCGTTCTACTTCTCCTAAGGATTGAATGGATTTGAACAAATCCGCTGGCAAAGTCAACTGTGCTGATGGATTAGGTAACATCGCCGAGAATTCTGAGCGTCTATTACTATTGTAAGTGCCTGTGTTATCATTGGTTATTGTTTCCGTGCGCTTGATTTCAGGTTCGCGCATAGCTACGGTGTTCGTCCGAGAAAGAGTGATAGGTTCATATGCTAAAAAATCATCCTTGTCGCGAGTATTATTAACTGCTGGCGGTTCAGGTTTTACAGTGTACTCCTCTGCATAGGGGTCAAAACGCTGGTAGGCAATATCTTCCTCCGCAAAGGATTTCATTGGAGTATCATCCAAGACCACCACTTCCTCATTGCTAATGACTAAACTCCATTCAAAACATTCTTGCTCTGCTTGGGTTTCCATGATATTGTACATCTTTTGCCCTAATCGAATAGATTTTGTAACGGCAACCACCTCAAAACTATTATTCCCTGCTTTAGCAATTTTCCAATTCATAGTGCTGCCATCACTATATACTTCTGCGCCTTCTAAATCGTCTTCTCCCCAAAAATTGATAAGTTCATACATAATGGTGTTTACAGCACGCAGCGCCAGAACATCATCTTGCACTTGCTGCTTTAGAATAGGACAGTCCAAAGGAACATATTTAGGAATTTGCTCTTTCTGAATATACGCTCTAATTTCAATATTTTCCACTTGCGCAAAAGCTGTAATGCTGCTAAAGCACAAAATTATCCAACTCCACATTAAAGCAAGTTTATTTTTCATATTGATTGTATTTTCATTTATTCTACGACCACAATAGACCAGCTATTTCTCCAACATTTCAATTTACAAAATTATCAAACAAAAATGAGTATTTTATATATAACGCATTTCCTAATACAAAGTAGCAGAAATTTTAGGAAATATTTTATATTTAGTTTGTTAATGGTTAAAACCAAAAGGACTTTTTGCTTTATACACAAGTTAGATTCAAAGCATTATTAGTCTATGATCATAACAATAAGAAGCGCAATAGGAAACAAAATCATGTTAGAAGAGTAAAAGCATGTTTAAATTTTTAATTAATGAAAACCAATATTTTATGTGTGTATGTACTCAAAGCCAAAGCGTAAAAAAATATGTATTAAATAAAAAAAAGAATTGAAATATAAAATATATTTATATATTTGCACTTGAGTTTTGGTTACATTGCTTTCACTACCGTAATTTGTACTACGCTATTAAATGTACAGTTACATTCAATAATTTTCATTTACTAAAAACTGTCCACAGTAAGTTGTTCATGCTTTTTACTAAAGTGTATTGGATACAATAAACTAATTATATTAAACCTATTTCAACAACTTTGTTATGAGAAACTTACTAATTACGACACTATGTTTGGTGTTTGTATTTTCTTTCAACGCTTGCGAGCGCGAAAGCCTAAATGTTAATGACAATGTCATTTCAACTTTATCTTTACCAAATGATGCACCTGAGTTTGTGAGGGAACTGGCAGACCACTTGGCAGCAAATGCAGGAGAGGTGGAAAGTCGTAGTACAGAGCTTAGCCTTTACAAATTCATTGGTTTCAAACCAGAATTGAGCATCCTAAAAGCAGTTATTGACCGAGTACCAGGCTTAAGACTAATTTTAGACAACCAACTGTTAGACATTACTTTATTTGCACCAACTAACGATGCTTTTGTAAGATTCTTGGCAGACAATGGTTTCGCATCTTTAGATGATGTACCAACAGCACTATTGAATCAAGTATTAGCGAACCACATACTTTTCGCAAGAAAAGATGTCGAATGGTTAGCTGGTTACATGAAAACATTGGCTTACGCAGATTGCGATGTAAGAGGCAGATTAACGATATTCACTACGGTATTGAGCCCTAACAATGCCATCATTAATGGTGATATTAACATCACTTTTGGTAATGGTTTCGTAGGTAGAAGTTTTATCCACTATGTAGATAAAGTAATTGCACCTTCAACAGTTCAGACATTAATTACAAGCAATCCAGAGTTCTCTACTTTGGTACAGGCTGTAAACTGTGCAGGTTTGGATTTGAATGCTATTGCTGCCTTAGCAGGAAACGGAGCATTTACTGTTTTCGCACCAACCAATGCAGCATTTAATAAATTGACCGCAGCGCTTGGTGTTGCTTCTGTTTGTGATATTCCTGTGGCAACACTTCAGACTGTTTTGGCATACCACGTGAAAGTAGGGGCAAGTCTTTCTGCTGCGCAATTAGTTCGCGGTGCAACTATTCCAACCTTAGCAGGCTTTAACATAAAAACAGTGAAAGAAGGAACTGGCGTAAAAATAATTGCTAACTCAAGCGAGGCTTTAGTTGTTATCCCTGAAATCCAGGCAAATAACGGTCTAGTTCACGGTATTGATACGGTATTGTTACCATAAGCTAATTATTTATCATTTATCATTAAAAATGCCATGTGCCCTTGAAATGTGGTACATGGCATTTATATTTCTAGAATTTTTTTACTCTGCCATTGCCAAAAAACAACTGCACCCCACAAAGTGGCAGGTAAAAATTGGAAAAAATTGACAATCAAGCCAATACTAACAGCAACCTCGTTGGACACATTGAAAGGAAGTAATGCAAGCATTGTAGCGGCTTGGAAAACGCCGAAGTAGCCTGGAGAAGAGGGCGCAGCAATACCAAAATTAACGACACAAGTGGTAAATATTCCCAACAGAAAGGTATCAGAGATATGAAAAGCCTCCAGACAAGTAATAAACATAATACTTTCCAAACACCAAATAGCATAGGTCATCAAAATTATCAACAAAGTTTGCCAATTGAAATGAAGAAATTCAAGTGCATCTTCTATGTTTCTCAATAGGTGAATGAGCCGTACGAAAAATTTAGCCCTAAATTGGCTGAAGTATAGCCTAATCAATACCCCTTTCCAGCGTAATAAAACCATAAGCAATAGCAAAATCAACAACATGGGCAGTGAAATAACCAAAATAGCATTGAGCCAGTTTGGACTGTTTACGCTTAAAAGGGCTTTAGAAGAAAAATAAAGCAGCGACACTAAGCAAATACCGTCCAAAATTTTGAGCGTAGCCATAGATGTAATGATAGTAATTCGGTGCTGGTGCTTATTTTCAAACCGAAAATATTCCATTTGCAGTAATTCGCCACCCCGTGCAGGCAGCACATTATTACCTGCCAAGCCCATTACAACACTATTCAAATAGCTTTTATGGTTGGGCAAAGTTAATCGCCAACGATAAGCCTTCATAAAAATGGTAAGTAAATACACGACACAAACAACAGTTAAATGCCTTATACTCAACAACTTCAATGTACTGCTAATATCATTGAAATCCACTGTATGAAATACCCAAAATAGCACAATAGCAGAAATGAGCACACCTAACACCCCTAGATAACGACTACTGGTAATCTTCATAGCAATAGAAAAATTCAGGCTAGCTCTTTCTATTACCATATATTTTTTTACGTTGTTGCTTTCTTGCTTTTTGTGCTTTCTTCACCTTTACAGAACCGTTGGGCGAAAATAAGTTAGAGTTTCCTCTTTTTGTTGGCAATTCACCTTTTCGATTAACTTTTACAGTAGCGTTTTCGCTAGCAGGGCAGCCAGCCTTGGGCGTACAAGAAAAAATAAATAGGCAAAAAAATGAATATATCATTAATTTAATGCTAAAATTAACCTTTTTTGATGTCATTTTGAAGTTTTTTTGCATAAAATTGAAAAAAAAATTAAAAAACACTTGAAAAACAAGGATTTTTAAAGACCTTAGAGTTGTATTTATTGATGATAGTATTTAACTTTGTCAATAATCCGTTAATTCAAACTTTATTCAAATGAACAAAGGAGATTTAGTTAACAAAATTGCCGAGGTAACAAAATTATCTAAAGCGCAATCCACAGATGCACTGAATGCAGTCATTGATAGCATTACAGAAGCACTTAAAGATGGCGATAAGGTTACACTTATCGGATTCGGAACTTTTTCTGTTAGCCTTCGCCAAGAGCGCTCAGGTAGAAACCCACAAACTGGTGAGAACATCAACATACCAGCAAAAGTTTCTCCTAAATTTAAGCCGGGCAAAGAACTTTCTGATGCAGTAGATTCTGCTGCACTAAAATCAAAACTTTCTAAATAGAAAAGTTTTAAATTTCACCATAGCTAATCAAGGCAATTTGGAGCGTTCTCTGAATTGCCTTTTTCTATGGATAAATTCCCCTTATAGAACGCAAAACTTACTATAAAGGTATAGATTTTATAAGCATTTTGTAGAAAATAAAACTGACCAAAAAATAAATTGGCCTATTCGTTTGGGGTTCTATTATTAGTCTAATTTTGTCGTAAAAACGATTATCCTAAACAAAAGCACAATTTTCCTACAAATAAAATTTATTTTTGAGCATTTACTTTATGCTGGATAGTCTATCAAAAATAGTACTGTTCTATTTACTAGAAAACTATAAATAAATTTTATGGCAACTATTCAAGAATTGAAGCGCATTGCTTCACAAGTCAGAAGAGACATTATCCGCCAAGTGCATTATGCTGATAGTGGGCATCCGGGCGGTTCGCTAGGTTGTGCGGATTTTTTAACTGCACTCTATTTTGAAGTAATGCACCATGACCCTAAATTCAATATGAAGGCAGAAGGAGAAGATGTCTTTTTTCTCTCTAATGGACATATCTCTCCTGTTTGGTATAGTGTTCTGGCGCGAAGTGGCTACTTCCCAGTAGAAGAACTGGCTACTTTCCGAAAGCTCAATTCACGTGTGCAAGGTCATCCTGCTACACATGAAGGTTTGCCGGGTATTAGAGTCGCTTCTGGTTCACTTGGACAAGGAATGTCCGTAGCGATTGGTATGGCACTGGCTAAAAAAATGAACAGCGATAAAAAATTAGTATTTGTCCTCACTGGCGATGGTGAATTGCAGGAGGGGCAAAACTGGGAAGCCATTATGTTTGCCGCACATAATAAAATTGATAACTTAATTGTAACCGTAGATTATAATGGACAGCAGATAGATGGCTCAACAGAGCAGGTACTCTCTTTAGGCAATTTGGCAGCAAAATGGGCAGCTTTCGGCTGGGATGTCATGGAAATTCAAGGTAATGACATGGAACACCTTGTAAAAAACCTAAACATCGCCAAAGCTAAAACAGGGCAGGGCAAGCCAATTGTAATTTTGATGCACACTGAGATGGGATATGGCGTGGATTACATGATGGGCTCGCACAAGTGGCATGGCAAAGCACCAGATGCTGCGCTAACAGAAAAAGCATTAGCGCAATTAGAAGAAACATTAGGTGACTACCCTTATCCATATCAAGGAAAACTTTACAGCCACTAATGTTCAAATTATTTTTATTCTAAACAACTTAAGAAAAAAATATCATGTTAGATAAACTTGTTTCCACAGGAAAAAACTCTACTCGCGATGGCTTCGGTGTAGGTATATACGAACTAGCCAAACAAAATCCTGATGTTGTAGCACTTACCGCCGACTTAGCGGGTTCACTTCGCTTGGATGATTTCATCAAAGATTTTCCCGACCGCTTCATTCAAGTAGGTATTGCGGAAGCCAATATGATTGGTCTAGCTTCAGGATTATCCATTGGTGGCAAGATTCCTTATGCAACCACTTTTGCCAATTTCGCTACAGGTAGGGTTTATGACCAAATTCGTCAATCCGTTGCTTATTCGCACAAAAACGTTAAAATATGCGCTTCTCATGCAGGTGTTACCTTAGGGGAGGATGGCGCAACTCATCAAATTTTAGAGGACTTGGGTATGATGAAAATGCTACCCGGTTTCACGGTTATTAACCCATGCGATTTTGAACAAACACGCCAAGCAACTTTAGCTATTGCTGAACATTACGGACCAGTCTATTTGCGCTTTGGTCGTCCAAGTTGGCCTATATTCACAGAGCCATTTAAGTTTGAAATCGGCAAAGCCATCTTGATGAGTGAAGGCACAGATGTCAGCATTTTTGCAACAGGACATTTGATGTGGAATGCCATTGAAGCTGCGAAAAAGCTAGCCGCAGAAGGCATTAGCTGTGAACTTATTAATATTCACACCATAAAGCCATTAGACGAAGAAGCTATTTTAGATTCTGTTAGTAAAACTAGAGCCGTAGTTACCGCAGAAGAACACCAAATGTATGGTGGATTGGGTAGTAGCATTGCTCAATTATTAGCAAGGAAAATACCAACGCCTATGGAAATGGTAGCCGTAAATGATTCTTTTGGAGAAAGTGGAACACCGATAGAATTGTTAACTAAATATGGCTTAGGTGTTTCTGATGTCGTAACGGCTATTAAAAAAGTTTTGGCTAGAAAATAAATCAACTTTAAGAAAACACAATTCAGGTAGCAGTTGTCTTGAGGACAACTGCTACCTATCGGTTAAAATATACCATTTAATTTCTGAACATGAAATTTGCAACGAAAGTCATCCATGCAGGCATCACGCCAGACCCCTCTACTGGAGCGGTTATGACACCTATTTATCAAACCTCAACCTATGTGCAAGAAGCACCAGGCAAGCATAAAGGTTATGAGTATGCACGCACCCAAAATCCAACAAGAACCGTGCTGGAAAACAACTTGGCAGCACTAGAAAATGGTACACATGCTATTTGCTTTTCCAGTGGCTTGGCAGCAATGGATGCTGTACTAAAAACCTTGAATCCTGGAGACGAAATTCTTTCTACTAACGATTTATATGGAGGTTCTTATCGCTTAATGCGTCGTGTATTTGAAAAATATGGCATCGTTTCCACGTTTATTGATTTGGGCAATCCAGCGACGCTCAAAGCTGCCTTGAATGAAAACACTAAACTCATTTGGGCAGAAACACCTACCAATCCAATGCTTAATGTGCTTGATATTCAAGCGATTTGCGAAGTAGTAAAAAATATTGATCCTCTAATTACAGTTTGTGTGGACAATACTTTTGCATCGCCTTATTTACAAAATCCTTTGGATTTAGGTGCTGATGTGGTCTTACATTCCGCAACAAAATATATTGGTGGGCATTCTGATTTGGTATTAGGTGCGCTTGTTGTAAAAGATGAAGCCAGAGCTAATGAATTTTATTTTTTGCAAAACGCCGTAGGTGCCATTCCAGGTCCGCAAGATTGTTTCCTAGCACTACGCGGCATCAAAACGCTACATTTGCGCGTGGAAAGAACTTGCCAAAATGCAGAACGTGTTGCAGAGACACTTGCCAATCACCCTAAAGTGAGTAAAGTATATTATCCTGGTTTTGAACACCATGCAGGGCATGCTATTGCAAAGCGACAAATGCGCCACTTTGGTGGAATGGTTTCCTTTGACTTGGTAGCCGATAGCTTTGAAGCAGCAGAAAAGGTGTTAAGTGGTACGCATTTATTTTCACTAGCTGAATCGCTAGGTGGGGTAGAATCATTAATTGGTCATCCAGCTTCCATGACGCATGCGTCCATACCTCGTGAACAACGCTTGAAAGTGGGGTTAACGGATTCGCTCATTCGCTTGAGTATTGGGGTAGAAGATGCTGACGATTTAATTGATGATTTAAAAAGTGCATTGGAAAAAATATAATGCAACTGTTTATTAAAGCATAATAAAAGTATTTTATGTTTCAAAAACTAATGCCCTACGAAGCAGCACATTTAATTTTAGGGCAATATTTGAACTATTACCATCAATTCAAGCGCATTACAAAGCGAGGTAAAATCCGTTTTGAAAATAAGGACTGGTATGGCATTCAGCAAGCAGCTAAAGAACGCGCGCAGCTCTACAGGGAAAAAGTAGGGGAAACTACAGAGGAGATACAGCAATTCTTAGGCAAGGAAGTTGATAATTATAATGTTTGGAGAGAAATAAAAGATATGTATTATGAAGACATTATGAATTTCAACACTAGAAATATTGCAGAAACTTTCTATAATTCTGTTTTTAGGCATATTCATAGAAATGCTAACATCGGTGCAGATGAAGAACTAATGTTTGTTAATGCAACGGGAAGTTATAGAGAATATAAATCCACAGAGCCTATTTATTATACGTTTTACTTAGGCAAAAATTTGAGGTCCACCTTCGACCAAATTTTTTCGTTGTATAATTTTGATGCGTCTTTTGAAAACCTAGAGCGCGACACTCATTATTTGACCACGTCATTAAGTAGTAGCTTAAAATCTTTGTCAGTTTCTAACTCCGCAGGTATTCGATTAGAGATACTAAAATCTATCTTTTTTAGGAATAAAGGGGCATACATTGTCGGTAGGATGTATATCTATAATCGTCCTTATCCTTTTGTTTTACCGATACTTCATGGCGACAAAGGGCTTTTTGTGGATGCACTTCTATTGAGGTATAATGATGTAAGTTCTATTTTTAGTTATAATCGTTCCTATTTTTTGACTGATGTGGACATTGTCCATGAAACGGTGGATTTTTTATATTCTATTATGCCAACTAAAAGCTTGGGAGAATTATATAATTCTATCGGTTTTGAAAAACATGGAAAAACTGTATTTTATAGAGATTTTGTTCGACACTTGGCAAGAACGGAAGATAAATTTGTAATCGCACCGGGCATTCCAGGTATGGTGATGATAGTGTTTACGCTGCCTTCCTATAATATGGTATTTAAAATGATCCGCGACCGTTTTGCACCGCCTAAAAATGTAACAGAAGCTGAAGTAATGCAAAAATATGAACTCGTGAACGTGCATGACCGCGTAGGAAGAATGACTGATAGTCATATGTTTCAAAATTTAGCTTTTGATATTCAACGATTTAGTCCAGAATTGATTGAGGAATTAAAAAAAGAAGCACCATCAAAAATAAAAATCACTAAAGACACTATTGAAATAAAGCTACTTTATGTTGAAAAACGAATGACTCCGCTTAACATTTATCTTGAAAACGCTACGCTCGAAGAAGCTAGGGAAGTTATTGATGAATATGGGAAAGCTATAAAAGAAATGGCTGCGGTAAATATCTTTCCGGGTGATATGTTGCTAAAGAACTTTGGCGTAACTCGATTAAAAAGAGTTGTTTTTTATGATTATGATGAAATTGGTTTTTTGACAGATTATAATTTTAGGCGTATTCCCGAGCCAAGAGATGATGATGAGGAAATGGCAAATGAACCTTATTTTCATGTTGGCGTGAATGATATTTTTCCAGAGGAGTTCCCTCGTTTTTTAATCGGTGATGCTAAAATCCGTGAAATTTTCCATGAATTGCATGGTGATTTATATGATACTAAATTTTGGAAAGATACTCAAAAAAAATTAAAACAAGGTGAAATATTAGATACTTTTCCTTACAAGGAGAGTCTTAGATTTATAAACCTATTTCAATCTACTTTTTAGATAGTCGGATGGCAAGATTAGGTAAAATATTGTTTTTTTTTATTATAAAACCTATTGCATATTTACCATTGCCGCTTTTGTTCTTCTTTGCGGATATTTTAGGTATTCCCTTTCTATGTAGTTTAACCTATCGAAAGCACATTGTAAAAACTCAAATTAAGCAATCTTTCCCCGAAAAATCAGAAAAAGAAGTTATGCAAATCGCTCGGAAATTTTATCACCACTTTTCAGATATTTTAGTAGAAACATTGAAATTACTGGCTATTTCTGAGCAAGAAATTATAACACGATGTAAAATAAAAAATGAAGCGTTACTTCATCAATATTATGAACAGAATAGAAATGTTATGATTCTAATGGGGCATTATGGTAATTGGGAGTACCTTACAGCACTAAATCCTCAAATGAAGCATCAGTCTGTGGTGTTATACGCTCCTCTGAAAAACCCTACTTTTGATAATCTTATCCGCCAATCAAGAGCGCGTTTCGGCTTACAACTTATTCCTAAAGCAAGCGCACAAAAGGGTATATCTGAAGTACAAAAAAAGAAGCATGCTATTTTTTTCTTAACTGACCAATGCCCAACTAGCAAGCAGACTGTTTATTGGACATCTTTTTTAAATCAAGAAACCGCTGTATTGATTGGTGCAGAAGTTTATGCAAGGCGTTACAATTATGTGGTGGTAATGAGCAAAATGAAAAAAATAAAAAGAGGCTATTATGAAATGAATTTTGAACTTATCACTGAACACCCTAGAGATTTAGCTGTTGGAGTAATGACAGCCACTCATACTAAACTATTGGAACATCAAATTCAAGAAGCACCTGAATTTTGGCTTTGGACGCATCGCCGATGGAAACGGAAACGAGAAGATTACGTCAAAAATATCAATTAAACCATACTTTTTAATTTATGACAAATTGCAATTATTGGATAGCCTTAGCGTTTAACGCCTTATTAATTTGGTCTTGTGCTTCCGAAACAAAAAGCACCACTGAGTTAGAGCCTAGCCAAATTATTGGTAAATGGGAAGTCCAACAAGCTACTCGAAGTGGAAGACCTACGGGCACACTTGACAATCTTTACTTTGAGTTTTCAGCAGATGGTACTATGGAAACCAATTTACCTACCGCTGAGGGACAAAGTGAGTATCAGCTAAACGGTAATACACTTCAACAGAGAGGTGCAGCCAAAATTGATTACACGATTGAATCGCTGACAGAGTCTGTGATGATATTAAAGACGGAATTGCAAAATTTAGAATTTCGCTTTTCTATGGTAAAAGCAGCACAGGAAGCCTACTAAGAATAGAGTTGCGGAATAGTCCTTTTATCGGTTTTATTCCGCAACTTTTCCTATTTGACAAAATCGTGGAATAATTTTTGCAAACTATCCTTTCTGTACATCGTTTTGAAAAAATGATTCAGAAGCAGTTGTGCAATATTGTTTGGTTTAAAAGGGATTTGCGTCTAACCGACCACGCACCGCTATCAGCGGCGATAGTAGCAGGTTCACCTATTTTACTGTGCTATTTTTTTGAACCTTCTCTGCTCCGTACTCCTCAGTATAGCGCAAGGCATTGGCAATTTGCTCAGCAGTCTTTGTCGGATTTACAAGAACGTTTAAAATCATACAACAACGCTATTCTTCACATCTTTAAGACAGAAGTAATTACTGGTTTTGAACAAATTAGGCAGCATTTTGAGGTCAATACTATTTTTTCACATATGGAAATTGGTATTGCAGCTACTTTTGAACGGGATAAAGCAGTAAAGCAATACTGCCAACAACATCAAATTGAATGGAAAGAATACAGCCAAGATGCTGTGATACGAGGGCTAAAAAGCCGAACGCATTGGGAAAAACAAGTTGAACATTTCTTGCAACAGCCACTAGAACATCCCGATTTAAAGCACTTAAAAACAGTTCAACTACCCGAATGTAAGCCATTTGATTGGAGTAAAAAAAATACCATAGTTCCTTCTTTTCAACCGGGTGGTGAGACAATGGGGCGAAAATACTTTTCATCTTTTGTACATCATCGAGCAGCCAATTATATTCATCAGATTTCCAAGCCTGAAGCTAGTCGAGTCAGTAGTAGCCGCGTTTCTCCATTCTTAGCCTATGGCAATTTGAGTATGCGCCAACTTTACCAAGCAGTAGAATCGCATAAACCAAGTTCCAAGCACGTTCCCATGCTAGAGCATTTTCAAACACGTCTTTGGTGGCGCAGCCATTATCTTCAAAAATTAGAATCGCAATGGCAAATGGAACATGAACCCATCAACAAAGGATTTTTAGCTTTAGACCGAACGCTAGATGAACGTTTCGAGGCTTGGGCAACCGCCAAAACAGGTTTTCCCATTGTGGACGCAAGTATGCGTTGCCTTGAAGCAACAGGTTACATCAATTTCAGAATGCGCGCCATGCTCGTTACCTTTGCTACTTTCACCCTTTGGCAGGATTGGAAAGCAGTAGCCACCCATCTAGCACGTTTATTTTTGGACTTTGAACCAGGCATTCACTATCCACAAATTCAGATGCAAGCAGGTTTAACCGGTTATCATACTATGCGTATTTTCAATCCGATTGTCCAAGCAGAAAAACACGACCCCGACGGCGTATTCATCAAAAAATGGTTGCCAGAGTTGCAAAATATACCCCCTAAATTGTTACCCGAAATCTGGAAAATGACTGCACTAGAGCAACGCTTTTACGGTTGTGTACTTGGCAAAGATTATCCTAAAGCTATCGTTGATTACGAGGTAGCCACTCGTTTTAACAAAGAGCGCTATTGGAATTTGAGAAATCAACCCGATATTCAGAATCAATTAGAAGCTATTTTTGCTTTGCATTGTATCCCAAAGAATATAAAGGAATATCAAGAAAAGTTAAAAAGCAAAATTCCACCCAAATTGTAGCAGCGTAACCTGAGTTTAATTCGTCTTAAATGGGTATTATTTTTGTAATTTTTTGACTTCTTATGCTATGTATTTAACAAGAACTCCAAAATTAATTCAAAATTTCTTTCCAAATTTTATTTGGAATTTACCCAGTGCCGAAAAAACAATTTACCTCACTTTTGATGACGGACCAATCCCTGAAGTTACCCCTTGGGTACTCCAAGAGCTAGAAGCATATAACGCTAAGGCAACTTTTTTCTGTGTAGGGGACAATGTGCGAAAGCATAAACCTATTTTTGAAGCAGTGTCAGCGGCAGGTCATGTGGTAGGTAATCATACTTATCACCACATGGATGGTTGGCAAACAGATAACCTTACTTATTTCCATAACATTCGCCACTGCGCGCATTTGGTGAAATCTAATCTCTTTCGTCCACCCTATGGTCGCTTGAAACCCAAGCAAGCGCAGTTTTTGCAGCGTCATTATCAAATTGTGATGTGGGATGTGTTGAGTGGCGACTTCGATGTGCAGTTGGATAAAGAAAAATGCTTGGAAAACATCATTTCAGGAGCAAGTGAAGGCTCTATCGTAGTGCTGCACGATAGTCAGAAAGCTAGAACGCGCTTAGAGTACGTGCTACCTAGAACACTAAAACACTTTTCTGAACGCGGCTACCGCTTTGAGGCAATTAATGAAACTGCCCTTCAAGCAAAAGAATACGCAAAGTCAGCTTAATGGTGTATTGCAAATATTGAAAAGGCGACAAGTGCACTCAATAAAGAAAAGACTTGTCGCCTTTTAAGTTTATCTTTGGAAGCCAGGTACTCGGCGTAAAAACTCGTTGTAAAGTTGAATATGTCGAGAATCAAGAGGCACTTGATAGCCACTTATGAAAAGGTATTTCACGTTGCTACTGGTTTCAAATGGATCGCCAGTGCTAACAAATAAAGTTGCGCTTTTGCCCACTTCCAGCGAACCCAAATCTTTATTTACTCCGAATAGCTCTGCTGGTACAATAGTTACTGCCTTTAACGCTGCTTCCTTATCCATACCATAAGCGATGGCAAATCCTGCATTAAAAGGCAAATTTCTCACATTTTCTGCATCATTTGTTCGCAATGCCACTTTTACACCCGCTTTTTGCATTTTGCCAGCATTGGCATAAGCAGCATCATAGCGGTCAGAAGTGCGATTAGGAATGGCAATAACTGGACCTGTAATAACAGGAATTTGTGCCTTCGCCAGAGAATCTGCCACTCGCCATCCTTCTGCTACACCTGTAAAAGCAACTTTCTGTATTTTTTTCTCTTTTACCCACTTAATGGCAGAAAGAATATCTTTATCTTTATTTACTTCAAGCAACAAAGTCATTTCCCCTTTGTAAACAGGTAGTAAAGCATCCATTTCTGGATTATAGTCCAATCTTTCATCGGCTTTGGCTTTAGAGGTGATGTCTGCATAAAGTGCAAGTTGCTCCCAAATTTCATTTGCTGTTTTCAAGGCTTTTTCCTCTGCCTTTTTCAAGTCCTCATCACTTCTCCTATCGAATTGACCACGTTTTGCAGAAGAAGGGAAATTCATAATCACCCCTTTAAAACCAGCATACATCTGGTCAGGTGTGTAGCCAACAAGGTTGATGAGTGCTGCTGTGCCAGGAAACATACCACCTGTAGGTTGGGTAAGCACCGTAGTGACGCCTTCCACGCGCGTTACAGGAATGGCTACAGAGTTGGGATTTACGGCAGTTAATGCTTGCATATGTGGTGTAAATTCCCCAATTTCATCGTCATCTTGGGTCAATGAAATCGAGCCAACTTCACTCAACCCCAATCTAGTTCCGCCATCTATGAAGCCTGGATAGATGAAATGATTGCTACAATCCAATACTGTAAAACCATCCGGAATAGCCACTGCTTTACCAATGGCTATAATTTTACCGTTTTGAATTAGTAAAGTTCCATTTTCAACAATACCATTAGTAACGGTAACAATAGTGGCATTGGTAAGTGCAAAACTGCCTGTAATGGGTTTTGCTGTTTGTGCATAACTTGTACCCAGCACTCCCAAAAAAAGCGCAAGACCTAGTGTAAAATATATAATTTGACGTTGCATAAATTTAATTTTTGATGTTAAGGTCGAGCATTGCTGCTCAACCACAATAATATGAGACGATTCACTCAATCTAACTACTATTAAGAGCCTGATTATTAGACAGCTATGTTCAACAATCTAAAGCGCTTCCTAATGCCTGTGATTGTGAAAATAAAACTGCCTGCCGCCCATTTCAAAAAACTCATATACATCTTGCATACAGCGATCGTGGTCGTGTGTATGCTGAGAGTGGTGCATATAAACAGGCAAAGCCTCCGGGTCAACGTCAATACGCATATCATCGTTGTCTTTATTGATATCAAAACGAATAATACCATCTACAATTGTCATTTGTGGTACAGCATAAATGGATAGCGGATGTCCTTTAAAAATAGCAATATCCCCATCTTTACCTACTTCAATGGAACCTACTCTGTTTTCGATACCTAGTTGAATAGCAGGATTAATAGTGATTAATTTCAGCGCATCGTCGTTAGATAAACCTCCGTAGCGTTGTGTTTTGCCTGCTTGATGGTATAAATGACGGATATAATCCCCTGAATCAGAGTTAATAGAAGTAATTACCCCATTTTCCATCAAAATAGCTGCGTTATAAGGAGTAGAGTAATACACCTCAAATTTGTAAGCCCACCAATCGGCAAATACAGAAGCTGTTGCGCCATAAGCAGCTAATTCTGGAGCAACTTTAAAGCCTTCGTTGACGTGCTGAAAACAAATTTTTGTTACACCGTAATCTTTAAGCACATTGAGCAGCATATAAATTTCATCCGCACGATAAGAATGGCAGTGAATGATGATATCACCTTTCAAAATAGCCTCCATTTTTTCTAAACGGCGATTGTATTTTGGTGGTAATGCTGTTGCATCTGTTTTCTTATTAGCAGCATATTTTTGTTTGGCTTCCATATAGGCTTTTCCCTCCGCAAAAGCCTGACGAATGACTTGCTCAACGCCCATGCGCGTAGCAGGCTGAATTTTTCTGCCTTCGCCATGCACTCGCATAGGATTTTCACCTAATGCAAACTTAATGGTGCGTGGTGCGCCCTCCATTTTGTACTCCTGTTGTTCTCTCAAGCCCCAACGATGTTTAATGGTTTGGCACTCGCCACCGATGGCGTTAGCAGAACCGTGCATAGCATGAGAAGTTGTAACGCCACCCGCCAAAGCACGATAAATAGAAATATCAAAAGGGTCAATAGCATCGCCGACGGCAACTTCTGCTGTAACAGGGCTACTCGCTTCATTTACTACATCTAGCGCGATATGGGAATGGGCATCAATAATACCTGGCATTACAAATAGCCCAGTAGCATCTATCACTTGGACACCCTTTGGCGCAGCAATGTTCTTAGCAATTTGTTTGATTTTCCCTTGTTGAATAAGAACATCTGTATTTTCTAGCACTTCTTTTGTTATAGTAAGCACTGTACCGTTTTTTATGAGTACATCACCTGTTGCAGGTTGTGCGTAGCTAATAACGCTTAACAAACAGAGCATACTAATTAGAATATTTTTCATTATTTTTTTCTTAATTTTAATGATGCAATAAATTTATTTAGGGCTATTTAGTTTTGTACCTTTTATTTTGAAACTGCCGTATTGCCCAACACTCATTGTCCCTTCGTAGGAATCTTCATCAAAAGTAAGTTCATAAACTACCTTTAAAGACTGACCTCCTCCTGACACATTCATTTCAAATTCAAGCGTTTTTCCCGATAAAGAAGCATTTTTAATTGCCTCTTTTTCCGCAGGATTCATTGGACTGGACATTGTGCCAGAGACATCGCTATCTTTCACTTCAAGCACCAACTGACCTGACATATCCATGCCTCCAGCAGAAGTTTCGTATGTCCAAGTGCCTGAAATATCCAATGGCTTTTCTTCTTCTCCAGAGGCTTTAGGCTTTTTCTTAGGTTTTGCTTCATATTCAAAAAGTTGACCATCTACAAAAACATAGCGTACATTTGACTCTTTGTCGAAAAAAGGCGCATCTGAAATGAGCAAATTAGCCATCTTCCCTTTTTCTACGGTACCAGCTACTTTATCTATACCCAGCATTTTTGCAGGATAGGTCGTCAATGCTGCTAGAGCCATATCTTCGCTTAAACCTGCCGCAATCATGCGCATCAAATTAGCTTTTGCTTCTTTGGGCTTAACGCCTAATGTAGAGAAGCCAAAATTTAAGCCTTTTGCTGCTAGTTGAGTTGCTTGTTGTTCTCTTTGTTCAACAACTTCTTTTTGACGTTTTTCTAAACCCTCTTTTTCTAAATCCTCCCAAGTTTGTACTTTTGCTATGCTGTCTTTCTTTTCCGCGACCTTTATTTCTTTAGGTAAATTAAGTGAAAGAAAAAGATTAACATTTTTTAGTTTATCTGCGTAATTAATTCCTTCCTTTACCTCTACCAATGTTAGTGGGTAACCTAATTCTTTTTGTAAAGTCAACGCTCTTGAAATTTCTTTTGAGCTTTCTGCTTTCATAAAAAGGTTTTGCTTCTGCTCAATTACAGGAAAAAAGGCTTCTAACACAGCGTCTTTTTCTGGGCGTTTCATCCCTGTTGGGTTAGCAACGTACATTTTTTCATGTTCGTGAGCTTGTTTAGCTTGCAAATACAACTCCTCAAATTTGGAAATAACTCCAATTAAAGTAGCAGGAAAAACACCTCTAGCTGACTGAAATTGCATGAAAAGAGCCGTATTTTCTAGGAAAATCAAGTCATTCACACTTTTTCCACCCAACAAGACGATAGCTCCTTTACCTGGCAACATTCTACCTTCAGGGAATACATGAGCCATCGTAAAACCAACTTCTCGTAACTCTTCTATGGATTTTTCATCTGCTTTAAGTAAGTCCCGCACCATGCGCTCTGGTTGGATACCTGCCACATCATTTGGTGGATTAGCAGGGTCTTTTATTTCTGGTCGCTTTTGCTCTCCTTGTGGCTTTGGAATACCTACATGCGAAGCACCATCAATAAAGCCTGCATAGACAAACATGGAATCCGCTTTAATGATTTTGGCATCAAAAGGAATATTTATTTTTGTTCCAACAGCTTGGATTAGCCCATTTTTGATAAGAATAGAGCCATTCTCTATTTTTTTGCCTGGCGATGTAACGATGGTTGCATTCTGAATAACAAAAGTATTGGTTATAGGTTTGGGGTTGTCTTGCGCTTCTAATTTCCAAATAGAGGAAAGCAGAATAAACAATAGGTAAATTTTTTTTAACATACTGAATTGTGATTTTATATAATAAAATTTTGCTTTTACAGAAAAAGAAAAAACGAATATAGAGAAGATTGTCTAAATAGTAAAAAGAATTGAGGGAAAGGGGAAAAATTCGACTGAACATTCTTATAAGGAAGAAATCATTAAATTTGTACCATAATCTTAGTGATTTTTTCTTTTCTCTAGTTGAAGTATGTTTTAAAGTTTTCATTCACTGCACACGAAAGATATTTTTAAATTTAAGAGCATGTTTAAATTTTTAATTACTGAAAACCAATATTTTATGAACCTGACTTCAGTAAGGCTTAGTCATTTAGCCCGCTAAATTCCCTCGCCTTCCTATTGTCAGAACCACAAACTATTGATTTTCACTTAAAGAA